>NZ_CP011304.1:922152-1228703 GCF_000981785.2 Microcystis aeruginosa NIES-2549 | reverse complement strand
GCTAATTTAACGGCATTAGTGGAACCAGGTAGAGAAAAGACTAATAAGTTTTGATAAACCCCAGCTATTGCCCTTGATGCCATGGCACGGGAGCCAATTTCCTGATAACTGAGATAACGAAATAATTCGCCAAAACCGGGCAAAGTAATCCTTAATAAAGGTACTAAAGCATCATAAGTGGTGTCTCTGGGAGCAATACCAGTACCCCCATTGAGAATTAAGACTTTTATCCGATTTTGATTGCTAATCTCTGATAAGATTGCTTGAATTTGTAAGGGTTCATCGGGGATAATTAAGTATAGGCCAATATCATGACCCGATCGAGTTAGTAACTCTTGAATTATTTGGCCACTTCTATCCGTCTCTGGGGTACGAGTATCGCTCACCGTGACTACGGCACAGCTAAGGTGAAGGGGAGCGGTGTCGGGATGGGGAATAAAGGTCATAATTAGGGATAAGCTGAGAGTTCGAGAACAACAAGCATTAAGAACAAATGTATGTCTGGCTGGTCAGTGCAGTCAACCGAGAATAAAAAACTTAACTTTTGCAAGTATTGCCGATTTTTGCCAGTTTTTGGAACCTTTTCGCCGGTAATGATGACAAGGTAAAAGGAGCTTCTAGAGAAGAGATTATCCCAAAATAACAAAATCGAGATTATCATCTAAGTTGGTACAGATTATGACTGGAATTATGAGTCAACTCAGTCCCCTACAAGCCGAACAAATCAAGGAAATCGGGACTTATTTACGTCAAAAACGGGAAGAAAGCTGTCTGAGCATGGACGATATCGCCGCCCTGACGATGATTAGAGTACCAATGCTAGAAGCGTTGGAAACGGGGAATTGGGAGAAATTACCAGAATTAATTTATGTCAAGGGATTTATCAAGCGCTACGGTGATGCCCTAAAAATTGATGGTAAAGCTTTAGCCGATCGCTTGTCTCCTAGTGCCGAACAATTAGCCCAAGAGGTAACTATCCCGAAAACACTGCCCACAAAAGTTGTCCCTATCCCCAAGGCTGAACCCGCTGCCCCAAAAGCGGAACGGGTGGAACCAGAAAAACCAGCCCCAGAGACTAGCCCCCAACCAGCTAAATCAGGCGTTTTCGGGATGTATCTCTGGTTAGGCTTGCTGGCGGGCATATTTTGCGGTATTGGCTATCTTTTCCTCCGTCCCCCCCTCTCTAACCCCCCTGCCGTTACTCCCTCTCCTTCCCCTCTAGTTTCCCCCGCGCCGGTAGTCCCTCCCGCAGTGGTAGCCTCTCCTTCCCCTTCTCCCCCGCCACAAGTTCCCCTCTCAGCCGAAGTGACTATTGAACAGGCCGCTTGGGTACGCGTAATTGCCGATGGCAAAAAAGTCTATGAAGGCAGTCTCCAACCCGGGGCCAAACAAACTTGGACAGCCCAAAAGAGTTTAAATATTCGATCGGGCAATGCCGGCGGTGTTAAAATCTCTCTTAACGAAAAACCTGCCCAATTAATGGGTAAAGCTGGTCAAATCGGCGAAATCACCCTAACTGCACCCCCTCTCAGTGATCAGTAAACAGTAATCATACTAAATCCTGTTTAAAAAGTATAGGATAGTGGGGTGTGGGGTGTGGGGTGTGGGGTGTGGGGAGAAACAATTCATAACTTGAGAGTTAATCACACTATTAAAAAGGGATTTGGTATCAGTAATCAGTGAACTAAAAACTCACATCTGAAAACAAGGGCCGAATCTAAGACCTAATTGGTTAAGCTAAAAGCTTTGATGTGCTTAGTTTCTAACCTTCTTTTTAGGTAGGAGAATTGTCAGATTCTGTCTTTTGCCTCTTGCCTGTTGCCCCTTGCCTTCAGAAGCTGAAAACTGATAACTGATAACTGATAACTGATAACTGATAACTGATTAGGCTGCATCATCCCAGATGGGGGTAAGGGTCTGATAATCGTAGCGGGAAGCGTTAGGATGACAGGTGACACAGGTGGTATGACCGAGAGGAGTGGGTAAATTGACCCTAGGGTGCAAAACCTTTACATAGCTGGACTGTTCAATTAGGAGGGGAACAAAAGTAGTCTCCCTAAGAGGGCGGGAAGAATAACTGAGATAATCCCAGATAAGACGCTGAGTAATGCCAACAATTGGTTTTAAACGGATACCATAGTGAGAATCCGGATTTTCTAGGATTTTTTTCCAAGTTTGACTCGGTAGGATGCTGGGGGGAATGGCAATATGGCAGCTGGCACAATTTTCTAGATAGGTTTGCTGTCCAATTTGATAACGATTCAGCACTATATCCGAGGCAGGAGATTGGGCGATCGCTGGTTGTTGAAGTAGCGAAGCCAGTAGAATACCCCCTAGAATACTCAGGAGAAAGAGGATAATAAAAAAAATCGATTTCACTTGACCGATCGAAGGCATGACTGGGATGACGAGTAATTGAACACAATTAGGGAGTCCTATAGCAGCGGGCAGAAAGCAGTATGTTCGCTGCTTTTGCCCCCTTTTAGAGAGATTCTTCGATCACGGAACCATCTTCCTGCACCCAGGCGAGATTTTTAATCATTCGATCGCGGGCATAGGTACGAATTTGTGCCTCGCTGCGACCCCCTAAATCGATCGCCACCCTCAGATTCGGATCAGCATTGCGAAGGGAGCGAGCTTTACTAAAAGTCGCTATCTGGGCGTTATTACCCAAAGGGATAAGTAACCAGTCGAGGGGGGGAGCTTGACTGGGTAAAGTCTGCCCCGATAATAAACTTTCGTGCAGTTCTTCGATATTCAGGGAAAAACCGATACCCGGAGCCGATTGACCCTGGGGATGAAAAACGCCCAATAATTGATCATAGCGTCCGCCCTGGCCTAAAATACTGAGATTTTGCTGGTGATCACTAACCGCCTTAAAAACGATGCCGGTGTAGTAATCAAAGGTTTGAATCAGACTTAAATCGAGAATTAGGGGGAAGGGTTCAGAGCGATCGGCATTAAGCAGCTCTACTAGGGATTTAAGGTTATTAACGGCTTTTTGGGCTGATTCTTCCTGGGCTAATACTGCCACTCGTGCGAGGACATCCTCAGGATTACCGCGCAGGTGAAATAATTGTCGGGCTTGCTGCCGGAGGGTTTCATTGGGATAGGGAAGATTTTCGAGGCTAACGTAGTCGAGGAGGGCTAAACAGCGTTTCACCTGTTCGCGTAAGGGATCCGGAAAAGGAGAAAGTAGCGAACGAGTCAAACCCGCTTCTCCTAAAATAATCTGCCAGTTAGGGACGGCCAAACTATCGAAACAGTCGGCCAGGAGCAGTAAAATCTCGGCATCAGCTAGTAAACCGCCAGAAAAGAGCAGTTCTACCCCCGCTTGATAGAATTCCACTTGACGACCATGATAACTGGCGCTAGGGCGACGAAAAACGTTGGCCCGATAACAGAGACGTTGGGGATAGGACTCCCCACTCATGCGGGTGACGGCACTACGCGCAATGGAAGCGGTTAATTCAGGGCGTAATCCCGATAGTCCTTGACTATCCCCGTGCAGTTGGATCACGGTGCTGGGATCGATCGTACCGCCTGCGGTGAGGGTATCGAGCCATTCAATGGTGGAGGTGACGATCCTTTGATAGCCCCAACGCTGAAAGACAGACTGAAGGCGATCGTTAATCCAGCCTTTTTGGGTAACTTCTAGGGGTAATAAATCCCTTGTCCCCGCCGGGGGTTGATGAATCATGGGAGTTTGCTAATCAAAATCGGTGGCACTGGTCAGTCCTATTTCTTTTTACCACCAAATCGAGACCAAAAACCGCCCTTGCGCTCTCCTTCATCTTTTTGTTCTTTCTGGTCTTGCATTTCAATATTAGAATTAACTGCTTTATCTAGTTCCCGTTTGCACCTAATCACCGTCGCATCTTGGGGGCTGGCTTTCCAGGCCCGATTGATATGAACCCGGGCCATGGACAGTTGATTTTGTCGCAGGTAGGCTAAACCGAGCAGGGCGTGACAGATGCCATTATCCGGTTCTTGCCGCAGGGCATCGCGCAATTCTCGCAAAGCTTGGGCGGGGTTATTTTGGTCAAGAGAGGCTTGGGCGCGGCGAATATAGGCTTCTAGGGGCGATTCTTTGCTTTTAGTCTGGACTGCCGTGGTGAAAGCTGGTCTAACTAACTCGGACTGGTTAGTATTGCTCTGGGAGATAAAGACTTTCGGGCTGGTTTTCTTGTTGCCCCGACCTTCGGTTAAGATCAGATAAACCAGATTGAGTTCACTGAGTTGGCCGATTTTCTGATAGGTATTTTCCAGGGCAGTATATTGATCGATCGCCAAAGATTGCAGGATTTTTTGATAGGCTAATTCATAGTTAGCGCTAGATTGGGCTAGTTTTCTAGCTGGTTCGCTACTGATGGTGATTTTACTCAAATCTTTCCCCATTGCCTTGCCCATTTGTCCTAAAACAAGGCGAAATTCTTCGCGAGATAGGTCGTGGCCCAGATGTTCGTAGGCGGGGTTAACTAATTTTGAAAGTAACTGATTAGCCAGTTTCTTTTCATCGGGGGTGTGAGTGCGACAGGTATCAGGATGGAGTTTATAGGCGATTTTTAAGTAACGCTCGCGAATCTCCTCCTGTTCGGCATCGATCGAGACTCCTAAAATAGCGAAATGATCGATTAAATCATATTGAAATAATCCCTGGGAAATTGGAAAAGTCATAGAGAGTATCCTACTCTAATTAAAATAATAATCGCAGTAAATATTAAAAGGATTCAAACTGAACCCTCCAAGAGGCAGCTTTTTGCAGAGCTTGGCTTAAGGAGGTGTGAATCTGTCCGTTAGTAGCCAGGATTCGCCCCGTTTCTATCAGAAAAGGACTTTCATCGTAGGCGGTAATTTTACCCCCAGCTTCTTCGATCAGAATAACTCCTGCGGCCAGATCCCAGGGATTAATCCCTCGTTCCCAATAACCATCTAAGCGCCCACAGGCCACATCGCTTAAGTCTTTGGCAGCGGAACCGCTGCGGCGTACCCCTTGGGTCAGATGGGTCAGATAACAGAATTCGGCATAATTATTATCGGGAGTTTGACAGCGATCGTAGGCAAAACCCGTCACCAGTAAACTTTTTTCTAGTTCACTCGTCCGGGAGACATGGATGGGACGACGGTTCAGGGTGGCCCCCAAACCCTGGGCTGCCCGAAATAGTTCCTTTCTAAAGGGGTTATAGATGACTCCCACTGCTGCTTTCCCTGCGATCAGTAGTCCGATGGAGACGACGGATACGGGATAACCGTGAGCATAGTTGGTGGTTCCATCGAGAGGATCGATCGCCCAGAGATAGTCGCTGTCCGTCCCTGGCCGTTTTCCCGATTCTTCCGCTAAAATCCCATGTTCGGGAAAGTGACGGCCAATAATTTTGAGAATTTCTGTTTCTGCTCGACGATCTATTTCCGTCACTAAATCGCCCGATCGCCCTTTCTCTTCTATTTTCTCGATTTTACCCCAATTATCGAGGATAAGTGTTCCTGCCGCTAGGGCGGCTTCACTGGCAATGTCTAGGTATTTTTCTAATTGGCTGCTGGTATCTGGCACGATTAATCCCTAATCTATTCTTCATCTAAGGGTAAACCAAAACGCACTTTCCCACGGGCAAAAAAGCGACCGAATTGCAGTTCATAGACTTCATCTTCGTCTTGGGTGGCTACTTCCATATCGCCACGGGCATAACTGACACAAAGTAAAGCATAACCTCTGGCTTTTAATTCCGGCGATAGTCCGATCGCCTCTGGTTGGTAGATATCTCCTGATAATACCCTGACCGCGCAGCTAGTACAAGCTCCATTGCGACAGGAAAAGGGTAATTGATAGCCCTGTTTTTCCAGACTGTGTAGTATATAGTTATCCCCCGGAACGGTGGTGGTAATTTTTTCGCCCGTCTGACGATTGTGGACGGTGATTTGATAATATTTAGTCATAGTTTAGTTAGCCAGAAATTATAGATGCAATTCTAGATAGTTCTAAATTTAGGGTCTGTTTTGGTCGGCAGTACCAATTATATCATAAATCATTGCTCAAATAGTCATCATCTTTACAATTATCCTTGACAAATGTTAACTTTTCTTGGGTCACTTGCCAATTTTTATGGCTCTTGAAACTTCATCTCTTTTAATCTAACTGCACCGTCGATAATTGATATTTCCTGGGAGCCAATTTGCACGATCGCATCTAATCCCTTGCCGATAATTTTAACTGCCGGGGGGCGACTTTTCTGCACGGTCATCACCAGAAAAAATTCCTCGCTACCTGTGGCTAAAATGCGCTCACCTGTATTAGTTTTCTCGACTTTTAAAGTCACGGGAGTGATAAAAGTTCCCTGCATAGTTGCCCGATTTTGAGTGATAGTAAAACTATTTTTTCCGAGAATGACATTTCCCTGGGTATTCATCACCCAAGTTTTATTAATAAATTCTGGTTGCTCGACTTTACCTAATAATTTATCCATCAAGACAAATAATCCGGGGGAACCGGAGGACAGGCCGTAATCGACGGCGAAAGAACGAACTAGAGCCACTTCTGCTGGTTGACCCTGAGGGGAGCCGAAGGTTGAATTAGCTCCTTTAACCCTAATTTTACCAGTTTTTAAGGTAATTACTCCCGAACCATCGGGACTGGATTGAAAAGTTATCGGTTTTGCCTGGATCCAAGGCGTGGTTTTCGGGAAAGTAACCGTGTTTTCTGAGTTCCAGTCACCTTCTGACCCCTCAAAACTCGCCCAATGTCCTCCTAATCCCCAAATTCTCAAACTCGCGACATCGGGAAAAGACCATCCCCCCACAAAAGGTTCCTGTTTGAGATAGATACTAGCGACAAAATCCTCTTCATTTTGCCAGCGATTACGAAAAGCATAAAATCCCTTTTGTTGATCAACTAAAACCCTGGAAAGTTGGCGCTCAGGATTTTCGGGAGTAAGATTAGATGGATAACCAGCGAGAAGAAAAGGGGCAATATGAGGATAATGGGGGTGAAAAAGTTGTTTTTCTTGACCTTGTAATCGCCATTTTAGTGCCGGTAGCAATGATTTATCGGTAATTCCCAATCCGATAGTCAATAAAGATACTCCCAAAAAAGTCTGATGTCTGCCATAAGCAGGAATCAATAATTGACCATTTTTAGGGACAATTCTGGTTAAATAATGGGGGATTAATTGGGCTGCTGGGGAACCGGTTACTAAGTCTAATCCGAGACTATTTCGATACCCTTGCAAAAAAGGAAAAACAGCGAGAACCATGGGTTCGGTGCTGTATAAATCTCCCTCCGTGCCAAATCCTCGATCGCCGATAGCTGTGATAAAATAGCGTTCGATGTGACGTTTGGCCATTTCCACCTGTGCAGAGGGATAATAGAGAGAATCGGGCGGTACATCTTCCTTGAGAATCGCTAAACTGGCTAATCCTGCCGCACCTCTGGCCCGCGCATTCCAGTTACTAACTGTGTCTCCATTCCAGCCATTTTTGGGTGAATCGCCTTTGAGAAGTTTTTTACTTTCACTAGATAACCAGCGAGTAATTTCCTGTTGGCGCTTTTCTCCCCAAAAATCATAACAAAGATCGTAGGCGAGAGCGACTCCGGCGACAATTGGAGATTGTTCTAAGATTCTCCTGCCTCGATTTTTACGGGTTTTTTCGAGAATTTCCCATGCGGTTTCTGCTGATTTTCTATCTTGATTTAAAATTGCTAAAAAACAATGACCTGTGGCATGATAACCCCCATTAGGAACATAACCATCGTAATAAATTTTTTGCTGTAAACTGTTGTTTAATTGAGCGATAATAGTTTGACCGATGGGAGTTTTCGCTTTTTCTCTGAGATTAGTTAATTCTGACTTGCGAAAGATTAAGCGGGGATGTTCTCGCGCTTGTAGGGGTTGGTAATTAGGGACAGGATTAGGCCATAAAGGGGAAATTGTGCCATTAACTTGGTTTTGTAGTCTTCTTCCCCCTAACGTGCCTTGATAACTGCCGATAAGTTGGTCTTGGTGGGGGACAATTTCGATATTATAGATAGCTTCCCTGACTTCCGCTTGCCAAGGGTGAGTTTGAATGTTCATTTTCACCTGTAATCGCCAAGCATTGTCTAATTTAATTGCTGTTACCGTACCTTGGTGATCCACTTCTTTATTGAATTTCGGCGCATATCCCCACACCGACGGCTGACAAACAGATCGATCGCAGCTTAAATCTAGGGTAAGATTTTGATAAACGGGTTGATCTTGCCACAGTTTCCAAACCCCATGTTTCAGGTTTAAATGAAGGTTGCCGGTTAATAATTGCGGATCGATGGTTTCCTGACTAGGTGCGCTTGTACCACCTAGTAAAAGTAAGGGAATCGCCGCTAAAAAAGGAGATATTTTCATAGTAAACAAGCAAGGGGAAATATCAGGTATTCTAGGAAGAATAATTTCCAAATAAATTGGTAAAATCGGCTGATTTCGCTTTTATCTTCTAAATTTACTCCGCGACTACGCCACCAAAGAAGAACAAGTAGGAGCAGATGGGCGACAATGGCCAGAGGAGAATTAATTCCCCTTATCCCCAAGAGACCGACGGCAATCATACCAGCATAACACAGGGAAATTGTCAATAAGGAAATTGTTAAGATTTTTTCTGGGCCGAGAAGGAGGGTAAAAGTGGTAATTTGGTAAATGCGATCACCTTCTAGGTCAGGAACATCCTTGAAAATAGCGATCGCAACGGTGAAAACAAGAACAAAAGCTGTTAAAACCCAGATCGAGGGATAGATAGACTGATTTTGATTAATAACTGTGTTGTAGTGGCTAAAAAGACCTAAATTGACGATGACACCCCGGACGGTAAAAATACAGAAGGCGGACCAGAGGGGAAAGCGTTTTAAACGCACTGGTGGCAAGGAATAAGCAGTGCCGATAAGTAAACTAATCCCCACGGTGATTAAAAGCCAAAAACCACCGATAAAAGCCATTATAATTGCTAAAATACCGGTAAAACCCACGATCAACCGTCCTGTTAACGGAGAAAATTCGCCCTTGGCTAGGGGAAGCTGGGGTTTATTGATTTTATCGATGTCGATGTCTTCCAACTGATTTAAACCGACGATATAGACATTACCCGCAAGACAAGCGACCCAAGTGAGCAATAAAACTGGCCAATGGCTAAAAAAATCGTTAATATTGCCTAAAGCAATTAAATACAGACTTAAAACACTGAAAGAAGTGCCGATAATCGTATGGGGACGGGAAAATTTCCAGAGACTCCCTAACCGGTCGAGAAAGTTAGGCTGGGGATGGTTAACTGGAAGAAAAGGAGCTTGATTCATCAGACCTCTTGTAAAAATCAAAAATTGTCGTGGTTGGTGAGGAGTCGGTCGTCAGTAGTCGGTAGTCAGGAGAATTGGGAATGAATAATAATCAATTAAATGGTCTATTTACCGATTTTATGCCGCTTAATCCTTATTTTTGACGTTTTTAAGCCCTCAAAAATCAATTATGCCAGAGGTCGATCAAAAAAAATCAATCCTAGGGCAAGTAATCTGTTAAAATGATAATCCAGACTCAAACCCTGTGGAGAGGTGGCAGAGTGGTTGAATGCGGCAGACTCGAAATCTGCTTTAGGGTCACACCTAACGTGGGTTCAAATCCCACCCTCTCCGTGGAACTGATAACTTAGTGCTGTCGTTAACGGTCTTAAGAGATATAGCGTTACTGTGGGTGGTTTCCGACTGGTGACTAGATTTAGACAACAAAAATCGACCCTGATTGTTAAGAGTAAAAGCTTTTCTAATCTCCTTAACTTCTTTACTTTTTCATAGCCAGGGTCAAACCATCACCAATAGGAATAATACTGATATTTACCCGTTCATCCTGCTGAATTTTGGCATTAAGTGAACGGATAATTTTGGTGCGATTATCGGTGCTATCGGCCGCCGCCACTCGTCCCGACCAAAAAACATTATCGATAGCGATAATTCCGCCCCTTCTGACCAATTGTAACGCCCGTTCGTAGTAGGGATCATAATTACTTTTATCGGCATCGATAAAGACAAAATCAAAACTATTACTTTCTCCCCCGGCGATTAATTGATCTAAAGTCTCCAGGGCCGGGGCAATTCTTAAATCGATTTTATCGGCGACACCGGCCCGCTGCCAATAACGGCGGGCTATACTGGTATATTCTTCGCTTAGATCACAGGCGATCAGCTGGCCTTGGGGGGGTAAAGCTAAGGCCACCACTAGCGCACTATAACCGGTAAAAACCCCTATTTCTAGAGTTTTTTTCGCCCCGATCGCCTGTACTAAAAAAGCCATAAACTGACCTTGTTCGGGGGCAATCTGCATGACTGCTAGGGGTTGAGAGGCAGTTTCTTGACGTAACTGAGCTAAAATCGGGGGTTCTCGCAGACAGATAGATTGATAATAGGAATAAAATTGTCGATCGAGTCCAAGAGTTTGATTAGCCATAAAAAAATTCCTAGTGAATGGGTTGATCGAGTAAAATTCTAGGTAATCTGAAGCCAGAGAGAGAGCATTGGTTGACCAAAAAGGAAGACTTGGCAGGAAGCAAATCATGATGAAACCGGACTCGGATCATTTCTTTAACGAAGATCTCGAACAGTTGTTAGAGAGTTTAGAAGACAAAGACACCGACGGTGACGAGACTCTAGACGAACTCAGCTTTTTATTTGAGCAGAGTTCCCCCCCAGCGGCCAGGTATGGGGCTTCTCTTGACCAAACCCTGTCTTTCTTGCCCTTAGAACAGGAATTAGAGGAACTTTTTGGCGATAGCATCAATTGGGAAGAAGCCGCCACTAATGATTTTTATTCTACCCGTGGGACTGCTCCCAAGTCAGAACCAGAAGATTGGGATTATCTGGAATCGCTGCTGCTAGAAAATGCAGCGGTGCGGGACTCAGAAGCAATTATAACCATCAGCAACCCGAATTTTTACGACAGCCTCGAAGACTTAGAAGCTTTTCTGGAAAAACCCACTCCACCAGAGCAATCGCCACTGCCAGACATCTTTGAATCCCTAGAGGTCTTCCTCTGGGAATCCACAGCAGCGGCTCCGGTGGCCGCGACAGAACCTCTCCAACGGTTAGAATCACTGGAAATTGCCCCAGAAAGCTCCCCAGAGGATGAATTCAAAGATTTAGAAAAACTCCTCGAAGAAACCAATCAGGTGATGGCAGCGACTCCGGCGGCCAGTTTCAGTCCACCGGTCGGGTTAAATAACCTGCGTCCTCTTGTCAGTAAAGCTTTTGAACAGACCATGCGGGTGCCGATCAAACAATTGGATAACCTCAGCAATCTGATCGGGGAACTGGTGATTAAACGCAATCGCCTGGAAGAGGAACAGGATCGCCTGCGTCTCTTTTTAGATAATTTGCTTAACCAAGTCCAAAATCTCAGCGATGTGGGCGCTCGGATGCAGGAGCTCTATGAAAGAACCCTCCTAGAAGGGGCTTTACTGGCTAGTGGCAATTCTAGCGGTGCCATCGGTTACGGTGGAGTTAAGGGAGAAAATCAGGGCGATTCGGCCATGACCGGGGAACTAGATGCCCTAGAGATCGACCGTTTTACCGATTTCCACTTATTATCCCAAGAGATGATCGAATTGATCGTGCGAGTGCGAGAATCGGCCTCTGATATTCAATTTGTCGTCGATGAAACCGATCAGGTGACGCGCAGTCTGCGACAGGCTACCACCCAACTACAGGAAGGGATGACCAAATCACGCATGGTTCCCTTTAGTCAAACTGCCGATCATCTACCCCGGGCAATTCACGATATTTCCCTGAAACTGCACAAACAAGCCAAATTAAAAGTGGAAGGGGGTGATGTTCTCATCGATAAGATGATCCTTGAACATCTCAATAGTCCCATGATCCATCTGGTCAACAATGCGATCACCCACGGCATTGAATCACCCCAAGAACGCATGGCCAAAGGCAAACCCGCCCTCGGTAAGATCTCTGTGGGGGCATTCCTACAGGGAAATCAAACCGTGATCACCGTTAGTGATGATGGGGCTGGTATTGATGCTAATCTGATTAAACTTAAGGCGATCGAAAAAGGCCTGATCAGCCATCGGGAAGCTCAAAACCTCAGTACCCAAGAAGTCTATGAAATTCTTCTTCACCCCGGTTTTACTACCAAAGATCAGGCCGATGATTTTTCCGGTCGTGGGGTGGGTTTAGATGTGGTGCGTACCAGTTTAATCGATGTGTGCGGGACCGTTACTATTGACTCGGTACTGGGCAAAGGAAGCACTTTTACGCTCCGTTTACCCCTAACCCTGAGTATCTGTAAGGCCCTCTGTTGCGTTAGTAATCATGCTCGCATCGGTTTCTCCATGGACGGAGTGGAAGATATGAAGGATTTCCGGGCCAGCGATATCCAAATAGATGGGGAGGGACGGCCCTGTGTTTTCTGGCAAAACACTTTACTGCCTTTCCAACCCTTGAGCGAATTGCTTTCTTGCAATCGACAACTAAGTCGCGGTAGTTTTTACACTGGCAAACAGGAGGAAGACTCTTTTTCGATCGTGATCCTGCGCGGTGGTAATCATCTCCTCGCGGTACAGGTGGATCAAGTGATCGGTGAAGTGGAAATCGTCATCAAACAGATCGAAGGACCGATTCCGAAAACGGCTGGGATTGCTGGGGCGACGGTTTTAGGGGATGGTACGGTGATGCCCGTCGGCGATGTGTTAGAGTTAATCGACATCGCCAGGGGTCGTCTGCGTATCGATAACGGTGGTCTTTGGCGCCAATCTGCCCCCCCTGTAGATGTGGAAACTAGCCAAAAATCCGAGGCTATGGTTCTGATTGTCGATGATTCGATTACTGTCCGGGAATTGCTCTCTTTAAGCTTTATTAAAGCCGGTTATCGTGTGGAACAGGCCCGGGATGGTCAAGAAGCTTGGGAAAAATTACGCGGTGGTTTGCCCTGTGATATCGTTTTCTGCGATATCGAGATGCCCCGCATGAATGGACTAGAATTACTGTCTAATTTGCAAAAAGACCACAGATTAGCGGCGATTCCCGTGGCTTTGTTGACTTCCCGAGGATCGGAACGTCATCGTCAGGTGGCGGCGAAATTAGGGGCTAGTGGTTATTTTACCAAGCCCTACACGGAAAGAGATTTACTCTGGGCAGCTGAAAGAATGATTGCGGGGGAAGTATTACTAGCTAATAGTATTAAAGCGACTCTTAATCAGTCTTTATCCTCTGATACAACGATTATTGATAGTAATCCCGCTAATTTGCTGGCACAATCGAGTCCTCTCGTCTTGATTGTCGATGATTCGTTAATAGTGCGGGAAATGTTAGCGATTTCTTTGGTTAAAGCTGGTTATCGCATTGAACAGGCCCGGGACGGTTTAGAAGCATGGGAAAAATTACGGGCCGGTTTGGCTTGTGATCTGATTCTCTGCGATATCGAAATGCCTCGCCTGAATGGGTTAGAATTGCTCTCTCGTCTGCAAGAGAATGAACAACTTCAGGGGATACCAGTGGCGATGATTACCTCGCGAGGGACGCCAAAAATGGAGCATCTCGCCGCCGCTAAAGGAGCAAAAGGTTATTTTGTCAAGCCCTGTATTGAGGATGTTTTACTGTCGGCAGCCCAACGTTTAATCGCTGGTGAAGTATTAATCCAAAAAGAAAATTCCGTGGATTAAGTTCAGTTGGATTTAAGTTTTATCGAGGAGAATTTCCACTAAGGTTTTTACCGTTTTCTCTAACTGTTCAACCCGCTGCTCTAAACTAAGAGAAGGACTGGGAGGTTTTAAACCATGAATCGCTTGTAAAAATGCCTCCCATCCCTTTGAGCATTTAATATTGTAGGCTTCTTTATAAGCTTTATAGGCATTATTATAGTTACCGTAAAGGGAGATAATATCATCTTTAGTTAAATTTCCTTCGGGCAAAGACTTATGGGCAATATTCAAATCATGATCGCTTAAACTATTTAAAACTTCTTGCAAGCGGAGAGTCAGAGTGGCCGTAATTCCGTAAACTTGGGCGGCATTTTTTATATCCTGCTGGTGCAAATCTTCTAGGTTAGCAATTAATTTACTGATTCTAGACATGATTGATTTTACTCCTTAACTGATTTATTTATCTAGCAAAGATTTGTTGATATTTGACTGACCACTCCCCATTTGTGGCCGGTCAGGATCGGAGGGCAAGTTATTATCGATCGAACCAAAATCTTCCCAGTTATCATCGAGAAATAGAGATTTTACTAGAGTCCATAAAATAGTTAGCTTTCCATATACAGACTTGGTACTACGGACATTATAAGCCGCCACTTTTACTTCCATTTGGATCTGCTTTAATTCAGCAATAACTTTCTCTCTCTCCGCCGTAATTTTGGCTTTTTCTTCAGTTAAATTCTGCATTTCTGAATTTAAAGAATCTAATTCTTTTTGCAGGTCAATATTAGTGGCAGATATTTCAACAATTTGGTCTTTTAAATGACTATTATCATCTCGATATTGCTGATTCCATCGTTTATATTGTCCTTGAGAGCTTCGCAGGGACTTAATTACAGCAACCGCTTCTTGTAACTCCCGATTATCTGGATAATTTCTAGCTAGTTTATAGAGAGAATCTACTCGATCATCGATGTCCATTTTCATGTACCTCTTTACCTAGATAATCTTATGATACCCAAGCTTGCCGATAAAATTAACCAGAAGAACCAGCCTTTTGGAAAATCATTAAATGTTGTTGGGGCAAAGTCTCGATAATTTCTTCCGGCACTAAACCGACGGCGGCCATTTCTTTTTCTACCTGTCTGCGGGTCATTTTATGAAGGGCCTTGATGGCAATCAGAGGGTTTTCACGACGGTATTCTACTAATACCACCCTACCAGCGGGTTTTAAGGATTTGACCAGATTCTCCATCATCTCGCGGGGACAGGAAAACTCGTGATAAGCATCGACCATTAAAGCTAAATCGATCGCATTTATAGGCAATTTGGGATCGGTTTCTGTGGCGAGAATTGTGGTTATATTCTTTACTTGATTTTCCTCGGCTAAAAAATCAATTGCCCCTAACATTTCCGGTTGCACATCGACGGCAAAAACTTGTTCTACTAAATTCGCCAGAGGAAAACTAAAATAACCTGTCCCCGCTCCGATATCTGCCACTAGATCTGTGGGTTTTAGATGTAGTGCGGTGATCAGATCATCGGGTTTTTCTGTGAAACGGCGACTAGGACGTTCTAACCATAACATTTCTTGGTGTCCCATGACTTTAGCGATTTCCCGTCCTAGATAAAATTTACCGATACCATCGCGACTATGAAGCGATCGAATCTGATAATATTGCTGCGGTGCTAAAACTGAAGCATCGTAGGTAAGATTTAATAATCCGAAACCACAAAAAACCACTATTAGAAACGAGACAATTAAGAACAATTTTTGCTTAAACAGCATCGGGATTAAAAACGGTGGGCTAGAAAAAATAAATTCCCCGTCCGGGACAGGGAAAAAATCTATCTTGATCAACAAAACAATTAATCCAAAAATCCCATTAAAGTTTCGGGATCATCGATTTCATTGGAAGCAACGGGACGATTACCCATGACTGTATAGGTTTCGCTAATGTGCAGATGACTAAGAGCGATCGGACGATTGCCAGAAATCGCTAGAGTGCTGCTAACTTCCATACCACTAGAGCCGACAGGACGCAATCCACCGACGGAAGAATAGGTACTAACCACTTTCAGATGGCTAACTTCCACGGGACGGCCTCCGGGTAACATTTCATCTTCCGTGAAGTGAAGATGGCTAGTACCAACAGGACGATTTTCGGGTAAGCGATGTTCAGGTTGATAGAATTTTAAGGCTTTGGAAGCCGATTCAGCGTTGTTTTTCACCGAAAGGGCGACTACTTCTTTATCTTTGGCGGTTTTAGCCGTAGTAGCTTTGCCGCGTGAGCTGCTGGTCTTTTCTTCTGTGGTTGCTGGGGTTTGGGTCCCGTTCGTTTCTAGATTTTCCACCGTCATAACCTGATACTCCTTTCCGTTAATAGCTTCGGGGAAACGATAAGATTTAAGTTTAGGGTATTCTCGAAGACTTTTAATCTTTTTTTAAAATCCTCTCTAATATTAAGATACATCTTTCTTTCCCCAAAACCCTATCAGTGTTGGTAATTTGATTGATAATTTATTTTGCCTGTTCTCTACACCTAGCCGCTAATGTCCGCTTTTCAACTACAAGCACCCTTTCAACCCACCGGGGATCAACCGGCAGCGATCGATCAATTGGTAGATTCCCTGCAAAACCGGCAGCGTTTCCAAACCCTCCTAGGGGCAACCGGCACCGGCAAAACCTTCACCATTGCCGCTGTGATCGAGAAAATCGGCAGGCCTACCCTTGTCCTAGCCCATAATAAGACCTTGGCGGCCCAATTATGTAACGAATTGCGGCAATTTTTCCCCAATAACGCCGTGGAATACTTTATCAGCTATTACGACTACTATCAACCGGAGGCTTATATTCCTGTCAGCGATACCTACATCGAAAAGAGTTCTTCGATTAATGATGAGATCGATATGCTGCGCCATTCGGCCACGCGATCGCTGTTTGAACGCAGGGATGTGATCGTCGTCGCTTCCATTAGTTGTATTTATGGTTTAGGAATGCCTGCGGAATACCTAAAAGCGGCGATTTCCTTAACAGTTGGTCAAGAGTTCGACCAAAGGCAATTATTACGGGCCTTGGTGTCAGTGCAGTACAATCGCAATGATTTGGAGTTAACTCGCGGTCGTTTTCGTCTCAAGGGCGATATTTTGGAAATTGTCCCCGCTTACGAGGATCGGGTGATTAAAATTGATTTTTTTGGCGATGAGATTGAAAGTATTCGTTATCTGGATCCCTTGACGGGGGAAGTTTTGCAAAAATTAGAGCGAATTAGTATTTATCCGGCCCGTCACTTTGTTACCCCGGAGGAGCGTTTAGAGGTAGCCTGTCGGGATATTAAAACCGAGTTAGATAACCGTTTATTGGAGTTAGAAAAAGCGGGCAAATTACTGGAAGCGCAACGTTTGGATCAGCGGACTCGTTATGATTTAGAAATGTTGCAGGAAGTGGGTTATTGTAATGGCGTGGAAAATTATTCGCGGCATTTAGCGGGTAGGTTAGCGGGGGAACCACCGGAATGTTTGGTGGATTATTTTCCCCAAGATTGGTTATTAGTTGTAGATGAATCTCATGTTAGTGTGCCGCAAATTCGCGGGATGTATAATGGCGATCAATCACGAAAAAAAGTTTTGATCGATCACGGGTTTCGTTTACCCAGTGCTGCGGATAATCGTCCTTTGAAGTCGGAAGAATTCTGGCAGAAAGTTAATCAATGTATTTTTGTTTCGGCTACTCCGGGAGATTGGGAATTAGCACAGTCAGAAAATCGCATTGTCGAACAAATTATCCGACCGACGGGAGTTTTAGACCCAGAGATTTTTGTGCGACCAACCGAGGGACAAGTGGATGATTTATTAGGGGAAATTAAGGAGCGAGTGCGTTTAAATGAACGGGTTTTGATTACCACTTTAACTAAACGCATGGCGGAAGATTTAACCGAATACTTGCAAGAAAGGGGAATTAAAGTTAGATATCTACATTCGGAAATTCAATCAATTCAACGGATTGAAATTATCCAAGACCTGCGAGAAGGGGTCTTTGACGTGCTGATCGGGGTGAATTTGCTTCGCGAGGGGTTAGACCTGCCGGAAGTGTCTTTAGTGGCGATTTTAGACGCAGATAAGGAAGGATTTTTAAGGGCTACCCGCTCTTTAATTCAAACTATCGGCAGGGCTGCTCGTCATATTCGCGGTCAGGCAATTCTTTACGGAGATAATCTCACCGATAGTATGATTAATGCGATCGAAGAAACCAAGAGACGACGAGCTATTCAAGAGGAATATAACCAAAAACATGGGATTATTCCGCAACCGATTGTTAAAAGGTCGAGTAATTCAATTTTGGCTTTTCTGGATATTTCCCGTCGCCTAAATTCCCAACAATTAGAGCAGGTTTGTGAGAATATAGAAGAACTTTCTTTGGAACAAATTCCCGAGTTAATTCAACAACTAGAAGCGCAAATGAAAGAAGCGGCGAAAAATCTAGAATTCGAGGCAGCGGCTAAATATCGTGATCGGATTAAGCAATTACGAGATAAGTTATTAAATCATCTTAGATAAACCTATGACTAGATTTATTCATGACCAGTTTGCCAAAGATTATCTCGAAGAATTATTATCTTCTCTGGGAGAGGTAAAATCGGCACGGGTTGTACGCGGAGAAGTACGAGAAATCGATGTCTGGTTTTCACCGAATATTCTCGATAATAATCCTAGAGAGCTGCTGGGATTACTGGGAAAAATGGCGATTAATCCCTGTTTATTTGAACCCTTTCGCAATCCTGTCACCGCTACAGAAATTAGGACTTGTCTGTTAAAATTGTTGCAAGTGGAAGGGGAAATTAATCGTCAAGCAAATCGTCAGAAAACGAATGTTAACGATGGGGAAATCCCCCGTCTCTGGATTTTGACTCCCACCGCTTCCGCGCAACTGTTAGGAGGATTCGGAGCTAAATTAGATGAGGAGAATTGGGGGGAAGGTATCTATTTTTTAGCTCCCTCTTTACGCACGGCAATCACTGTTATCCATCAATTACCCCCAACAGAAGCAACTCTCTGGTTAAGAATTTTAGGCCGGGGAAAAGTACAAGCAAGGGCGATCGATGAGCTAGAATCGTTACCAGAGGATCATCCTTTTCGGGTAAATGCTCTAGAATTATTATTAAACTTGAGAACCTCTTTAACTAACGATCAAGAGCTTGAACAGGAGGACAGAGAGTTAATTATGAGATTATCACCTTTATACACTTCCCGTCTTCAGGAAGAACTGGATGCTGGCCGTCAACAGGGTCTTCAACAGGGTCTTCAACAGGGTCTTCAACAGGGTCTTCAACAGGGTCTTCAACAGGGTCTTCAACAGGGTCTTCAACAGGGTCTTCAACAGGGTCTTCAACAGGGTCTTCAACAGGGTCTTCAACAGGGTCTTCAACAAGGAGAACGTCTGGTGATAGAAAATTTATTGAAAGCTCGTTTTGGTAGTTTAGACCCAGATTTATCCGTAATTATCGATCGCATTTTATTATTACCAGTGGAGGAGTTTACCCCTTTAATAATTAATTCATCTCGCACAGAATTAATTGCCCACTTTTCTAATTAAAAGCATAACTCAATCCTTTGATGATAGTGGATTTTAAAATTGGCTGATTAACCAGAGCAGGCAATTTTCTGGGCGAATTTGGGGATATTGAGGATTGTTCTGGAACCAGCATCAGCTTTCTTGCTAATTGGCCACAAATTAGCGGCAATTTAAGTAGGTAGGCTTTAAAAATTATCAGACACCCCCCTTATCAAGGGTAGGGTTGATTCATGAATCAACCCTACCTTATCAAGGGAGGCAGGGGGGATCGAACCTAAAATCCATTTTTAATTTAATTATAACCAGCTACTTAGCTCTGATCACCTTGAAATAGCTTTTCTAAAGCTTCCTTCAAGGTTGGTTCCATGACAATTTTATTTTGATAAGCAACTGTTACTCTAGCGATTGTCGGGACACTATTTTGGTCTGCCACTAGATACAAAGGTTCTACATAAAGCAGCGATTGTTCAATGGGAATAATTAATAGGTGTCCTTGCAAAACTTTAGAACCGTCTCGATTCCAAAGGGAAATCTGTTGAGAAATATCTGGATCTTGGTTAATTAAAGCCTCAATTTGATTCGGTCCGTACACTAACCTTTGTTTAGGAAATTGATAGAGTAATAACTTACCATACTCTCTATCGTCTGAACGCGCTGCCAACCAAGCGATTAAATTTTGCCGACTAGAGGGAGTATAGGGATGGAGGAGAATAAATTCTTCTTTGTCGGAATCTGGCAGTTTCATGATTAAATAATAGGGTGATACGGCCTGGGGTTCTGTGCCGTAAATTTCTAGGGGAATTTCCCATTGATCCTCCCGATTATAAAATACTTGCGGATCGGTCATGTGATAGGTTAATAATCTTTCTGCTTGGGTACTAAATAAATCTTCAGGATAACGGATATGACTGCGGAGAGTTTTCGGCATTTCTGCTAAAGATTTAAAAAGATGAGGAAAGATTTTACTCCACGTCTGAATAATTGGATCATTTTCATCGGCAACATAGAAATTCACCGTTCCATGATAGGCATCCACTACCACTTTCACCGAATTGCGAATATAGTTAAATTTATCTTTTCCTGGGTCAGAATAGGGATAGCGATCGCTAATAGTATAAGCATCAATAATCCAATGTAATTTACTACTACTATCGCCCACATCTGCCGCTACTAAATAGGGGTTGCGATCATAATTTAAAAAAGGAGCAATAGTTTGCACGCGATTTTGGATATCACGACGCATTAATAGCCGAGTTTCGGGAGTAAAATCTTGACTAAATAACATTTGCCAATCCCGCAGATAAAGGGCAAATAGCCAACGTCTCCACCCGGTCCCAATTAGGATTCCTCCCTTGCCATCGTAGGTATTATAGACATTTCCATCCCCGCTAGGAAAATCCAATTCTTCTGCGGTGGTGGGAGTCATCACATAATTATTAGTTAATTCCCCGTAGTAAATGCGGGGTTTACCAATGGGAATACTATAATCAATTAATTTGCTAGAGGTTTGTAGGGCTCCTTCGTCTTTATTTGTGCCGATATCTTTGACAAAATAGTAGGGTAAACCCCCGGCAGCTACTAAATTAACCGGGGAAAGAGTGAACCCATAACCGTGGGTATAAACGAGATGTTTATTCACCCAAGTGTTAGCAGAAGTGGGAACCGCACTATAATCTAATTCTCTAGCGGCAATAATGGTCTGTTGTTTTTCAGATATTTGACGTTCCTCGATTTTTTCAGGCAATCCTACTCGTACCCGATAGCGATCAATATCAGCATCGGGGAATTTATAATATAAGCGAATTTGCTGTAATTGTCGGTTAGTTTCTAGCAGTGGTTTGGTGTCCCAAAGACGAATATTATCGATAGTTAGATGATTTCTCTCTAAAACTTCGGCATTTAATTCGGCCTGTGGATCGAAAACTTGGGCATCAATTCTATCTAAGGAAAAAGCCGCTCTTGTGGATTGAATACTTCTTTCAATATAGGGTCTTTCTCTCACTAATTCATTCGGTTGTACGATTATTCTTTGTAATCCTCCACTGATAATTGTGCCACTTATCCAAACAATTAAATAGAGAAATACAGGAACTAAGTAGGGGGAAAATACCAACTTTTTCTTAGTATTTTTGTATAACTTGCGACGGTCTTTTTTACCAAATAATGCTTTTTCTCCTAACCATATACAGGTTATTCCTGCAATAATTCCCAGAATAATTTCAATAAATTGACCAACATGAGCATCGATATAACCCGCACCATAAACTACTCCTTCGGGAGAATAAAGTAGCAGGTAACGCTGAATAATATGGTGTAATACTAGCAGCCCCATTAACCCACTCCACAGGGCGTATAAATGACGCAGTTGCGGACGGGAAAACCCCAGAAATGTTCCCTTAGAAAGACTATCGCCCGAAAAAAGATAGGTTAAACTAACGGCAAAAAGAGTATATATTCCCACACCACTGAGCCATAATTCTAGTAACTGCCACAGGGGTAATTGAAAGATGTAAAAACCTAAATCATTCCCGTATTGAGGATCGTTAATATTGAAAGGAACACCATAAAAATATTTTAAAAAATTCGCCCACTGCCCAGCAATAATAAAAGATAGCATTACAGTAAATACTACAGATATTATTCGCAAAAAATACTCGGTTTTAATTAATAATCCCAAGACTAAAAAAGCGATAATTAGCCCTTGCCACAGATTACTGGAAATATCGGTTAATACTTGCCTAATCCAAACTATTTCCAGAGGAGAATTGAGGGAAGAACTAAGGTTAGGGAGATTAAAATCCGGTGTCCAGAGACTGAGGGCTAGTTTACTGTAATACAATAACATTGACCCGATCCAAGCTCCAATTCCCGTTGCAATAATCAAAAGGCTGAGTAAATTAATACTAGGAGATTGAGGACTAAGAGGATAACTATCTTCTTTGGGTTTTTGCCAACGAAAACGCTGGGCTAAACGTAAATTAGTAAAGATAAAAAGTAGAGAAAGAATCGCACTTCCCCAACCTAATCCTAGTTGCCAAGATAATTGCTTCAGGAAAGTGTTTAAATAACCCATCTCGGTAAACCAGAGGCTATTGGCTACCACTAACACCCCCAACTGCCCGATCACAAGGCAGCCAAGAAACAGTAAAATAGGTTTAGCGATCGAGCTTCGGTTATGTCTGATCAGCATGAATAAAGTGATAAGGGAGAGTCTTCTTTTATTCTAGCGATTCTAGTTTCTCCCTGCTGCTTTTTATTAATTTAAAGATAAACTTAAGAAACTATAGCCTGATTAGGGCAATAATTTCGCTTAAAGTCAGCAGTTTTAGCTAGGATTAGCAGACTGGAGTATTTCTCGAAAAATCCTGCGTCGATAGGAAGGCGATTCATTACTCATATTCCATAAAGTTTCGTAGAAAAAGAAAGAAACACCAAAATTTTGTTGTCTCGATTTTTTCACTTGTTGAGTAATATTAACCATCGGAATCGGACGACCTTTTAAACCAGATAAAATCCCAATAGCTACGGGGATAGATTCTCTAGCTTGCTGTAATTCTGGTTGTGATAATTCCCAGTCAAAGGCGTTCATATCAGTTCGATACACTTGTATTATTAACTCATCAATCAAGTTTTTTTCTTGCCATTTTTGCCAATCTAAAAGATAGGATTCTAGGGAGAAAGTGTAGGGATTAGGAGATAGGGAAATAATCGCTCTAGGTTGCTGCTTTTTAATCGTCTGGGCTAAACTATTCATATAGTCAGTAATTTTATCGGCCCGCCATTGAATCCATGCTTTATCTTGGTAATCTTGCGGTGGTAATTGTCCAGAATGTTCCCTTTGATAGAGTTTAATCGTGGTTTCATCATAGCCAAAATCGGCGGGATAACCAAAATGGTCATCAAACTGAATTCCTTCTATATCGTAGTTAGTAATAATCTCGCTGACTAAATCGGTAATAAAGTTTTGTACTTGCGGATGTAAGGGATTTAACCACACACGTTGATGCACTTTTCCTTCCCACCAAATTACGCTTTTATCCTGTCTTTGGGTTAACCAATCGGGATGTCGTTTGGCTAATTCTGAATCCGCAGGAGCCATAAAACCAAATTCAAACCAGGGAATAATTCTTAATTTTTTCCGATGACCTTGGCTAATTATTTCCTTTAAAAAGTCGCGATTTTTTAAAGATTCATGGGGATCGAGCGCTCGTCCCGTCACTTTTTCTGCTACCTTAGAAGGATAGAGTGTATAACCCCAATTCCAGACCGTGGGATAAATAGTATTAAAGTTTAAATCGGCCAACCTATCAAGGGCATCTTTTAGGATTTCTGGTTTAAATAATACCTCACTATCGATATTAGTTAACCAAACTCCACGAATTTCGGGTTTTTCTTGGGTTTTATTGGTCGATTGTGCTGGATAATTAAAGGTTATCGTCATGATACAAGCAAAGATAATTAAAAATATTAACCAGCTTATTTTTCCGTATCTTTGACTATAAATCACCAAACTATCGGCGAAATTATTAAAGGTTTTACTGATTTTATTCATAATGGGAAGTGGGGAAGTGGGAAGACTTTTCAGTTATCAGTGAACTGATAACTGTTCATTGCTAAAATAACTAAATTATCTCTCTAAATTGCGAGGATCTAGGGCATCGCGTAAACCATCACCGAGTAAATTAAAAGCTAAAACGGTGAGAATAATTAACAAAGCAGCTGGCCAAATTAACCAGGGTTGTAGAACAATAATTGAGGCATTGGTAGCCAAAGAAAGCATATTTCCCCAACTAGGATCCGGTTGTTGAATTCCCAAACCAATTAAACTTAAAACCGATTCGGCCACAATAAACCCCGGCACGGCTAACGTAGCAGAAATAATGATATAACTGGCAGTTTGGGGCAGCACATGACGCAGAATAATATAAAGGGGTTTTGCTCCCATAGCTTTGGCTGCCTGAATAAATTCCTGTTCTTTCAGGGATAAAACTTGACCGCGAATTACTCGCGCTAATCCCGACCAACTGATAAAAGAAGTAATCAGGACGATTAATAAAAAGCGCTGGGTGCTGGTTAATCCTGCGGGTAAAACGGCCGCTAGGGCCACGAGTAAATATATGCCGGGGATAGTCATTAAAACTTCCACAAAACGCATTAAAATCGCATCTAACCAACCGCCAAAATAGCCAGAAACGCCACCGACAAATAAACCGATAGGGAAAGAAATTAAAATCCCGACCAAACCGATAAATAAACTAATTCTGCCTCCGAAAATCAGGCGACTAAAACTATCGCGTCCCGATTCGTCAGTTCCCAATATATTGATTCTACCATCGCCGATGACTCCGAACAGATGGAGATCAAAAGGGATACCGGGGAATAAAGTTACTTCCTGCCATTTTGGCGGCAAAGGTAGGCGAATTTGACCGAAATTATAGGTTTCACCCTGAACAAAGAGACTCAGCGGCAAGGGGTTGTTAAAATCTCTCATTAGCTTCCGCTCACCAGTTTCTATATTAATAGCACTTTGAGTGGTGGGATAGACGTGGGGGCCAATCCACTCACCCTTGTTACTTCCCGACTGCGAGCGCCAAAAGATTTCGGTGGGGGGTAGGAGAGACTGACCGGGTTGGGAGGAGTAGGGAGAGTAGGGAGCGACAAAATCCGCCGCCATTACGCTTAAATAGAAGATTAACAGTAAAACTGCTCCCCAACGAGCGAGAGGATTATCTTTGAGTTTGTGCCACCAGTCCATAGGCGATGAGGTCAATAGGAGAGTTAATCTTTATTTTGCCAGTTTGATTGCTACAATTCATCATACCAACAAAAAAGCTGTCTAATGTTTATTAATCCCCTTGTTTATGAGAAATCTTCTGTCTATCGTCAAGATTTTGAGACAGCGCAACCGTTTAAGCATTTGGTCATCGATAATTTTTTAGTTAGGGAGCAAGCGCAAATTTTGCTGGAAAATTTTCCCAGTTTTAATCCGCAAAAAGCCATTAGTGAGTTAGGAAAAGTTGGCGGGAAGGCGGTTAATGAGGATTTAATCGGTTTAGGGGGTGTTTATCAACAGTTTGGCCGCTACATTCAAGCTCAAGAGTTTTTAGAGTTAATTTCCCAATTAACCGGTATTGATAATTTAATTCCAGACCCTAGTTTTTATGGGGGTGGAACCCATGAAAATTTACACGGTCAAGAATTAGACCCTCACATTGATTTTAACCTCGATGAGCGTCATTGGTATCATCGCCGCTTGAATTTATTAATCTATTTAAATCCCCAATGGCAAGCAGATTGGGGAGGAAATCTAGAGTTACATTCCAATCCTCGTCAACCAGAAGAAAATAAGATTAAATCTTTTGTACCTATCTTTAATCGTTGTCTTATTTTTGAAACCAATGAATATTCATGGCATGGATTTTCTCAGATTAATTTACCAGAAAATCAACGGCATTTATCCCGGAAATCTCTTTCTATCTATCTCTATACCAAAGAACGTCCTATCGAAGAATTATCACCATCTCATACAACTTTTTACATCCCGCGCCCGCTGCCAGAAAATATTCAACCCCATCAAGTTTTAAGCTCGGAAGATTACCAACAAATTAAAATTTTACTGAAAAGACGGGATGATTTAATTCGTTTTTATCAAGATAGAGAACTGAAAGAATCTCAGGATTTAGTTAGTTTAAAATCCCATATTAAGCGCTATCTATCTCTCCAATACCCTCGCCTATGGAAAATTATTAAAAGTTTACCTCGTTGGTAAAAGTGACCTGAGAAAAAAATCCCTACTTTTCAATCAAAGAAAGTAGGGAATAATCAAAAAAACTAACTGGGAACTTAACCTAATAACTGGGTAGCACGCGCAGTTAAAGCATTGGCAGTTAAGCCATTATAGGCCATAATTTCCCCAGCACTAGCGGTGGTTTCTCCCCGTTTCCAAGCGAAGACATCCCGACGCGCATTACTGCGTAACATAATTGGTTCTAACATGGCGCTTGTACCACCGGTTACTCCGATTAAAGCATCACCGGCAAAGAGACTGTCAAAACCAGCATCATCAAGGAAATTATTATCAGCTTCCGAGCTAGTTTCACTCATCACATCGCTAGGACGGTAGAGACGACGGGGATTAATTACCGAGACGATTTTTACCCCGATTCCTGCTGCTTCTAACTGTTGTGCAGACTCAAAGACGGGTAATAAAGTCATATCACCAATGACGGCAAAAACGACTTTTTTGCTGCCTTCCGATTCGTGGAGAATTACGCCGCCTTTTTCCAAAGCTTGACGAGTTTGCTCAAAGGTGGTTCGCACCGGTAAAGGCGATTTACTAGCGGTGATTGTAATGCCTTTATTGCTGGTTCCTAAGGCCCATTCATAACAGACTTGAATACTGTTAGCATCGCAGGGAAAGAGAGGGAAAATATTGCCATTTCGCATCATAGCGGCGAAATAATTTTCAATCTCTGGGCGTTGGTGTGTCCAACCATTACGCCCTTGCTCTAAGGCTCCGGCGGTGAATAAAGTAATAGTAGAAGGGGTGGGACGACGTAACTCGGCCATCGCTTGGGTTACAGTCTGCCAAATCGGTAAACCATTGATAGCAAAAGACTCGTAGGAACACCATAAAGTCCGCCCTCCCAAGAGAGATAAACCGACGGCTAACCCGGCACAGGCATCCTCGCTTAAAGGCTCATAAACTTGACCGTTAGGTGCTTGGAAATAGGTATCATCGGTGGTGGGGTGAATAATCTTTAAACCGACGTTAATATTATTAATTCCCGAAGCGGCATTACCATCAGCATTAGTGACAACAAAATTGGGGTCAGCTTTACCCACAGCTACCACTAATTCCCCCATGGCAGTGGTGGCTACTTTTTTATCGCCACCCACAGTATATTCGGTTATCGGTAAGGTTCCTAAATCTGGCAGCGGCAAGACTTTTTCCGTTACCACTGTTTCTGCTGCCGGACCGCCTCCAGAGCGCTCGAAATTAGTACGAACAATTGCCCAAGCTTCAGGGGGTAAAGCGCGTTCCTGTAAGGCACTAACGATATAATCTTTTTCTAAAGAATCGCCTGGATAAAGATTATGGGAAGCAGCTCCCCGTTTGTGAACTCCCGCCCCTTTAAGTTGTTTAATAATGATCACCGTTAGTTTACCACCTAGGGCTAATTGGGCGGCTTTATCCGTGGCCATTAACACCACTTTCATGAACTCCAGACGCTGGTTAAAAGAGAATTTGGTGCTATCTACATATTCCCCATTTTGATTAGCATCATCGAAGTCTTTGGCATTAATGAGAATCACTTCCTCGAAACCATTACCGCGCCAATAGGCTTCCATTTCGGCGTTAGTTTTCAGGGAAACCATGCTATGGTGTTCTTGGGAATAGCCATTCCAGACTAAAATCGGCAGAAAATTGGTAATTTCTGGATAAGCAGTATGAAAATGACCAAAACTACTCATAATGTAGGGTTCTCCTAAACCACCATCCCCGATAGTCACAGGGAAAAGGGTATTAGGGTGTAATTTGGCCGCCGCCATGGCAAAATGTTGGCCTTGGCCCAGAGGACCGGCCGGCCCAAGAAGTCCGGGGATTTGTCCGGAAAGATGCCCTAAAAGTCCGTGTTTTTCCCGAAAACGTTCTCCCAATTGGGTGACGTTGCTGATGCCCATGGCTTCCAGAGAGCGATCAAGAAAGACGTTACTATAAAAACCGGGGGCATGATGGCCCACTTCAGTGAAAATATTTTTCTGGCCTAACATCATCAAAGAGGCAATCACATCGGCAGCGCTGGCAAAACCGCCGGGGTGTCCCGATTCTTTGGTAGCGGTGATTTGTAGGGTGAGGTAACGCAAAGCATCGGCGGCTAAGAGGGTTTGATAGATAGCATTCGGGTCATTAGCCTCACTAATAGCGGTTTTTCCCTCAGCAATAGCGGCTTTTCCTGCATATTTATCAAATTCGGGTAAGGAAGCCCCAAAATATTTTATCCCTTGACAAAAATCGGGAATTGTGCTAGTAGCTGTCATAAAATTAATATACCCCTTTACATACAGGCAATCGTTAACACTATCTTACAGTTAGCGGTAACTCTCGATAGATGCGATATTAGAGGGGGTTTCCATAGGCGATCGACTATTTGTGCTACACTGATCGCCAATGTCAACGATAAAATTAGTCCTATTGATAATGTTAAATAGCAGCCAATTACAGGATTTAATCAGTAAATCACTACGTTATCTATTAATTATCGGCACTATTGCCCCCCTAACTTCCTTAGAAGCTCGCTCAGTCCAAGCCACTCCTCCGAGTAGTGCTGCCCCCCCTAAAGAAGCGACCGCCCCTATCCCCGCCCAAAGCAAAGATTACACCCTAGGAGAAGGGGATAAAGTGCGCGTCACCATCTACCAAGTGGCGGATTTAAGCGGCGATTTCCTTGTTTTAGCCGATGGAACCCTAACTTTACCTCTGATTGGTAGCGTCAAAGTGGAAGGAATGACCGTCACCGAAGCCGGCCAAACCTTGGCCAAACGTTACACCACCTATCTCAAACGTCCCGTGGTTACTGTTAGCGTTCTCACCCCCCGGCCCCTGCAAATCGCCATCGCGGGAGAAGTCAATCGCCCGGGAACCTATACAATTAACCCCGAACAAAGCCAAAAAACGCCCCTATTGACCGAAATAATCCGGCAAGCGGGGGGAGTGACTACGGTGGCCGATATTGGTCAAGTTCAAATCCGACGCAACCTCAAGGGACAAGAACAGCTAATACAAGCCAATCTCTGGCAATTAATCCAAAAAGGCGATAAAACCCAAGATATTAGCCTTAGAGATGGCGATAGCATCGTTATTCCCACTAAAACGACCCTTAGCGTCGGGGAAGTCAATCAATTAGCTGATGCCAATTTTGGACTAGATAGCGATCGAGAAATTAATGTTACTGTGGTGGGAGAAGTTTATCGTCCGGGGTCCCATCGTATTGTCCCCACTGCCAATAATAACAATAACAATAATAATGACCAAGATCGCGGTGGCACCAGGAAACCGGCCCGACTAACCCAAGCTATCCAACAAGCGGGAGGCATCAAACCTCTGGCCGATATCCGACAGGTGCAAGTGCTGCGTTATACTCGTGACGGTTCCCAGCAGAAAATCCCTGTAGATCTCTGGAGTTTACTCGATAAAGGTGATATGACCGGCGATATCTTTCTTCAAGAAGGGGATACGGTGATTATCCCCACCGCTACCGCCATCTCGGCCAAGGAATCGGAAACCCTAGCAGCGGCCAGTTTTGCCCCTAAAACCATTAACGTGAAAGTGGTCGGAGAAGTGGCCAAACCGGGGACAATTGAAGTGCCTCCCAATACCCCTCTCAATCAGGCAATTTTAACCGCAGGAGACTTTGATAAGCGTCGGGCCAATCAGTCCACAGTGGAATTAATTCGTCTCAATCCTAACGGGACCGTCACCAAAACCTCAATTAATATCGATTTTTCCCAGGGTATCAACGAGAAAACTAACCCGATTCTCCGCAATAATGATGTGGTTGTGGTTCATCGTAACGGTCTGGCCTCTGCTACCGACACCCTCGGCACGGTTTTAAGTCCCTTTACCGGTCTGACAGGCCTCTTCAACGGATTTTTTAATCTTTTCCGTTAAAAAAGTTTACTTTAACCCGATGTCATTGGTTAAGTAATCGAGCTAATAATAGATATAGAAGCGGCAAAAAGTCGTGAGCGGTCACGGCTTTTCTGCTCGATAGACTCAGGAAAGAAAACTATGATTTTTCTCCTTACTCTAGCCCTAATCTCCCTGTCGATTAGCTACCATGTTCACGGCGAAATAATTAGCCTCAGTACCCGCTTATTGGGTCTTTTTTGTGGCTTGTTAAGTTTGTTTTTTACACCCCTACTGGTAAAAGTTTTTATCCTTGTCACTTTAGTCCTCTTTAGCTGAGATTTTCCGCCCTAAACCCGACTAAAACCCTAAGCATACTTAACCCATCAAAAAAACTGTTATGCAAAAACGCTATCTCGGTCAGACTAATATAGAAATTACTCCCCTTCTCGTGGGTACTTGGCAAGCAGGAAAAAGGATGTGGGCAGGTATTGAAGATGAGGAAAGTATTAAAGCCATTCGTGCCGCTTTTGAGGCAGGAATTACCACTATAGATACAGCCGAAATCTACGGGGAAGGTCACTCAGAATTGATTGTCGCTCAAGCTTTGGCCGATGTGCGAGAACAGGTAATTTATGCCACCAAAGTCTTTGCTAATCACCTCAAATACGAGGAAGTTATCGCCGCTTGCCATCGCTCTTTAAAAAACCTCCAAACCGATTATATAGATCTTTATCAAATTCATTGGCCTAGTGGCTCATGGAACACGGAAATAGTGCCTATTTCTGAAACTATGGCCGCTCTTAATTATCTGAAAGCAGAGGGAAAAATTCGCGCTATCGGGGTTTCCAATTTCTCCCGCTCTCAACTGGAAGAAGCTGGTCAATACGGCAGAATTGAGAGTATTCAACCTCCCTATTCTCTCTTTTGGCGCTCGGTAGAAAAGGAAATTATGCCCTATTGTATAGACAATAATATTTCTATTCTAGCCTATTCTCCCCTTGCCCAAGGTTTATTAACAGGAAAATTTAGAAACGGTTATCAGTTGGCATCCGAGGATCATAGAATTAAAAATAAACTCTTTCATGGCGAAAACTTTCAGAGGGTACAAGCGGCTTTAACTCAATTAGAACCGATTGCTAACCGCTATAATTGTTCCCTAGCTCAATTATCTCTGGCTTGGTTAATTAAGCAACCCCAAACTAATGCAATTGCTGGGGTAAGAAATGCTGCTCAAGCAGTTAATAACGCTCAAGCAATGACAATTAATTTAACCCCAGAAGACCTAAAATTAATTGATAATATTGGTAAACAGGTAACTGATTTCTTGGATGATAATCCTGTGCTGTGGGATTTCTAAAAATTATACAGCAGTTATCTTAAGGGTGAAGACAGAAGCTTTGGTTAATTCTCAGGAAAAAGCCTGTATAATAATAGCTATAGTCCGATTCTTACCGCAGGATTATAGCTATGGCTAAATCGAAAAAACACAATCTGCAATGGATCAAAGAAACCCTCGACTTAAATCCAGATCATAACTGGAAATCTAGTCCGGGTAACAGTATTTTTGTAGCTGGTCGCGGTGCAGTTCGCTTTGAAGTTCCTCAGGATTGGCATTTTGAACCCGATGATAATTCCTTTCGTTTTTTAGATAGAAAACCTCCCGATGATGATTGTCGTTTAGAGGTTTCCTATAATCTACTTCCCCCCGGAGATTGGAAAGAATTACCCCTAAAAGGAATGGTCAAAAAATTAGCTCGTGAAGATAGCCGCAATCCTCACGAAATCGGCGAAGTTATCCAAGAAAAACGTCAAACTGTCCGCATTGTTTGGGTGCAAATTCAATTCATCGACCCCCAAGAAAATCGACCCGCTTATTCGCGCATTGCCGTGGGTATTGGTTCCGGAGTTCAATGTTTAATTACTATGGATTATTGGGTCAATGATGCGGAAAAATTCACCCCCGTCTGGGATACGGTTATCTCCTCCCTGGTGTTAGGTTTATATATTCGCGATCCTCGCAGCGGTTTAGCTTTCCCCGACTAAAGGTAATAGCAATTTTGCAGGAAAATTTCCTTGACAAAAAACCTTAATTGTGATAATAGAAAAATTGATCGCTCGACTCTGGTGGGGATAGCTGCCGGTCCCCGCGTTGACGGGATGTGCAGGAAAGCAAGAGGCACTCAGACTTAAACGCAAGCTATGACCTTGAGGAATAGTGATAAAAGTGGCCTGTAGGGCAATATTTAGGGGTGATTCGGGATTATTTACCCGTTTATAACCCTGAGTGATATTAAAAACTCGACCATCGGGGGTAACTTGAGAAACCACCGCGCAGATATCGAAACTAACCGCATCTGCTTGACAATAACAATCCAGACGGGGACTACCCAAAATCGTTAAATCCTTCTCTAGGGGGGGAGAAGTGTAGGTAATTACATCACTGCGACAGTCTAGCATGGTGCGGTCGAATATTCCCCCAGGTAAGACGCTATGACCTCCTAAAGATGGGACCGGTCGCCAAGGATCGTGAACGATGGTATCCTCGATCGCAGGTTCTAACAAAATCGCGCTTAATTTCCCCTCATCCTCCCGCAGATTGGCTAAACCCTGACTAGCAAGATAATAAATTTGCTGATTTTCTCCAGGAAACTTCTCTAGATATCGCCATTGATTAGATCCCATTTGAAATAGATACACGGAAGGATTTTTAAATAACTCCACTTCCTGACCTTTTAAGAAATAATCAAACCATTGCAGCTGCATTTTATCCACAGGACTAATTGCCTCTTGACCATAATCTATCTCTCCTACTTTTCTCCCCCAGGGTAGATGAGTCCAAGGACCAATAATTAGCCGTTGGGGATAAATAGAACGACTTTGCATTTCTTGGTATAAACTCAAAGTTCCCCGGAGATGAGGATCGAACCAACCCCCGATATGTAACATCGGCAAATCGATATTTTTTAAAAGGTGTTGCGGTGATAAATTTTGCCAATAGTCATCGGGAAGATAACGAGTAATCCAATCGTGATAAAAAGAATCGGCGGCCAAATCATGTAGAATTTGGGGAGAGGCTGCAATAGGATCAAAAAGGGGTAAATTTCGGGAAGCTACCCAGAGTTTTTGATAGGCAGTTTCGTCCCCTTTTAATCTAGCTGTTTCCGCCGCTAATTGTATTGCCCAAGCGAGATTATATTGTAAATTAAATGCTTCATTTTCATAGGCCCAATCTCGATATAAATCATGAGCAATCATCGCTGGACAAATAGTTTTTAAAGCGCTATGACCATTGGCAGCGGCATATAATTGGGTCATTCCCTGATAGGAAAAACCATACATTCCCACCACACCCGTATTATTAGGAATAGTTAAAACCCATTCAATGGTTTCTAATCCGTCCCTAATTTCATGGGCAAATAAATTAAAATTTCCCGTCGAGTTTCCCCGTCCCCGGACATCCTGAATTACCACAATATAACCCTGACGTGCATACCAGCTAGGATGGGCATAAACCACCGTAGAAGCGATCGCTTTTCCGTAGGGTTGTCGCATTAGTAAAATGGGCAAAGATTCCCTACTATCGGGACGATAAATATCGGCAGCTAAACTAATTCCATCTCTGGTGATTAAACTAGCCGTTTCTTTTTTTATGGGGTAGGGATTAAGCATTATTATCTCTTTCAGATCAAAAATACTGTCGGGTGGCTCAATCGAGAAAACTTGACAAAGACCAGATAAAGCTTAACTAAATGTTACAATAAAGGCGGACTGCCTCACCGGCCTAGGACTGGAGAAAAATCAGCGATGCTACGACTAGAGAGAATTAGTAAGATTTACCCGACGGGAGAAGTGTTAAAAGATGTCACTTGGGAAGTAAAAACTGGCGATCGCATCGGGTTGGTGGGAGTCAATGGGGCCGGAAAATCCACCCAACTAAAGATTATTATGGGGGAAGTGGAACCCACCGCCGGGGAGATCATCCGTCCTACCAGTCTCCATATCGGCTATCTTACCCAAGAATTTGAAGTGGATCCCCGTCGGACGGTACGCGAGGAATTTTGGACGGTGTTTCAAGAAGCGAATCAAGTCCACCATCAACTAATAGAAATTCCCCAGCACATGGAAAAAGCCGATCCCGAAGAATTAGATCGCTTAATTCATCAATTGGATCGCTTACAAAGACAATTTGAAGGGTTAGATGGTTATGGATTAGAAGCACGCATCGAGAAAATTTTACCAGAAATGGGCTTTACTATTGATGACGGCGATCGCTTGGTAAGTTCCTTTAGTGGTGGTTGGCAAATGCGGATGAGTTTAGGCAAAATTCTCCTACAAACTCCCGATATTTTACTCCTCGATGAACCCACTAACCATTTAGACTTAGAAACCATTGAATGGTTAGAAAAATTCCTCAAGGATTTAACCACTCCCATGGTCATAGTGTCCCACGACCGGGAATTTCTCGATCGCCTCTGTACCAAAATTGTCGAAACTGAAAGGGGAGTTTCTACCACTTATTTAGGTAATTATTCTGCCTACCTACAGCAAAAATACGAACAACAATCCGCTCAGTTAAGTGCCTACGAACGTCAACAAAAAGAACTAGAAAAACAGCAAGTTTTCGTCGATCGGTTCCGGGCCAGTGCCACCCGTAGCACCCAAGCAAAAAGCCGGGAAAAACAATTAGAAAAGGTAGAAAAAATTGAAGCACCAATCGCCGATGTGCGTACCTTAAAATTCCAGTTTCCTCCAGCAGTGCGTAGTGGTCGAGAAGTGGTAACTATCAAAAATCTTGTTCACATTTACGATGATAAAATTCTCTTTTTGGGAGCAAATCTGGAAATAGAAAGGGGCGATCGAGTGGCGTTTTTAGGTCCGAATGGAGCGGGGAAATCGACGCTTTTACGCTTAATTGTTGGTTTAGAAGCTCCCACAGAAGGCTCGATCGAAATCGGTAAACATAACGTTATTCCTAGTTATTTTGAGCAGAACCAAGCGGAAGCTTTAGACCTAACTAAAACTGTTTTAAATACCATTCATGATGAAGTTCCCGATTGGAAAGATGTGGAAGTTCGCAGTCTTTTAGGGCGATTTTTATTCAGTGGGGAAACGGTATTAAAAAAAGTAGAATCTTTGAGTGGTGGCGAAAAAGCGCGTCTTGCTTTAGCCAAGATGTTACTTGCTCCCGCTAACTTATTAATTCTCGATGAACCCACCAATCACCTCGATATTCCCGCCAAGGAAATGTTAGAATCGGCTTTAAAAGTTTATGAAGGCACGGTTTTAATTGTTTCCCATGATCGTTATTTTATCTCCCAGGTAGCTAACAAAATTGTCGAGATTCGGGACGGCGAATTAATTGCCTATGCTGGAGATTATCACTATTATCTAGAAAAACTAGACGAAGAAAAACAAAAAGCCGAACAAAAACGCATTGAAGCGGAAAAAGCGGCCAAAGCTGCCGCTAAACGCGCTAAACAAAAGGCCAAAAAAGGTTAGAATGTAAAGTATCAACCTATCCACAATTATCTATCGATTAATTAATCTTATGGCAGCTATAAAAGTAGGCGATCAAGTTCCCAATTTTTCTCTCCCTTCCCAAACAGGGGAAACGGTTAATATCGGCGATTTAATCGGTAAAAAATCCCTAGTAATTTATTTCTATCCCAAAGATGACACTCCGGGTTGTACCGCAGAATCCTGCGCTTTCCGCGATAGTTATGAAGTGTTTACCGATGCGGGTGCGGAAGTTATTGGTATTAGTGCCGATAGTCCCCAATCTCATCAACAATTTGCCCAAAAATATAATCTTCCCTTCACCCTTTTAAGTGATAGCGATAACCAAGTGCGGAAATTATTCGGTGTTCCCTCTACCTTATTCGTCCTCCCCGGACGAGTTACCTATATCATTGATAAAGAGGGAATCGTCAGACATATTTTTGATTCTATGTTAGATTTTAAAGCTCACGTTACCGAATCTTTAAACACGATTAAATCTTTTTAAGTTGATGATTATGAAAGAAATCCCGATCAGATAATTACCTGGAAAGAAATTACAACATCTATCCAGTAATTGTCCTGATTCTGACTTAAAAACACGCCAATTCAGACTTGAATTGGCACTTTTCCTCTGGTTTTGGCTGAGAGCTTATACTAAATCCAGTTATTAAAAACTGATTATTGCTTCTCCGTTTTGCATTAGTGCCTCTCTTGATATGTAGCCCATACTCAACGGATGGCCGTATTACTTCCGATTTTATCACTCAATCCAAGCCTTTGGGGGGTTCTACCCCCCAACCCCCCCGTTGGGGGCGTGGCGCCGCCCCCAAACCCCCCGCGCATTAGTTTTTCGGTGGGATGCTTACACGCAGCTGCTAATACATCTGTCATAATTTAAGAGTCGCTCCACTTGCAGGAGTGCCTCTCCTGATATGTAGCCTATACTCAGCGGATTTAGTATTATGGGTCAAAACCCATCTTAAAACAGAGGAGTAAAAACCACGGTTATCAACTTAGTTGGGGTTTAACTAGGAGTATTTTTCTGCCAAGTAAAATAAAAAGTTGCCCCTTCACCTGCTTGGGATTCTATCCAAATTCTCCCTCCTTGATTATCAAGAATTTTTTTGACAATTGATAGACCTATCCCTGTATTTTCTTTTTGATCTCGCGAATTTAGTATCTGGAAAATCTCAAAGATTTTTTCTTGATGTTCGGTGGCGATACCTGGTCCATCATCTTTGACGCTAAACTCGTAATAATCACCTCGATCGATAGCTTGAATTTCAACGTGTCCTTGATGGTCATGATGGTGTTTAATGGCGTTACTAATTAGATTAGAAAATACTTGAGATAACAATAAACGTTTAGTGACAAGAGTTGGTAAAGGTGACTTGACTTCGATAGTAAAATCAGGAGGTACTGCTAAACTTGCGATAATTTCCTCGATTAATTCTGTCAGGTTTACCGTTTCTTCTGGTAGAGAATTTAAACCGATGCGAGAATAGTCTAACAAACCTTCAATCATGGTTTTGAGACGATAAACTCGCCGCTGAAGTAGCCGCAGATTGTGGCGCGTCTCTTCGGTGAGATTTTCTTCTAAGTCTTCTTCTAGCCACTGGGAAAGATTGGCGATCGCTCGTAAAGGTGCTTTCAAATCGTGGGAAACCACATAGGCAAAACTTTCTAATTCTTGGTTTCTTTTGACTAAAAGTTGGCTAATTTTAGTCAAAGTCGCATTCAAACTCTGTATTTGTAGCCCTGTCTCTTTAACAGGGATTAAATTAAGGGGAATCGCCACCATTTCCCCTCTTTTTGTAGCTACCAAATCGTAACCCATGATCACGGGAACTATATTACCATCGGGTCTTATATATTCTTTTTTGTAGGGAGTACAAGCGCCCTGGATTAGGTCTGCTAGTTTTTCCCCGTCTAGGGGGGGGTATTCTGGGGCAGTGGTTAGCTCCCAATCCCATAGTCCCACATTTGCCACTTCTACAGCTAAAGTCTGCTTTTCTGCGTAGGATTGTAGCTTTTCTAACGCTGCTGCTAACTCCTGATTGTTTTGCCGAATTCTGACTTCTAATTGCTGATTTACTTTTCGCGGATGCTGTTTAGTCGTGAATGAGGGTGAATAGGCACTATGGCGAATATCTGGATTGATCATAGTTGTTTAGTTGTTAGTTGCTGTAGCTATAGCGGTTATCTTGATGGTTAGGGAGGAAATCTCTAGTTTTGGGGAACGTCGGAACAGTAGCAGTCCTCTGGAGATGATGCCAAATGGGTGCATCGGAGATTTGCAGGAACATCGACAATCAGCAATTATCAGTGACCCTGAAATGATTACAAACACATCAACAACTGCTTGTAAGCATTTCCCGGAAAAAATAATACAATCGATCTAATCTGGCGTTCGGGGGAGGCACTTCGTCCACGGAGGGGGGGGTTTAGGGGAGGTAGAACCGCCCAAAGGCTTGGATTGAGTGATAAAATTAGAATTAACACCCAATTTTAGCGGGGAGTTTCCCTTTAAAAATCCCAACTTAGTGGATTTACAAAAATTAGATGCGCCTTGCCCAATGCCAAATCCCGTCATACTCCATCCTGATAAGAAACGCTGTAACTTACCTTTATAAATAGTATTTTTGATGTGTTTAAATATCTATCTTTAGTAGGAAATTGCTGCTCTTCTCGACTTTGTGTAATCGTTTTTGCTTAGGGAATCGTGAAATGCTTATCGGGCAATACTTTTAGGGCTATTTTGACGTTCGGCGATGACTTCGGACGAGCCGAGCAAGAAACTATCAGTATAGACCTCGTTTTCACAGAGAAACCAGAAGATCCAAATTGTTAACCGCAAAGGTTAACCCCTTTTCCCTTCATTGTTATTCTTGGGCCTGTCGGGTTTGAGAATGCCCTAATTTGCAAGGCTAATACCTTTTTTCTTTAGTTGTGACAGACAGTGTACTAGCCTCTACCTTTATCCGATAATATAACTTATTATCCCCTGTTTTTTGGTATTTTTGAAACAGGCTGAGAGTTTTTAGCTGAGGATTTTCTTGATTTAGAATAGACATAGCGTGCTAACAGACTTAAAAAATCATTGGCTGTCAAAGATCACCATTACAATTAGCGATGACAAATCCCGATACAGTCTAGATTAGAGGCGGGAAGCAATCGCCACAATGTAATTTACTCCGACTATGATCATACAGTCTTTATATCAGGACTTGTGTGATTTCAGACAGCAAAGGAAGTATTTCAAGACACAAGTAGGCTAAAACCCAGTCAATCAAGGGCAATGGGAAGTATTTTCAGTGAACAGTGAACAGTAATGAGTGAACTGATAACTGATAACTGCTATAAACCACCCCAAACTAATCGGGCTGCCCAAAAGGGAATTAACAAAAATAAAGCGATAAAATCAGCCCATCTTAACTGTAATTGGTGCCAGCGCACTTGATGCTGATTGGGACTGGTAAAACCGCGAACCTCCATAGCGATCGCTATTTGTTCCGCACGCAAAAGCAAATTATCTAGTAATTTTTCCACTACTGTTAACCAGACGTTTAAACTTCTTTTAATCCCTAATTTTTGCCAATCGATCGCCCTAGTTCGCACTGCCCTAGCCAGATTTTGCACTTCTTCTAAAACCAGAGGAATAAAGCGCAAAGACAGGGTAAGAGTCAGAGAAATTTCCGTCACCGGCACATTAAATCGCCGTAAAGGACTCATTAAATTCTCTAACCCTTCGGTAATTTCTTCCGGGGCCGTCGTCAACAAAAAGAGATTAGTGCTATAAATCAAAGTAAAAACTAACGTACTAATTCTCACTGCTAATTCCAAAGAACGTCGGGTAACAAATAAACGGCCTCTATCCCATAAAACATACTGATAATCACTTGCTGGCGGTAAATTCAGCCCTTCCTCCGGTAAACGCGGCTGAATACTCACCGCTAAACCATCGGGAGTGATAGCAGTAATCAGAAAGACGATAATCGCCAAAAATATCAGCCAGCCCATCTGTTGCCGCCAGACGCGGGGGGGAATAGGTGCAAGCAGGGTTAAAAACATTAACAATCCCACCAAAGCTAAACGCCACCAAGGATTAGCCAATAAAGGTGCTGCTAAAAAAGCCATTAACCAGATAAATTTTACCCGCGCATCTAGTTGATGTAGTCGAGTAATCGGTTGATCGAGATAAAGACCGATGGGCAAACTTCGCAATAAATCCATAAATTAGACCTTGGTGGCTCTATTAACCGTTTTTTCCACTTCTCGCGCCGGTTTGCCGCGCCAGATTAAGCGGATCGGGGTTCCTTTAAAGCCTAACTGTTGCCGGAATTGCCCTTCGATGTAACGGCGATAGTTATCATTAAAGCGCTGGGGATCGTTAACAAAAAGGGCGATCGTGGGGGGTTGACTCGATACTTGCGTGCCATAGTATAGTTTCCCCTGTTTTCCGCCTCTGGTGGTGGGGGGATTGTGCCATTTAACCGCATCTTCGATCACATCGTTGATTACCGAGGTACTGACGCGACGACGGTGAGATTCGGCGGCAATATCGACTAATTCGAGGATTTTAGTGACTCTTTGCCCCGTCATGGCGCTGACAAAGATCATTTCTGCCCAATCCATAAAATACAGCCGATCTTGGAGCATTTTGGTATAAGTATTGATGGTGTAGGTGTCTTTCTCCACCGCATCCCATTTATTGACCACTAGCACCACCGCACGCCCTTCTTCAATGATTCGCCCCGCTAATTTTAAATCCTGTTCGGTGACACCATCTAGCACATCGATGACGAATAGCACCACGTCAGACCGGCGAATTGCCTTAAAAGCACGGTTAATACTGAAAAATTCGGCTCCATAGTCCACATTCTTCTTACGGCGAATGCCAGCGGTGTCAATTAACCGATACACCTGTCCTTCTCGTTCAATTAAAGTATCGATCGAGTCTCTGGTGGTTCCCGAAATCGGACTGACGATCGCCCGTTGTTGTCCGGTTAAAGCATTGAGAAGACTGGATTTACCCACGTTAGGACGACCGATAATTGCCACTTTAATCTCTTCATTTTCGGGAATTTCCGCCCCGGGTGGCAAATATTTAATCAGGGCATCAAGTAGTTCTCCTGTACCAGAGCCGTGAATGGCCGAGATGGGGAAGGGTTCACCGATGGCCAATTCCCAGAATTCCGTCGCTTGCAGGATACCCTGTTCCACCGATTCACATTTATTGACTGCCAAAAGTATCGGCACATTTTGCTGTCGTAACCAAGCGGCAATTTCTCGATCGCCGGCGGTAATTCCTGCCTGGCCATCGACGACAAAAATCGCCACACTTGCCTCTGCTAGGGCGATTAAAGCCTGTTCGCGGATTAAAGGGAGAAATTCGCTGTCATCGTTAAAAACTAGCCCTCCTGTATCGACAATTTGAAAATCTCGATCGCACCAGAAAGCTGGTTGATAGGTGCGATCTCTGGTAATCCCGGGTTGATCGAAAACGATCGCCTGTTGATCTCCAGCGATACGATTGACGAGGGTAGATTTGCCCACATTGGGACGACCGATAATAGCGACGACAGGCAGTTTCATAAGGGGAGAAGGGGACGGAAATTAAAGACCCAATATTCTATCATAGCGATTTGCGATCGACCTTGGTTGATTTAAACGTTGGTTTGAACAAAGATAAGCTGTTCGTAATTTAAATTGCTTGTTGAGACGAGGCAAGAGGCAAAAGGCAAAAGGCAATAGTAAAGGGATTGGGGGAGGTTCGGCTAATCTAAGAATAAGCGGGTTAAATGCGTCTTAGCTTAGTCAGGAGACTATTTTTATTTATTCTCCCCACACCTCACTCTCCTATAGCTTTTAAACGGAATTTAGTATGACAGGTCCAGTGACCCAGAAAACAAGGAAGCGCGAGCGATTCATGTTAATTTTTATTAAGAAGCGATCTTTGATGAGAACAGACAACTATGAACTTCGAGATTCCCAGTGCCGTAAAAACTTGGTCACAATTTGGCCATCCCATTCTCATGTGGGTTTTATTAGGATTAACTATCTATGCCCTCTATTCGGGGCTACAATGGCGACGGACGCGGACAGCAGATAAAGACCTAAAAAAACAATTATTGCCCAAGGATTTTCGCACTAAACACTATCAAATTGGCTCCCTCATCCTCGCTTTAATGGTGTTGGGGACGATCGGGGCTATGGCGGTGACTTATATTAATAACGGTAAATTATTTGTCGGGCCCCATCTGCTGGCCGGTTTAGGGATGGTGGGTTTAATCTCGATTAGTGCCGCTTTAGTACCTTTAATGCAAAAAGGCAACGAATTGGCTAGAATCACCCATATTACCCTTAATGCCGTCATTTTAGGTCTTTTTGGCTGGCAAGCCTTCACAGGAATGGATATCGTCCAGCGTATTCTCAGCAAAATGTAAGAAAACCTAAACAGAGAGGATGCGTCATCAGACGCATCTCACCCGATGGGAGAAGGGAGAGGAGAATAAATAGGGTCTGCTGAAAAAGTTTGCTGGTGGGTGTAGGGTGTAGGGTGTAGGGTTTTACCGATTTTGAGGAGGTCAATTACCTAATTTTCGGGGAAAAAGCACCTGAATTTTCCCCCTGATCACTCCAATGGTCGGCACTTTTTGAGGGAAAAAAGTCTAAAAACCTTATCCAACAAGGTTTTTAGATTTATTCAGCCAACCCTAAATAAAAATAATCTCCTGAATCCTGAATCCTGACTCCTGAATCCTGAATCCTGATAACTGATCACTGATAACTGATTAAATGCCGTGACTTTTGCCGATTACCCAATGACGACGGAAGAAGCGAGCGAGCGAGGTTTCTTCTAAGGATAAGTAAATCGGTCTTCCGTGGGGACAGGTGCGGGGATTACGAGTATTTTGCCAATCATCGAGTAAATTCTGCATTTCTTCTAAACTTAAAGCTGTACCATTGCGGATCGCACTACGGCAAGCGGTAGCAACCTGAGCGGTTTGTAAATCGCCCCCTAAACTTAATTCTAGTAAAGCATCGGCCCGATCCTCGCGCTCTTTTAGTAGAACAGGAATACTACGAATAGCCCAAGAGCGATCGCCAAAACTAGCAACTTCTAATCCTAAACGTTGTAATTGTTCGACTTGTCGAGTAGTTAACTGATTTAAGATGATCGGAGTATCTAACGGCACGATTTCCCAGTTATCCTCTAAACGTTCGTACAAAACCCGCTCATGGGCAATATGTTGTTCCACTAACCATAATCCGTTAGGATGTTCAGCAACTATATAAGTTTGGTGAATTTGGGCTAATGCCTTTAATTCCAGCCGATTTTTCCTGGATTTTTCCCCTATTGTATAGGTGCTTTTTTCCTCGGCAGCCTTGAGAATTTGACTGACGCGCTGATTTTGCGCTTTTTCAGGTATATGTTCGGGATTTAGTCCTAACGCCTTGTCTATGGCTGAAATTATCTGTTCTTGCCAAAAAATGAGGTTATGCAGGTATATTTCCGCTTTGGCTGGGTGACGATTCCAATCGATCGAACGGGGGTTAAGATGTAGATGGAGAAAACAAACGGGATAGCGATCTTTAGGGACTGTGCGAGCGAAAGCTTTAAATATTGCCTGTTCTAACTCCGATGAGCGCACCATTCGCCCATTAACAGCAATTCTAACCCAATCCGGTTGATGGCGAGAAATGCGATCGGGCAAACCGATGACTAATTCAATTTGAGCCAATTCTGCGTCAGGAGTCGTTAAGTCAAGTTTTAGGGCTGCTAAATCGTTAAAATGCAGAGATTTAACTAATTGCGGTAATATTTGACTGGCATCTTTACCCGGACTGATGCGTAACCAATCTTGATGATCTTGGAAAACCTGCCAAGTAATATGGGGATGACAGAGAGCAAAATTATGAATTAAAGTCTGTATATCCTTTAATTGTTTGTTAATTGACGGTAAAGCTTGACGACGCACAGGAAAGTTACCAAAGAGATTCTCTACCGTGACGATAGTGCCGATAGCTATAGGAATCGTTTCTAAATTATCCGGCTCGCCTTGGTGATTGTAAAGACAATAACAACCTAAATCATCGTCATGGCGACTGGCAACCCGCAGACGCGCCACCTGTGCGATACTGTGCAAAGCTTCACCACGGAATCCGAGACTGGTAATCTGCCAAAGATCGTCCCGTTGGCGGATTTTGCTGGTACTGTGGGCATAGCTACACAGTTGCAAATCTTCTCTAGACATTCCCCTGCCGTTATCCGATACTTGTATTCGCCAATTTTGGGGAGATATATCGATGGTAATCCTATCTGCCCCCGCATCAATGGCATTTTCGACTAATTCTCGCACCACAGCACCTAAAGAGTCGATTACCTCTCCTGCGGCAATTAAATCAATTACGTCTTGGGGTAAAACTTGTATGGGTAAGGTCATCAATTAATGGTTTTAGCCAAGGGCAAACTCGATACATTGTCGCACAGGGGGTGCTTGATTAAGGACTCCCCTCCCTACCAATTTATCGGCGATCGCTGCTTCCTTAGAGAATGAAACGACCCTAGGAAGCAGGGAAGTACAGGTTTTGCTCTCATAGTAGGTTGATTCATGAATCAACCTACAAAGCACGACGTTTTGACAAATTTTCAGCTATTTATTCCGAGAATCAGTTTTTAATAACTGGATTTAGTCTGATTACCGTAGCGGCAAAAATGCTGTTGATAGGCAATAATCCCTGATAGAGATAAGATTAATTCTGGTGATCATAGGGAGGACAGTGGTGAATAAACTAAGCATTCTGGTTTTACACGGGCCGAATTTAAACCTATTGGGGAAAAGAGAGCCGAATCTCTACGGTAACGTCAATTTAGAAGCGATTAACCAGTTTTTAAGCGAAGAAGCTACCCGTTTAGGGGTGAATTTAACCGCGCACCAGTCCAATCAGGAAGGGCAATTAGTGGACTGGATTCAGCAAGCATGGGGTCAGCATGACGGTATTTTGATTAATGCAGCAGCTTATACTCATACCAGTATCGCCATCCGCGACGCACTCTTAGGCACAAAAATTGCCTGTGTGGAAGTACACTTAAGCAATATTTACAAACGCGAGTCTTTTCGTCATCATTCCTACATTGCCGATATAGCTATCGGACAGATTAGCGGTTTTGGGGCCCAAAGTTATCGCTTAGGATTATGGGCATTAGTCGATTATTTGCAAAAGAATGGGAAAATTTAAGACAAATGCTGGAACTTCGCGGTTTTAAACCCAAATTTTCGACAAACTAGCGTAGAGGCCGTCTTTGGTTAATAAATCTTCATGGGTTCCCGATTCGACTAATTCCCCGCGTTTCAGCACAAGAATTCGATCGACATCGCGAATAGTGGAGAGACGATGAGCGATAATAATAGCAGTACGATCGACTAAAATCTGTTCTAAAGCTTCTTGAATTAATACTTCTGTCCCCACGTCTAAACTAGCAGTAGCTTCATCTAAAACTAAAATTTCTGGGTTACGAATAGCGACTCTCGCAAAAGCGAGTAATTGTTTTTGTCCTCCCGACAAATTTGCGCCCCGTTCGCGTAAACGGGTATGATAACCATCGGGTAACTCCTCGATAAAGTGATCGATATTAGTTAATTTAGCCGCTGCCTTCACCTGCTCAAAATCATAATTTTCTCCTAAAGTAATATTGCGAGTAACATCCCCAGCAAAGAGAAAAGTTTCTTGGAGAATGACACCAATATAACGTCTTAATTCCGCTTGGGGAAGATAACGGATATCGATACCATCCACTAGAATTCTGCCCTTATTTGGTTCATAAAGACGACAGAGAAGACGAATAATTGAACTTTTTCCCGCACCAGTGGGACCGACTAAAGCGACTTTTTCCCCCGGATTAATAGTAAAATTGAGACCTTTGATAATATATTCATCCGGTTTATAACCAAACCAAACATTTTCAAAAATAATCTCGCCAGTTTTAAGTTTTTCTGGGAAAGATATCTCTTTATAATTGTTAGAATCGGTGATTTCAATGGGAATACTAATTAATTCCCCAATGCGTTCGATAGCAGTAAACCCCGCTTGAAACATGGTAAATTTTTCGGCAAACTGACGCAGGGGATTAAAGAGACGTTGGGAGAATAAAATAAAAGCCGATAGAACCCCAAAATCAATGGTTTTCTGGAGAATAAAAATACCGCCTAACCATAATACTCCTGCCACGGCAATTAATCCGATCCATTCTAAAGTAGCTGAGACGGCCGAATCATAAAAAATTGTTTTATCTAGGGATTGCCGATAGTGAGTATTGATAGCGCGAAACATTTCAGCGTTAAAGCGTTCGCGGCGAAATAATTGAACAATATTAACTCCGACTACATTTTCTTGTAATTGGGCATTAAGTTTTGATAATTGCTCGCGTACCTGATAGTTAGCGCTGCGATATTGTTTTTGAAAAAAGATAATTAAAGCAGTGACAGGAAATAACATCAACACCAACAATAGGGCTAATTGCCATTGCAGGGTAAACATGGTGATGATGATAACTACAATATAGACTAAATCACTGACAACTCCGATCGCGCCACTAGCAAAAACTTCTCCTAATGCTTCCACATCGCTGGTTAAACGGGTGACTAAACGTCCCACGGGAGAGCGATCAAAAAAACTGGAGGAAAGGGAGGTGACATGGCTAAATAAATCTTCCCGGACATTAGCAGTAATGGACTGACCGACTTTCTGCACTAGATAACCTTGCATTGTCCCTAAAATCAGTCGTAAAATAATCGCAGCCGACAGGATAATAATTAAGGTGTTAATGGCTGCCGTTAAGGGCATTTGAGCCAAAAAACCCCAAGTTTGTTCCTTTTGCAAAAGGGAGACCGCTTGACCGATAATTAAGGGTTGGATCGCCCCCGTCAGAGATAGGGGAAAAAGAAGTATTAATGACCAAAATAGCAGGGCTTTTTGCTTTTTGGCGTAGGGAAGTAATCTTAATAGTAAGCTCCAGTCATTTTCTTTGACCGGAGGGGACACAGGGGGGGGTGATGGAGTCATGAAGTGATTTCCCATGAAATTCTCGGCAGCTGGGGAGAAATTACGCCCCTATTGTTAACTTTTCTAACAGGCGATCGATCTGGAAATGTTCCTCCATTAATTGTCGAATACAAGCGACTTTTACCTGTTCCTGTAAGCGAATCTTCCCGAAGGCCTGATCGACGATTTCCACGGTGGTGAGAGTATCTAAATTTACCGAGAGAATCGGGACTTCTAAATCTTCGGCCCGGCCCAGAATCAGGGGATCCGGAGAGATGGAACCAGTTAAGATCAAACAGGTGGTAGAAGTTTCTAGGGCAGCTAACTGTAGGTCTGTGCGATCGCCGCCCGTGATCACGGCCATATTTTCCCCCTTGCGAAAATATTCTAAAGCGGCGTTGACATTCATTGCCCCGATCGCTAAACTTTCTACCATCCAATCTAAACGATCGGGCCGACATAATACTTTTGCCCCCAAAAGATGGACAATTTCCCGAACACTAATACTACGCAGCAGTTTACTAGCGGGTAACAGTCCTAAAACTTCCACTCCTTGGCCGGCCAAATAGGGTTTCAGGAGAGATTGTACTTCCTCCCAATCATCGGCCGGGATATCGCTAATCACTACCCCCAGCAGCTGATTATTTAATTCCTCTCTTGCTTTCAGCAGACTCTCGGCAATCAGGGGAGAACTATAGCGGGCCACCAATAGGATCGGAGTCTGGAGAATTTTGGCCATCTCCCCCATCGACAGCTGAAAAATACTCCCTTCCCAGAGAGTCCCCGGCCCTTCGAGGAGGGTAATATCACTGTTAACTCGATCGAGATAACCAGCAAGAATATTGCCGTAGTCCTGTTTATCTGCACCTTGTAAACGTTTAGCAACGGAATCCACATCTGTGTAAATCACTGGTAAACGCAGCCGCTCGGGGGATAATTCTAGTAATTGCCGAATAAATTCTACATCCTCATCGACCAATTGCCCATCGACGTAGCCCGGACAATTGCCCACTGGTTTGCCGTAACTTATCTCTAGTCCTTTTTGTCGCAATAGATGCGCTAAACCGACGACAGTTCCCGATTTACCACTGAGGGGTTCTAGGGAAGAGATAAGTATAGATTTGGCTGATTTCGCCACGATTTGCTCCTTTTAACCCGTACAATCTCGATTTTTATCCTTCAAATCGCAGCAGTTTCCGATAAAATCCCTGCGAAAAGTCGGCCGAACCTAGCTGCTTAAAGGTTTTAATTGCACCGATTAGATATTCGATCAACTCGGCGTTAATAATTGTCATCTCATAGCTTAGGTCGGCCTGTCCTTCAAATTGTAAACGACAACGGGTTAACTCCGAGGGCAATTTTGATACATACCAAGAGGCGACAAAGGGAATCCCTTCACTATTTTCTATGCGACGACGACCTTCTAAATATCCTCCCTGATACAAAGCGATCGCATAGGGCAGCATACTATGTTTGTCCTTGGCATAGTAGGGCATATATACTAACACATCGGCCTTATTAGCGGGTTCTAATTGTTCGATCGTCGGCATAATTAGTTAATTCTTTGCTTCACAGCCAAGTTACCAGTAAAAATGATATTTCCGATATATTTTAACTGATCGATCGGGAGATTCCCCGAGGGAGAAAATAGGCAGAATTTACGACCAGATCAAGTTTCTGTACTGAGGTTATCATCGGCTATAACTGGTATATGAACCCGAAAAACCGTGCCGGGGTAGAGGGAACTTGTTTGCTCGGGATTGGGACTGATCAATTCAATCTTCCCCCCCATGCTGGTAATTAATTCTTTGGCGATCGCTAACCCCAATCCTGTACCGGGTATATCTCCCCCCGCTTGCACTCCCCGGTAGTGACGTTGAAAAATTCTTTCTTGATCGCTCCTCGGTATACCATAACCCGTGTCTTTAAAAACAATTTCTACACTATTCTTAACATTCTCCACCTCGACGGTGACTTTTCCGCCAGCAGGAGTATATTTGAGGGCATTATCAATTAAATTACTGAATACTTCCCGCAAACCGGGGATATTGGCGCGAATAAGTGGTATATCTTCCCCATAAATCGTTTCTAGACTGATATTTCTCTCTTTGGCTACCGCTTGGGCCGAAAGGAGCAGCGGATCGAGAAGATCATGGAGATCGATCGGAGTTAGCTGAGTGCTGCCAGCAGGCAAGAGAAAGGCAGTGGGGGAAGATTGCGCTTGCAGGAGAGGAATATCGACAGTGGGGTAATTTTCGCTTTCTTGCTGAATTTGTCCCTCAAATTCGGCGATTAAGTCGCGAACTCGATCGCTTTCCCTTAATATACCGGTAATGGCGGGATCGTTACCTTCTTCGGCTAAAAGCCTTTTGAGTAGAAGTTTACCAAAGGTTTTTAACGCGGTGAGGGGATTGCGGATTTGATGGAGAAAGGTATCGAGGCGCTGACGTTGCCATTGTCGATAATAACGTTCTTCTCCCAATTGGCGATCGAGTACACAGGCTAAAGCGAGGGTTTGGGTGATTTTTTCCATCTGGGTTAATTCCCAACTTTGCCAAGGTCGTTTTTCTCTGGTTGTCACCAATAATCCGATCATGCCCTCTTCATACATTAAGGGTAAAAACAAGCGATGACCGCTGACGCTCTCCTGATTACTCCAGAGGTGGGATAAATCTTCTAATTTAACCGCAGTTAACAGGTCGGCCACCGGTTGCCCTGGTTGTAAGGAAAGCCGCTTTTTTTGGGGAGAAGGGGGATTAAAGGGCGGATAAACAACGACTGGGATTAAATCGCTCGATAAAGGTTCAGTTAAATAAACCGCACTTCTGTCCGCTTCCATTTGCTCCCGCAAAAGTTCCATCTGTGCCTGACAGAGGGCAATAAAATCATTACTCAGGGGAGTCCGGGAGGGGAAAGAGAAGGGCATACCAAGAAAGTAAAAAGTAAAAAATCAGAAAACCTTGATAAAGCTAGGGCTGCGAGTTTTATTTCCCAGTTGACAGGGGAGAGAAGGGCGATTCTCTTGGGTCGAGTGCAGCCAGTAAAAAGCAATTAGGACAAGGGTTTGGTCATTATTTTAGGGGTGGATCACGGTATATATTAAAAAAAGTTTAAGAATAATAAGTTTTGTATCGGGATTTGGGGGGGTGTTTTTGTAACAAAAACTTAAACACAGTCTCAGTCTAGCTTCTAGTCAAACTTGTCTGTAATTGGGTTTGTGAGAGACACTTGATTTCTTGGTCTAGAAGGGATATAATCGCTACGGCTTTTGTAACTATCATTACAACGATTAGCCAAAATAGGAGGTAATTGGGTTGGCCAGAAAACGGAAACGTAAAAGTCGCCGTCGTCAAGAAGGACGTAAGATACTTGAACTTGTACCCCAGTATAGTATTGAAAGTGGCGAGGATAAACCCGTAACTGCGGCGCGTAAGTATATTCAAGCTATAGGCATTAGCCCACCAGCTTTATTGATTGTTAAGCGTAACGAGCATACAACTGATCGCTATTTCTGGGCTGAAAAAGGACTGTTTGGAGCGCAATATGTGGAGGAAAACCACTTCCTTTTCCCAAGTTTGCGCGACCTGCAGCCCCAGCCAGTCAAGGTAGCAGTAGCAGTTGCTAAATAAATCACAGGACTATTAATCTTATCATGGAAAGTGAACTCGTTTGCAGAAAAGTAAACGAGTTTTTTTTTTGAGGATAAGAGGAGCGGGTATCTTTGAGTAATCAGTAAACTGAAAACTCAGAGCTGATCGCCGAAAAGGCGGACAGCTAAAGAGGGAATGGGGTTATGAGAACTTTTTAGCGGTTATTTAGGCTAATTTTGCCTTTAAATCGCTTTAATCAATTAAATTTCCTCATTTAAACCTGATAGAATTGGCGAGGTAATAAATTATTTCCGATCAGGATCGCAAAGTTCAACCTTTAAGGTATGATTGGGAACATTAATTATTTTTTTATGTATTGCACTAAAACGTAGAGGGCAAGCAGCAGTGATTAGAGTAGCGATCAATGGTTTCGGACGGATTGGACGTAATTTCCTAAGATGTTGGTTAGGACGGACTAATAGTGGCTTGGAGGTAGTGGGGATCAATGATACATCCGATCCCCGGAGTAACGCTCACCTGCTCAAATATGACTCGATGTTAGGCAAACTTAACGCTAATATCGATGCCGATGATAATTCTTTAATTGTTAACGGTAAAACCATTAAATGTTATTCCGATCGCAATCCCCTCAATCTGCCCTGGGCAGAATGGGGTGTAGATCTAGTGATCGAAGCTACCGGTGTTTTCGTTGATGAAGAGGGCGCTTCTAAGCATATTGTCGCAGGAGCGAAAAAAGTCCTCATTACCGCACCGGGTAAAGGTTCGGGTGTGGGAACCTATGTCGTCGGTGTCAACGCTCACGAATACGAACACGATAAATACAACGTCATCAGTAATGCCAGTTGTACCACCAACTGTCTGGCTCCTGTCGTCAAAGTGATTCACGAAAACTTCGGCATCATCAAAGGTACGATGACCACCACCCACAGTTACACTGGTGATCAACGGATTCTGGATGCTAGTCACCGGGATCTGCGTCGCGCTCGCGCCGCAGCCGTTAACATCGTTCCCACCTCCACCGGTGCCGCTAAAGCTGTAGCCTTAGTTATCCCGGAAATGAAAGGGAAACTTAACGGTATCGCCCTGCGGGTACCCACTCCTAACGTTTCTGTGGTGGATTTAGTGGCGCAAGTGGAAAAAAGCACGATCGCAGAACAGGTAAACGAAGTCCTCAAAGAAGCTTCGGAAAATTCTTTGAAAGGAATTCTCGAATATAATGATTTACCTCTCGTTTCCTCTGATTATCGCGGTGTTGATGCCTCCTCGATCATTGATGCTAGTCTCACCATGGTGATGGGTGGCGATATGGTGAAAGTTATCGCTTGGTACGATAACGAATGGGGTTACTCCCAACGGGTGGTTGATCTCGCTGAAGTCGTCGCCAGCAAGTGGAAAAGCTAAACCAGTTATCAGTAAACAGTAATCGGTGAACAGTGGGTGATAACTGTTAACTGTTAACTGAGCAGTGATAAATTCTCACTGAAAAAGCGCCGATAGATTCCCTCTGTCACCAATTGAGCGGTGATTAGGTTGGCTAGGGCAATCATAAACAGGATCAGTATCTGGTAGGAAGCGGCGTTTAAAGGTTCACTTCCTGCCAATACCTGTCCGGTGAACATTCCGGGTAAACTGACTAAACCCACTACCATCATCTGATTGAGGGTGGGGATTAGACTAGCTCGAATCGCCGCTTTTTGATAATCTGCGATCGCTTGTTGCGGGGTTGCCCCTAAACAAAGATGGGTTTCGATTTCCAAACGGTGACTTTTAATGGTACTGCTTAATCTTTCCCCGGCTAAAGAGGCACTATTCATCGCTTGCCCTAACACCATCCCCGTCAAGGGAATCAAGTATTGGGGTGAGTACCATTGTTCTGGTTGAATAATTAGAGCGATCGCATAACCTAAAGTTAGACAGCTACTAATCAATAAAGAGCCGAAAACTAGCGGTAATAGGGCTTTATCCCGGCTATCAATGCGATTTTTAGCAACAATAGTCGCGATAGTCATCATTACTGCCAAAATCCCCAGCACTGCCAGAGGATTATCAAGGGAAAAAATAACGGCGATAACGTAGCCTACCACTAATAATTGCAGGATCGATCGACCAGTCGCCAATAATAATTGTCCCTCTAGAGCTAAATTTGACCAACGGGAGAGGACTAAACAAATACCCATCATCCCCAAAGCCCAACCCAAATCCACCAGATTTAGTTCTACTAATCCATCCATAAAAATAAAAGAAACAAATTACAAGGGTACTTCATCTATAAATAGCAAGTTTATAATTATTTTTGACTAATTATCAAAAAAATCGGCTCTAAAACCTCGCCTTAAGGCGAAAAGTTTTTGTAAAGGGAATTTATGCCCCGTTACAAAAACTGCCTCCTGCCTCCTGCCTTCGTTATTCCTTCTTTTCGCCGACAAATCCCGATTAGTCTCTAATTTGAGTGAAAGCGCGTGAGTACAATTCCCCCCGTCGATTTATCCCGTCAATACCAAGTCATCAGCGAAGAAGCTAACCATGCCGTTTTAGAAATCCTCCGTTCTGGGCGCTATATTGGTGGCGAAGCTGTGAGCGAATTAGAACGACAATTTGCCCTCTATCACGGTGTTAGCGATTGTGTTGCCTGTAATTCGGGGACTGATGCCCTTTATCTGGCACTATGCGCCCTCGGTATTCAAGCGGGGGATGAAGTAATCACTTCTACTTTTTCGTTTATTGCCACCGCCGAAGCGATTAATTTAGTCGGGGCAGTGCCGGTTTTTGTCGATATCGATATTAATACTTTTAACCTCGATGTGGCACTGTTGGAAAAAGCACTTACTCCCCAAACTAAGGCGATTATCCCAGTACACCTTTTTGGGCAATCTGTCAATATGTCTGAGGTGGTAAATTTCGCTCGTTCTCATAATTTATTGGTGATTGAGGATTGCGCGCAAGCAACGGGAGCAGAATGGCATGGGCAGAAAGTGGGGAGTATCGGCGATATTGGCTGTTTTAGCTTCTTTCCCACCAAAAATTTAGGCGGTTGTGGCGATGGTGGCGCAATTACCACCAATAACCCCGAGTTAGCGGCACAAATTCGCATGATTAAAGAACACGGCAGCAAGGTGCGTTATCTCCACGAGGTAATCGGGGTGAATAGCCGCTTAGATGCCATTCAAGCGGTTATTTTGCAAATTAAGCTGAAATATCTCGATTTTTGGAATAATCAACGGATCGAGATTGCCCAACGTTATCAGGAATTACTGCAACCTTTGCCTAATATCACTTTACCCACCGCTTTAGCCGGGGGTAAGCACGTTTGGAATCAGTACACAATCCTAACGGAAAATCGTGACCAAATTCGGGCAGCTTTGCAGGAAAAAGATGTCCTATCGATGGTTTATTATCCGATTCCCCTACATTTACAGCCGGTTTATCAGTATTTAGGCTATAAAAAAGGTGATTTACCCATGGCTGAATTGGCCAGTGAAAAAGTGTTATCTTTACCTATGTTCCCCGATTTAAGCTTTGATGAACAACAACAGGTAGCCTACGCGCTGAAAGATTGTTTGCATAGTTCCTAGGTTATCAGTGGGAATTAGGAATTAGGAATTAGGAATGAAGTGGGGAGAATAAATAAAAATAATCTCCTGAATACTGACTCCTAACTCCTGTCTCCTGAATACTGACAGCTTACTGCTATACTTAAGCGGTTAAATCGATTAACTTTTGTTTTAAAGTTTCCAATCCTAGCCGCCGAATAGCCGAGATAAAAACAGCTTGGGGATATTTTTCCTTAGCTATTTCCAAATCGTCGCTTTTTACCTGATCCAACTTATTAAACACCATTAACATTGGACCAGTTTGAATCGGCATCTCCGAGAGGATTTTTAACACCGAGGCAATCTGACTTTCCCAAGCTGGATGGGAGAGATCCACCAGATGGAGTAAGGCGTCTGCTTCCGTTACTTCCTCCAAAGTTGCCCGAAAAGCATCCACCAGCGAGGGGGGTAATTCATGGATAAAACCCACCGTATCGGTTAGTAAGAGGGGGTGAGATGCTTGGGTGAGGGGATCGGTAATAGTTAAGCGTCGGGTGGTGGGATCGAGGGTAGCAAACAGTTGATCGGCGGTATACACTTCGGCAGCGGTGAGAGCATTAATTAAAGTAGATTTTCCCGCATTGGTGTAACCGACGATCGCCACACTGGCTACCTCTTGTTTTTGCCGTTGTTTGCGTAAACGGGAACGATGAGCTTGCAGCTGATCCACCTCATCCTGGAGACGGGATAAACGACGTTGAATAGTTCGGCGTTCTGTTTCTAATTTTGTCTCCCCCGGTCCGCGAGTGCCAATTCCTCCCCCTAATCTCGACATGGCTAATCCGCGCCCGGTCAGACGGGGTAAAGTGTATTCTAATTGGGCTAATTCTACCTGTAGTTTACCCGCTTGGGATTGGGCCCGTTGGGCAAAAATATCCAGGATCACCTCGGTGCGATCCACTACTCTCACCCCGATTTGGTTCTCTAGATTGCGAATTTGGGCGGGAGAAAGATCGCGATTGAATACAACTAAATTAGCCCCCGAAGTTTGCACCTGTAGGGCGATTTCTGCCACTTTTCCCGAACCGATCACTGTTTGAGGATGGGGATGATCCCGTTTTTGTCGGGTGACTTGCAAAACTTTGCCCCCGGCGGTATCAACTAAACGCTCTAATTCGCTTAAACCGTCCTCAAACTGGCGATCGCTCATATTGTCGGTCATTAAACCAACCAATAGCACCCGATCTTCGGCTGTATCAACGGTTATAGCGGTAAATTCGCGCTGAAACTCCGCCTCTAGTCCTTCCACTAACTCTAAAAAGTCCTGTTTGCTTAAATCCTCTAGATTTAAGGGCGGGGAGACAGACCAGTATATATTACTATTGACATTTGTTTGACTTTGTGGTATGAGATGCGCCAGATAGACCTGCTCCACATAACCAGTCGCCCCACCACCGCGACGGATCATACCTGTACCGGTTAATGTTAAGATCACCAGTGCGTCTAATCTTTGCAGAGCCATGGCGGTTAAACTGGATTCTTTTGGCGGTTCCTGCTTGAGTTCCGTGGCGATACAACGAATTCCGCAAAGACGTTCGGAACCGTAGCGGGGTAGTTCCAAGAGAGAAAATTGGGTTTGTCGGGGGGTTCCCACTCCCACACGAATTACCTGGCCGCGACGGTTGATATAGGTGCAGAGGGGTTGATGAATATCGGTACTAATAGCCGCCAGTCTTTGGGCGAATTCTGGGGTGGTGAGAGTATCGATAGGCAAGCGTTCATGGTACAGCCTTTGTAGCTGTTTCATCTGACTGGCTTTCAGTCCCTGGGTATTGCCGAAGATGGTATCGATAGGCTTTCCTCACAATTAGGGTTTCATCTATTATTGTAGCGATTATGAAAAAATTAATTCTAGCCACGAGTAATCCGGGTAAATTGGCAGAGATAGGGGAATACTTAACTAATATCGACCTAGAATTGCAGTTAAAACCCGATTATTTAGAGATTGAGGAAACCGGGGCGACTTTTGCTGAAAATGCCTATTTAAAAGCTGCTCAAATTGCCCTAACATTGGGAGAATGGTCGATCGCCGATGATTCGGGATTGGAAGTAACTGGGTTAGGAAATGCCCCGGGGATTTACTCGGCCCGCTATGGTAAAAATGATCGAGAAAGAATCGATCGCCTAGTCAGAGAATTAGGAGATAATCAGGATCGTTCGGCCCGTTTTGTCTGTGTAATTGCGATCGCCCGTCCCGATGGTGAGATTGCCTTGAGCGCCACAGGAATCTGCACGGGAGAAATTCTCACCAGTCCTAGGGGTAAAGGTGGTTTTGGTTACGATCCGATTTTTTATGTCCCCGAGTACGCTTTAACCTTTGCGGAAATGTCTCCCGAATTAAAAAGAAAAATTAGCCATCGAGGACGAGCTTTTGAGCAATTGCTGCCCCATCTCAAGACTCTCGCGGGTACAAATTCATCAAGGCTCTGACTTGTTCAGCATGATAAGAGCTTCTTGTCAAGGGACTCGCAACAATTTGTAAAAATCCCAGAGATTCCCCATATTCGCGCCAAGCGTGGAACTGTTCAGGGGTGATAAATTCCTGCACACCGAGATGTTTTGGCGATGGTTGCAGATACTGCCCGATGGTGAGAATATCACAATCGACGGCCCGTAAATCGTCCATCACTTGCCGCACTTCCTCGTCGGTTTCCCCCAATCCCACCATAATGCCCGATTTTGTGTAGGTAGCGGGAACAATGGCGCGAGCGCGCTGCAATAATTCTAGGGAACGCTGGTAATCCCCCTGGGGACGCACACGACGGTAGAGACGGGGAACAGTTTCGGTATTATGGTTTAAAACTTCGGGTTTAGCGGCAAGAATTAAAGCTAAAGCCTGCCAATTGCCGCAAAGATCGGGAATCAGCACTTCGATGGTGGTTTTCGGAGAAATGCGGCGAATTTCCTCGATACAACGGACAAATTGACTAGCGCCACCATCGGCCAAATCATCGCGATTGACAGAAGTGATCACTACATGATTAAGATCGAGACGTTGCACGGCTGCCGCTAGTCGCTGGGGTTCCGTGGAGTCTAAAGGTTGGGGTTTTTTCTCAAAATCTATATCACAGTAAGGACAGGCGCGAGTGCAAGCAGGACCCATAATTAAAAAGGTAGCCGTCCCCGCGTGGAAACATTCGCCGATATTGGGACAGGAAGCCTCCTCACAAACGGTATTTAAGCCTAAATCGCGTAAAACTTCCTTAACACTGCCGACTCGCTGCCATTGCGGTGCTTTTACCCGTAACCACTCTGGTTTTACCGTCACGCCTGAACTACTCCGATAATTTTTGCCTATATCCCTAATATCCTAGCAAGTCTCGACCCACTCAAGGCCGAATATGCTATGATGATTTAGCTGAAAATTTTCGGGATGTAGCGCAGCTTGGTAGCGCACTTCGTTCGGGACGAAGGGGCCGCAGGTTCGAATCCTGTCATCCCGATTAAAGACAATCAAGGGGAGAGGCAAAATAGGCTCTCTTGGGTTTGCTGGGTAAAATGTATTCTAGGATATAGTCCTGCTGGCGAGGGAGTGGAAAAAACTACGAAGACAGGAAGGAACTGCCTTTTGCCTTTTGCCTTTTGCCTTTTGCCTCTCCTAACCAAGAAATTAATTTTGTACGACTAACTACTTAATTTACCTCCTCTAAGCCCATGTCTAGATTATTAATCAGCCAGTATCAGGCGGAAGTTGAGAAGATTGTCCAATATGGCGGCAGTCGCAAGGAAACTTCGATTAGAGTCGCTTTTCAGAATTTATTAAATGACTATTGCAAGGCGCGGGATTTTTTGTTAATTCCGGAGTTGGATTATCGCACTAAGTCGGGAAAAGTTGTCTATCCTGACGGGACGGTAAAGGATGCTTTACGGTTAGATTGGGGTTATTGGGAAAGTAAGGATCAATACGATAATTTAGACGAGGAAATTGAGAAAAAGTTAGCGAAAGGCTACCCTAATGACAATATTTTATTTGAAGACTCCCAGACGGCGGTTTTAATTCAAGGAGGAGAGGAAAGACTGCGCGTCTCCATGCGCGATGATGAGGCTTTGGATGGGATTATTAATGCTTTTATTAATTATGTACGTCCGGAGGTTGAGGATTTTCGAGAGGCGATTGATAGTTTTAAGGAAGATTTACCAACAATTTTAGAAGCGTTGCGGGGTTTAATTGCGCGACAATCGGAGACGAATCGTAATTTTGTGACAGCGCGGGACAAATTTTTAGAGATTTGTCGCAAGTCAATCAATCCAGAAATTAGTCTGGAAGATGTGCGAGAGATGATTATTCAGCACATCTTGACAGAGGATATTTTTATCAATATTTTTAATGAGTCCCAGTTTCACCGGGAAAATAATATCGCCAGGGAATTACAGGGAGTGATTGAAACTTTCTTTACTGGTAATACCAAGCGCAATACTTTAGGGACTATTGAACGTTATTATGCGGTAATTCGGCGGACGGCGGCGAATATTTATAACCACCACGAAAAGCAGAAGTTTCTCAAGGCGATTTATGAGAATTTTTATAAAGCATACAATCCGAAAGCGGCGGACCGGTTGGGAATTGTCTATACACCCAATGAAATTGTCCGTTTTATGATTGAAAGTGTCGATTATTTAGTCCACAAGCATTTTAGGAAGTTGTTGGCGGATCCAGGAGTAGAAATTTTAGATCCGGCGACGGGGACAGGAACTTTTGTAACGGAGTTGATTGAGTATTTACCGAAGGATAAGTTACGGTACAAGTATAAGCATGAGATGCACTGTAATGAGGTGGCAATTCTGCCTTATTATATTGCGAATTTGAATATTGAGTTCACCTATAAGCAGAAGATGGGTGAGTATGAGGAGTTTGAGCATATCTGTTTTGTCGATACCCTGGACCATGCTTCTTCTAATATCAAGCAGATGGATTTGTTTGCTATGTCGGCGGAGAATACCCAACGGATTCACAATCAAAATGACCGCAATATTTCTGTAATTATTGGTAATCCTCCTTATAATGCCAAGCAGGATAATTTTAATCAAGATAATGCAAATCGAAGTTATGAAGAGATTGACAAGCGCATTAAATATAGTTATGTCAAAGAAGGTAAGGCACAGAATCAAATTGTCGTCTATGATATGTACACTCGTTTTATTCGTTGGGCTTCTGATCGATTAAATAAAAATGGTATCATTGCTTTTGTATCTAACTCTTCTTTTATCGATGCGTTGGCTTATGATGGATTTAGAAAAGTAGTAGAGAATGAGTTTAGTGAAATTTATATCATTGATTTAGGTGGTAATGTCAGGAAAAATCCTAAACTTTCAGGGACAACTCATAATGTTTTCGGTATTCAGACGGGGGTGGCGATTAGTTTGATTGTGAAGCGAGAAAGTAATAATCTTCCTTGTCGAATTTTATATACTCGCCGTCCTGAATTGGATACAGCAGCGCAAAAATTAGAGTTTTTGTCATCGACAAAACTTAATCAGCTTGATTTTGAGCATATCATCCCAGATAAAAAACATAATTGGCTCAATCAATCAGATAATGACTTTAATCAACTGCTACCCTTGATTGATAAGGAGGTAAAAAGTGGCAAGTCTGAGAAAGCTGTGTTTAAGTTGTTTTCGTCAGGACTTAAAACTCAGCGAGATGAGTGGGTTTATGATTTTTCAAGAGATAAACTAGAAGCAAAGATGATGTTTTTTGTAGATGTTTATCAGAGAACTTTTAAAGATGAAAATTATCAAGGAAGAAATCAGATTAAGTGGGATCGAGAATTAACTAAGTATCTTTCTCAAAGAATCTCAAAAGTATTTAACGATGCTAATATGTTGATGAGTTATTATCGTCCATACACAAAACAATGGCTCTATTTTGACAAGCATTTCAACGGAATGACTTATCAATGGTTTAATATTTTTAACAATGAATTTAATAATATCATAATTGGCTTAAATGTCGGTTCAGACAAATTTGTATCTCTTGTATCAAATCATATTATTGATCTTGCTTGTTTGCTAGTTAGTGGGGGTAGTACCCAATGTCTCCCTCTTTACTACTACGACAAAGAAGGAAACCGTATCGATAATATCACCGATTGGGGATTGCAGCAATTCCAAAAACATTACAACGATAAAACCATCACCAAACTCGATATCTTCCACTACACTTATGCAGTCCTCCACTACCCGGAATATCGCAGTAAATACGAATTAAATCTTAAGCGAGAATTTCCGCGACTTCCCTTTTATGATAACTTCTCTCAATGGGTAGAATGGGGAAGCAAACTAATGGAATTACACATCAACTATGAAACCGTCGCACCCTACCCACTAACCCGCATTGATACTAATAATAACCTCAAACCCAAAACCAAACTAAAAGCTGACCGAGAAAAAAATTACATCAACCTTGATGATATCACTTTCCTACAAGATATTCCCAAAATTGCTTGGGAATATAAACTCGGTAATCGTTCGGCCCTAGAATGGATATTAGATCAATATAAGGAAAAGAAACCCAAAGATAAAACCATCGCCGAAAGATTTAATAATTATCGCTTCGCCGATTATAAAGAAACAGTAATTGACTTACTACAAAGAGTCTGTACTGTCAGCGTCGAAACCATGAAAATAATAGAAGCGATGAGACATTAAAAAGATTGCTTCCGGGAAATTTTATTCTACACCCTGCCTCCAGTAAAAACTTTTTCAGAAAACCCTAAGTAGCTGGTTATAATTAAATTAAAAATGGATTTTAGGTTTGATCCCCCCTGCTCCCCTTGATAAGGGGGGTTGATTCCTAGGGTTGATTCGTAGGGTTGATTCGTAGGGTTGATTCGTAGGGTTGATTCGTAGGGTTGATTCGTAGGGTTGATTCGTAGGGTTGATTCGTAGGGTTGATTCGTAGGGTTGATTCGTAGGGTTGATTCATGAATCAACCCTACTACCTTGATATAGAGGTTTTCATTACCCTTTCTGGTTATACTTCATCTTTATGAGAAATGCCCTATTTTCTTAACTAAAAATAGTTAAAACTATGTCACTCATTTACAAACTACGCAACTCTATAAATTCTGTTTAAAAGGGATGGCAGAGTGGCGAGCATCGGAGCAGGGAGAAACAATCCATGTCTATTTTTGGCTGCTGATGGGTTATGCAGTCAGAACTGAAAATTTTAGGTTTTGGATTGTTTGTCCCCGTTCTCTAAGACCTTAAAAGTGGTTTGTGTCAACCAGATTTAGTATTGAGTATCAGCAGGAATTCTAGGTTTAACCTACTCTCGATCGCTTTTTACCTGACTGATGCGACGAACGTTTAAAACATCGCTCATCAGCTTAATTTGAGTAACACAGCGTTCAAATTGTTGCAGGTCTTTTACTTCAATTTTCAGGGAAATTAAAGCGGGTTTACCGAAATTAGTCTTAACTCCGGCATTGCGAACGTTAATATTTTGGTCACTTAAACGAGAGAGAATATCTTTTAAAACCCCAACGCGATCGATCACTTCAATCTGAATATTTACCGGATAAGTTGGATAACGTCCCTGCTCATCTACGGGGTTCCAACTAACAGGAATTAAGCGTTCAGCTTCGGCTTTTTCCACATTCGAGCAGCCCTGACGGTGAATAACAATACCTTCCCCCGCGTGGGCGACTATACCAGTAATATTTTCTCCTGGTAAAGGACAACAACAACCGGCTAAACGATAGACTAATCCCTCCACACCGGCGATCGGTGATTTAGTAACAGGTAAAGCCCTTTGAACGGGAGAAGGTGGTAGAATCAATTGGGAATCAGTCAGGACATCGGGCGGATTTTTGACCGTTAAAATTTCCTGTTGATTTTTAACCGCTTCTTGCAGACGATTAACCACATTTTTTAGGGTAAGTTCGCCGTAACCCAAAGCCGCCAATAAATCATCTACTGCCACATAATTGCACTGTTTAGCCACCGATTGCATTCGTTCCGATTTCAGCAGGGCATCGAAGCCAGTTTTACCCAATTCTTTCTCTAATAAATCACGACCCCGGCTAATATTTTCTTCTCGTCGCGATTTTTTGTACCATTGCCGGATGCGATTTCTGGCGCTAGGAGTAACGACAAAATTTAACCAATCTAAACTAGGGTGACTATTCTTGCTGGTGAGAATTTCCACCAGATCACCATTTTGCAAGGGAGCATCAAGAACTGACCATTTACCATTAATCCTTGCCCCTTTCATCTGATTACCTACTTCGCTATGAATATGATAGGCAAAATCTACCGGTGTTGCGCCTTGGGCCAGGGCCACCACATCACCTTTGGGGGTGAAAACATAGATATCTTCTTCAAAGAAATTATTTTTCAGGCCATCCATGTATTCTTGACCATCTTTAAGGTCTTTTTGCCAGTCAAGAAGATTACGCAACCAAGCGAATTTTTCATCGGCGGCGGTTAAAGTTGTTTGACTAGAACCAGTTTCTTTATACTTCCAATGGGCGGCAATCCCGTATTCAGCAACATGGTGCATTTCTAGGGTGCGAATCTGCACTTCTAGGGGACGGGCATTTAAACCAACAACGGTAGTATGGAGGGATTGATAACGGTTAGCTTTTGGTAAACCGATATAGTCTTTAAAACGGTTAGGAATCGGAGTAAATTGGTCATGAACTACGGCTAAACAACGATAACATTCCTCTTTAGTTTCGACGATAATGCGGACGGCGGCGATATCATAAATCTGCTCGAATTCTTTGCCTTGATTGTGCATTTTATGATAGATGCCGTAGAGATGTTTGGGGCGACCCTGTAAATCAAGAACTTTTATGCCAATTTCTTGCAATTTTTCCCGCAATGTGTTAGTGACGGTTTCGATGCGGGCCTCTCGATCGATACGTTTTTCCGATACCAATAACTGCACGGTGCGATAAGCATCGGGTTCGAGGTATTTAAAGCATAAATCTTCTAATTCCCATTTAAATCGCCCAATCCCTAAACGGTTAGCCAGAGGAGCAAAGATTTCTCTAGTTTCGAGGGCGATGCGTTGCTGCTGTTGCGGGTTAAGGTGTTCGAGGGTTTGCATATTGTGCAGGCGATCGGCTAATTTGACCACGATGACGCGGATATCTTGAGCCATCGCCAGGAACATTCGGCGAAAATTCTCCGCCTGCCGTTCAGTTTTACTAGAAAAGTTGAATTTGGAGAGTTTTGTCACCGCTTCCACCAAATTACGCACCTCGACACCGAATCTAGCCTCGATTTCTTCGGGGGTGACTTCCGTATCTTCCACCACATCGTGAAGGAATCCCGCCGCGATCATTGCCCCATCACCCCCCAGATCCCGCAGTAATCCCGCTACAGCTATGGGATGGGCGATATAGGGTTCCCCGGATTTGCGATACTGGCCCTCGTGGAGTTTGTGGGCGAAATTAAAGGCCCGACAGATTAAATCGCTATCGGGATTCTGGGGGTCGTTTTCGTAGGTAATTAGGCATTCTTTCAGCCAATCGGGTAAAACTAACGCTTTTTTCGGTTCCGTGGCCCGGGGAAGGGCGGTGAGGGTTTCTGGTTGGATGGCAGTGATGGCGTTCATGGTTAGATCGGGGGGATAATAGGGGGGGGAGGAGACGGATAACTGGAAAACTATTAGGCCGAAGGGATGCCAGATTACTTAACTCTCTAACACTGGCATCGGATCGATCGGCGAAAAAGACGCGATTCTTTTAAGTTTTTGTCTCTGATTGGGAGGAGAGAGGACTTGCAACCGTGACGGCAAATCGTTAATCTTATGTAACAAATTCTAACGCGCTTTGTATTGGATGCTACCGACAAATTACCATCAAGCCTACGAATCTTTGTTAAGAAAACTGGAGGATTTCAGTCTTGCCCTTCTGGATGGGGATGCCTCCACGGGGTTACAATCTTTTCAAGCTTTACAAAGCTGTCTAGAGGGGGAGATATTGTCACTAAATGATGACAATTTCAGCCCAGAGGTGGCTAATCGTTGGCGCACGGTCCAGACGGAACTATATCGGTCCTGGCGATTGCTGGAGACGGATTGGTTATTTTTGGCCTCGGCCCGGCAAGGACGGGAGAAGCGTTTACGGATAATTAGCGAGCGAGTGGCGACTTTAAAGGGGTATTGTCAGGTTTTGTTAGGGGAAGTTGTCGATCAGTAATTAAATGCTCGATCGCCGTTTGTGTGGCATACTTGACCCTAAGTCCTGACTTTTATCTTTACCGATCGCGTCATGTTGGAAATTAAAGACCTAAAAATTGCCTACCCGACCGAATTAAGTTCTCCCGCTTGGGCGATCGATGGGGTATCTTTTAGTATAGGCAAAGGGGAAACTCTGGGATTAGTGGGTGAATCTGGTTGTGGAAAATCGACCATCGGTAAGGCTATTTTAAGGTTATTACCTAATCGCACTCATGTGGAAGGGGAGATTACCTTTGAAGGGCGATCGCTTTTATCTTTGTCTAGCAAACAGTTAGAAAAGTTTCGCGGGGAAGCGGTGGGATTAGTGTTTCAAGATCCGATGACGCGACTGGATCCGCTGATGACTATTGGCGATCATTGTGTGGAAACTTTGCAAGCCCATCGAGGAAATTTAACCTATCGTCAAGCTAAAAGTCAAGCTTGTACTGTCCTAGAAAAAGTGAAAATTCCCGCTAATCGTTGGTCCCAATATCCTCACGAATTTAGCGGGGGAATGCGCCAAAGAGTGGCTATTGCTTTAGCTTTATTATTAAACCCTAAGTTAATTATTGCCGATGAACCCACCACCAGTTTAGATGTGACGGTTTCGGCGGAAATTCTGCGGGAATTAAAGCGTTTATGTAGCGAGGAACAGATGGGATTATTGTTAATTTCCCATGATTTAGCGCTGGTGGGAGAATATTGCGATCGATTAGCGGTGATGCAGGGGGGCAAAATTGTTGAATCGGGAGCGGTAAAAACAGTTTTTAATACACCTGAACACCCCTACACTCGTTCTCTTTTGGCCGCTGCTTTACACCTACAGCTGCGGGAGGAAAAATTAACAGCAATTCAAGGTAAAGAAACGGTGTTAAAGGTGGATAATTTAAAACAGTATTATACCCTAGAAGGTAACTTTTTAGATAGTTTTTTTAAGAAAGAAAAGAAATTTATTAAAGCGGTGGATGAAGTGAATTTTGAACTGTATCGAGGGGAAATATTCGGTTTAGTTGGGGAATCGGGATGTGGGAAAAGTACCCTATCGCGAACCCTATTACAGTTAATTAAACCCACCGGGGGAAAAGTGGAATTTTTAGGAGAAGATTTAACCCCCTTGTCGGGGGAAAAAATGCGACCAAAAAGACGCTTAATGCAGATGATTTTTCAGGATCCCCTCGCTTGTCTCAATCCTCTAATGACGGTGGGAGAAAGTATCGCTGATCCGCTTTTGATCCATCAAAAAATTAGTCTAGAAACCGCTAAAAAGCAGGTTTTGGAAATGTTAGAGCGAGTCGGTTTAACACCAACAGAGGAGTTTTATCGACGCTATCCTAGGGAGTTATCGGGAGGACAACAGCAAAGGGTAGCCATTGCTCGCGCTTTAATTACTCGTCCAGAATTAGTTATTTGTGATGAACCGGTTAGTATGCTTGATGCTAGTGTTCAGACACAGGTTTTAGAGTTAATGTTAGAGTTACAAAAGTTATTTAATCTCACTTATTTATTTATAACTCATGATCTTTGGTTAGCGAGATTCCTCTGCGATCGAATTGCGGTGATGACTGCGGGTAAAATAGTTGAAATGGGTGACACTGAACAGATTTTTAGCCATCCCCAACACCCCTACACTCAAAAATTAATCGCCGCAGCCCCGAGAATTTATCCCGACAGCAACTAAAATCGCCCTAGGGGTTTATAATTGTTATTATCTAGATATGGTTAGGAAAAACAAAATGGCCAGACAACTTCAGATAACTCTCCCTGAAGATACCATGCAACTTCTCGATCGATGGTTGGCAAGTAGTGATTATCCTGAAAAAGAATATAATAATTTAATTAATGAAGCGATTAAATTATATATTATGGAACCACAGAGAAACTACCTCAAGCAACAATTAAAGGAAGGAGCTATTATAGCGTTTTTCAGTCTGCTGAGGTACAAAAGTTATGGGTTTTAGGCAAAAGGCAAGAGGCAAAAGTCAAAAGGGAAGAAAAATATGTGTACCTCACTAGCTTAGGAAACGCTATATTAGAACAGAAAGAGATTTAAATTTAGCACAAGATTGGTTTTCTCCAGAGGAGTATTTATGGTAATAATGATTATTTTTAAAGTTAAAAAACTGCTCAAAAAATTTGTCTTTAGTCTCCAAGAGGAAGGATGGAAACCAGCACTCAAAAAGACGAAACGAAAAATTATTAAAATTCTTACAGGAAAGAGTTATTCTGAATTTGAAGAACAGGTGATCGAAAGTGCTAAATTAGCCGAACCCCGGCCCCTAGAAATTGCCAGTAGTGATGATCCTTTAGTCTCGATTATTATTCCTGTTTATAACCAATTTGCCTACACCTTTAACTGTCTGGAATCCTTGAGTGTTAACCTAAGTTCTGATTTAGCCTATGAAATAATTATCGTTAATGATGCTTCCAGCGATGACACCTTAGAACAATTAGCCACTTTAGTTAAAGGAATTAAAGTATTAACTAATGCAGAAAACTCTGGGTTTATTCGTTCCTGTAATTATGGGGCTAGTCAAGCAAAAGGTCAATACCTATATTTTCTCAATAATGACACTAGAATTCTGGAAAATTGTTTAGAAAGTTTATTAAAATTAATTATCAATAATCCCCAAATTGGTGCGGTGGGTTCTAAATTAATTTATGCTAATGGTAAACAACAAGAAGCGGGGGGAATTATCTGGAATTCTGCCGATGGTTGGAATTATGGACGCTTAGATAGTCCCGATGAACCAGAATATAATTATGTGCGTCCCGTGGACTATTGTTCGGGGGCCAGTTTATTAGTTCCTACGGATTTATTTAAACAATTGGGTGGTTTTTGTCAAGACTTTATCCCCGCATATTACGAAGATACAGACTTATGTTTTGCCCTCCGAGAATTGGGTTATCAAGTTCTCTATCAACCCCAATCTAACGTCATTCACTACGAAGGAATCACCTCGGGAACAGACCTTTCCAGTGGGACAAAACAATATCAAGTTATTAATCAAACTAAGTTTCGAGAAAAATGGTCAAAGGTATTAACTAAACACCTAGATAACGATGCTAATAATGTCCCCAAAGCTGCCCGACGTTTACAAGGAAAACCGACAATTTTAGTCATCGATTCCTACGTTCCACTATACGATCGAGAATCCGGCTGTGTGCGTTTATTAAATATTCTTAAGCTACTGCTCAATTTAGGCTATTCAGTGATTTTCTTTCCCGATAATGGCTATCCTGAACAACCCTATACTTCTGTACTGCAACAGATGGGAATTGAAGTTATTTATGGCACAGCGCAAAGATATAATCTAGAAGAAAAATTAATCAAATATTTACCCCTGATAGATGGAGTTTGGTTGTGTCGTCCCGAATTGTGCGATAAGTATATGGATTTAATTCGCTTAAAAACAAAAGTGCCAATTATTTATGATACAATTGACCTACATTTTCTACGTTTAAAACGACAAAAAGACTATCTCGATCCCAGTTACCAAAATACTAGCTGGAGTTGGGAAACCTATCAGAAATTAGAGTTAAACTATGCTAACCAAGCAGAAGCAACCGTGGTAGTAACCGAAGACGAAAAACAGGTTTTATCCTCTTTGGGAGTGAAAAATGTTTGGGTAATCCCCAATATCCATGAAGAAATTTCCCTGTCAGAAAAAGTTGCCTTTGACCAGCGATCGGGTTTAGTATTTATTGGTAGCTATAATCACCCTCCTAATATTGATGCAGTTAAGTGGTTATGTTTAGAAATTATGCCCTTAGTTTGGGCATCCCGTCCTGATATTACCGTTAATTTATTGGGAAGTAACCTCAAGGATGAAGTGAAGGAATTAGCCAGTGATAAAGTGATTGTTACTGGTTATGTTCCCGAAGTAGAACCCTATTTTCAAAAGAGTCGTATTTTTGTTGCTCCCCTGCGATTTGGTGCGGGAATGAAGGGTAAAATTGGTCAAAGTCTTTCCCTAGGATTACCCACTATTACCACAAAAATTGGGGCCGAAGGTATGGGATTAATCGACCATCAGGATGTTTTAATTGCCGATACTGCCGAGGAATTTGCCCGCGCAGTGATCGAACTCTATGATAATATGCAATTGTGGCAAAAACTCGCTGATAATTCCCTAGAAACTATTAAGAGATACCAACCCGCTACCGTGCAAACTAACCTACAAGTTTTGTTATCGAATCTAGGAATTGTTGCTAAGGATAGTTAACAAGAATAAAGCTCATTTCTCCCACAGGTCTATAATTTTGCCGAATTAAAAACCTATTTTGACCAAATTAACCCCGAAAACGACGATTTGTATTGACGAATTTTCTAAGATAAGCTAGACTGAACCTAGACAAAAATTCAGACGGTGATTAATGAATAGTTATTGTTTTTGCGGTTTAGCTCTCGGCAAAAAGTATCGTTCCTGTGCAGTCAACGTAGCGCGGGATCTGGAAAAATACCATCCCGGTATTCAATATCTGATATTGACTGATGAGCCAAGGGATTTTCAAGATTTAAGTAACGTAATTGCCATTAAACATATTCAGGATAGTATCATGTTTCCCTATAATGACAGGCGTTTTGCTATTGAGAAAGCCTTAGAACGCTACGACATGACTATTCAAATTGATACGGATATTCGATTAATAAAATCCTTAGTGTTTCCTGAACAATTTAATAATCTTGACGGAGTTTTCGGCACAATCAAAAATCTAAAAGCTCATCTAACTCGTTATCAACCCGAAAATATTCCTTATTATGAGAAAGTGGCGCAGAAGTTGGATATAGATTTTGAAAACACTCCCTATGTTGGGGAATTTATCTTTGCTGTCGGAAAAAATCGCAAAAAAGAAGAAGAATTCATTTATTATTGGGGAATAATTGCCAAATATTTAGAAATACACCGCCTTCATGGTGCAGATGGTCCAGTAATGGGGTTAGCCGCGGCGAAAGCAGGTTTACCTACTTATCCTAGCGAATGGTCTGACATGATCGAGCGTGAATTTGTCGAACATCTTAAGTTTTCCTCTGGTAAAAACAAAATTCAAAAAAGCGACTGGGAAAAGTTAAAGTTTCGTGTGGCCTATCATTATCGCTTAAATAAGCAGAGAATATTAGCCTTAAAAGATTTTAACTTCTATTACAATGATTAATGCTACGGTATATAGCATTTATCTTAATGGTGAAGTACAAAGTTTTCCTTTTGAGGAGTCAGCCGTCGATACCAAATTAGGTTATACTTCATCTTTAATATAACCGATGTATCAAGCATTTGTATAGGCTCAATTTAGGACAAATTTTGACTTTTTTATTCTATAGAACTCTTGAATAATTAATTTTTGAGGGTTCAAAAATGGCAAAAATAAGGATTAAATTGTCTAAAATCTGTAAATAAACCATTTAATTGATTATTATTCATTCTTAATTCTCATAACTACTAACGACCGACGACCGAAGCCTAACCCTAAAAACAATTTTTGATTTTTACAAGAGGTTTTATTAATATGCCAACTTATCCTGATATCTCCAGTCAAGCTTTTAAACATCCCCTAGATCAGCAGGCTGAACAGGCCTTAAGATCAGTTCCGGGGTTTGACTTATTAGCGAAAAGTTTTTCCGAATATCTCTATGAACGTCCCCAGCAAATTTTATTGATGGGCAATGATCTAAAAGTCGGCCCGCGTCAATACGCCACTTTATACGGCATCTATCGCCAATGTCTGCGGGATTTAGATATGTCCCCAGAACCGAATCTTTATGTCAGTCAAAACCCTTCAGCGAATGCCTATTCTTTGGGTTCAGAACATCCGTATATTGTCTTTAATACTGCCCTTTTAGACCTCTTAGATGAAGAAGAAATTCGAGTAATTCTTGCCCACGAATTAGGTCATTTAAAATGCGATCATAGTATTTTAATTCAACTTTCTTTTTGGGTGATGGGGGCGGCTAATTTGCTTGGAGACATCACCTTAGGACTAGGAAAAGCCATTACTACCGGTCTAGTTTATGCCTTTTATGAATGGCGCAGAAAAGCCGAATTATCCGCAGACAGAGCCGCTTTATTAGTTACCGATGATTTAAATTTAGTCCTGAGAACTTTAATGAAATGTGCAGGAGGAAGTCAAAAATATCTGCATGAATGCAACTTAGAAGAATTTATTCGCCAAGGGGAAGCCTACCGACAATTAGACCAAGATAACTTAAACCAGATTTATAAATTTATCATTTATAATGGCGGTAATGGTTCCTTTTTAACTCATCCTTTTTCCGTAGAAAGAGTGCATTATCTACAGGAATGGTTTAACTCGGAATCCTATCGTCAAATTCGCCGGGGAAACTATGCCAAAACAGGGGTAAAAAGCTCGATTAATGTTGATGCTAATGATAGGGAAAGCGAAAGATTGCAGCGACAAATAGCAGAACTACAAGCAGAAATTGAACGGGCAAAAAGACAAAGAAACTATGAATAATCTATACGAAGGCAGGAGACAGGAGACAGGATTCAGGAGACAGGATTCAGGAGATTGCCTTTATTTATTCTCCCTTCTCCCCACACCCCACACCCCACACCCCACACCCCACACCCCACACCCTTTACTGATCACTGAAAATTCTCTTGTCTGTGTTTTGCCGATTTGGTGAGTACAATAGAGGTATCGGGAACCGAGAATAGCAATTCTCCCTACGATGATCCATAAACACTTACCCCCACTCTCTTTTTTTTGTTCTACTGCCCATGCTCCAAGATACCCAATCCATTCGTTACTATCAAAGACTAACCGATGACATGGTGGATCTTTGGCACCGTGGCTCCCGTTTTGATGAGATCCGGCTATATGTAGAAGGCTATTTAGCCTGTTTACGCGATTCTAGTTCCATAGAACCCTATCTAATTCATCGTCTCGAAGAGGAAATATTTCGTTTTCTGCGAGATCCTTCCAATTTTGAATATCTCTCCCCCCAAACCCAAACCCAAACTGAGGCAGATTATGGCTATTATTAACCTTTACTCTTGCCTCATCTCCACAAGCAATTTAAATGCGCGGACAGCTGATCAGGACAATTGGGGATTTTTACGAGAGATTTACTGAGCTTGACAGGAACGAGATTCGGTCATCTGTAGAACAATAGTATCGATCGCTTTCACCAGAGCCTGTCCGGAAACCCGTTGATTATTAACGATAATGCTAAATAACATCGGTCCTTGGTTGGGGTTTTCTAGATAACCCGATAGGGCCCGCACACCGGTAAGAGTGCCAGTTTTAGCGTAAACTGTGCCAGTAGCGGCCGTCTGGCGCATTCGGTTTCTCAGGGTGCCACTAATACCCGCCACCGGTAAGGAAGCATAGAAAGTATCGCGATTAGGAGAATAATACATCACCCGCAAAATTTCCACGATTGAGCGGGGAGTAGCGGTATTCTGGCGGGATAATCCCGAACCATCGGCTAAACGAAAACCACTGGGATTGATACCCAATTGTGCCAAGATGGCAGTAACATTTTTAGCACCGCCGATAAAGCGAAAAAGAGTGTCAGCGTAGAAATTATTACTTCTCTGATTAGTGATATTAACCCAATCGCGCAGGGATTTTTTCTGAATTGTCGTTTCCGGGTTCATCACCTGTAAAGCGGCAGCCGTGGTAAATAACTTTGTATTAGAAGCAGGGATAAAATAGCGATCGGCATTATGACTATAAATAACTGTTTGGCGATCAAGAGATTCGATTAATATACCCCACTGATTGGGAGCTTGACTGATAATTTTATCGATATTTGCCCCAATCAATTGAGTACAGGTATTATCGATGTTATTGTTTTCCGGCGGGGGAACGTATAATTCTATGGATTCGTTCGACGAGGAAGGAGCGGGATAAACGGAGAGATTAACTTGAGCGATGCTAGGATAGGCCAAAGCGATAGTGGCTACACTGGCCACTGTCAGGGAATTAAGGCAAGTGAGGAGTTGTTTCATGCTGTGTTTGTGTAAGAGTCTGGTTTCCGTGAGTGTTCGCCCTATTGTACCAGTTGCCGCTCAAGTGTCAAAGTTACCTGTCTAACAGATTTTAGCGGCTAATTCACACCAATGCCAGAGAAGAAAGCTTGTCATAGCCCGGAACTGCACTGATACCCCTTCTCAAGACCGTTTGGAATTTTTCTGGGTTCCAAAATCGTGCTATTTTGATACTGTTGACATTGCTGATGACAATTTGGGGATAATAGAAGCAAAGTCTAGGAAAAGGGATGTAAAACCCATGTATTCTGTCTCAGATGACTCCAAAACAATGACGAATACCAGCCGTCAAACTGTGCTAGAGGCGTTAAACTTACAAAAAACTTATCGGACGGGATTCTGGTTAAATAAAAAAATCGAATCCTTGAAAAACTGTACTTTAATTGTCCATGAGGGGGAAACCTTTGGATTATTAGGCCCGAACGGTGCAGGCAAAACCACGCTCTTAAAAACCCTTTTGGGGATTGTCCGACCCACTTCCGGACGGGCCTTGATTCTCGGTCAGCCAATTGGCGATCGCTCGGTCAGGCAACGCATCGGCTATCTTCCCGAAAATGCCTACTACTACGACTATCTCACCGGCTGGGAATTCCTACAATTAATCGGCGGCATTTTTAAGATTCCCTCTTCTGTGCAGAAAAAACGCATTCCTGAATTATTGGATTTAGTGGGATTAGACCGCAAAACTGCCCAGAAAAAACAATTGCGTCAATATTCTAAGGGGATGATGCAACGGATCGGTATAGCTCAAGCATTAATCAATGATCCAGAATTAGTCTTTCTCGATGAACCGATGTCGGGACTAGACCCTATCGGTCGCTATCAGGTGCGAGAAATTATTCAATCTCTCAAACAACGGGGGAAAACTATCTTTTTTAACTCTCATATTCTCTCCGATGTGGAACAAATTTGCGATCGCATTGCTCTGTTGGCCCGGGGAGAATTACTCTGTGTCGGTTCCCTCGACCAAATTCTCGGTCGTGCTGATGTCTATCAGGTGATTGTTCAAGGTGGTAGGGAGGAGCAACTACAGCAATGGCTCCTCGGTTTGCATTGGCGCGATAATTGTTGGCACGGACAATTACAGGGAGAACCCGATGCTTTTCTGGCTGCCCTGTCTAGTATGGATGCTCGCTTGATTAGTCTTAATTTAGCTCGTGCTTCCCTGGAAGAATTTTTTATCGACCAATTACGTCAGCGCGGTATTACCTCTAGTCAATAGGCACTCCCAGAGCAAATCCGTTTTTAATAGTAGCCCAGAAACATTCTCTCAGATTTGGTCAGGATTAATGCCCAATTCCCGCAGTTTCTTGGCTAATCTTTCCGCTCGTTGTTTTTCAGCCTCTGCTCGTTGTTTTTCCTCGTTATAGCTGGTGAAAGCTTGTCCATCGGGATAAAAAAGCAACATTTCTGGTTCCCCCAACTGAAAACGAATACCTAAACGGGGACTAACCCAATTATCGAGAGTTTCCAGAATTTCTAGCTGATTTTCGCCTCTTATCCAACCACTGGCATCGTTTTTATGGGGATCATAAAGATAATACTCCTCGACCCCATAACGGTCATAAAATAGCTGTTTTTTGGCCATTTCCGTGAGGGTGTTACCCGGAGAGAGGATTTCAAAAACCACCTGGGGACTAATGTTATTTTCTAGCCATTGTCGATAGGAACCTCTTTCCCCTTTTGGTCTCCCAAAAACCACCATGATATCTGGCGCTTGACGCAGTTTATTATCATTTTCCACGGGATACCAAAGTAAATCCCCCGCAACAAAGACATCAGACTGCTCGCGAAATAGCCAGTCTAAATTAGTTTTAATTGTTGTGATCCAACGAAATTGCAAGGTATTATCGGCCATGGGTTGACTATCGCTATCGGGGTAGATAATTTCAGTAACGTTAGTTTTATCTAGTTGTGAAACCATAGGACTAAGTTAAAAGGGAAAAATATAATTCTATAATAGCGGGCATTTGTATTATATGGCAATTCGTCGGCTGGGTTAGCAAGGCTTAAGCCACCATCTCTTCACAAATCGGATTAATTATATATTACTATATCTCGCTCCATCCTGATATTTTTCTGAAGCTAGAAGGGTATAGTAAGAAGGGAAGAGATTCCGAGGCTCTTCTAGGTTGTGTGTGATAAGTTTAACTTACTATATGATCGATCAATCTTTGTGTCCTTTGTGTCTTTGTGGTTCGTTCCATCCCCTCGCTAGGAGGAATGTATCTTAGAATACATTTTACCTACCAAATCCAAGAGAGCCGATTCTGATCAACGGTTATTGAGATAAATCTATTATGCTGATTTACTTTATTCATGGAGTGGCCACAAGAGACGCTAGTTATGCCAATAAATTAATTAAACTAATTGAAGAAGAATGTAAACGCAAAAATCAGATTATTCCCTACTGTTATGCAGGATTTTGGGGAAATGTTCTCAAAGGAACCGAAAAATTATGGCGAGATATAGACCAAGAATTACAGACACAAAAACAGAAAAATAGTAATTTTAACCCCGAGCAATCCTTTCGCTATCAAAATTTTAGAAAAGAGTATTTATCTTATTTTATCGGTGACGCATTTACCTATTTAGGCAGCGATCGAGGAAAACAAATTCGCCGCATTATTGCCGATCAATTAATCGATCTTATTCAAGCTTATCCCCGGGAAACCGAATTACATATAGTTGCCCATTCTTTGGGTACTGTAATCCTTTGGGATCTGTTATTTTCTGAGCGTTTTGACCCGAAGGATCCCGCTTATGAAATTCGTGATCTTATCGGTAAAGAGCGGGGCAAACTTTCCCTATCTAGTGTAACAACAATGGGTTCACCGATCCCATTTTTAAATCTAACTCTAGGCATTGATGCTAATCAAATTGAAAAATTTATTACCCAGCATCAAGGCCAGCGTTTGCTCTGGAATAATCTGATCAATTCCTCCGATATTATCGCTTATCCAATTCGTCCTCTTTTTGATTCTATAACCGATGTATCCAAGATTTTAATGAGCGATTATTATCTAGAAGCGACTGGCAATATTTTTGATTCTGTAGAAATTGCTGCCGTAGTATTGAATTCCCTTAATGCTCATACCTATTACCTAACATCAGATAAAGTGGCCAAAAATATCGTAGAGACAATTTATTTTGATCAGCACGATTATAATCATGGCAATAGTTACAGTGATAACACCTGTGTTGAGCTTGCCATAGAAAGAATAGCTAAAATATCTGGAGTGACTAAAGATCTGGCAAAAATGAAACCTTTAAAAGAAAAAATATTACTAGAAGGTAAATTTAAAGATGCCAGTGGTTATATTTATTTAAGCTCAGATTTATATCGTGTCCATCATGTTTATATACAGGACAATCATCAAAATATTGTATATGCTGTATATGTGGGCTGGATTCATGTAGAGGGACTGAAAAATTCTGTCACCGAAATCATCAGACAGCTATGTTATGTCAACGATGAAGCAAAGAATAGCTAATAGCTGCGCTATACTGCCATTATTGAGATTAAACCAGCATTTATGAGTCAATCCCCCCGTATTCTAGCACTGGATTTTGATGGTGTTCTTTGTGATGGCATGATCGAGTATTTTCAGATTAGCAAACGCACCTATGAAACCCTTTGGCCGGAAATAATTCCCGAGGATTTTTTCCCGAGGTTTTCGCAACTTCGTCCCGTTATCGAAACCGGTTGGGAAATGCCTTTACTGTTGCGATCGCTCGTTCTCGGTATTCCTGACGAGGAAGCTTTAAATAATTGGCCGTCAATTGCTCAAAATCTGCTAGAAAGGGATAAAATAGCGAAAAAAGTTCTCTCAAATGCTCTCGATGGTCTTAGGGATCAATGGATTGAGTCGGATCTAGAGTCTTGGTTAGCCTTACATCAATTTTATCAACCCGCGATTGATCGCCTGGCCTCTCTTTTAGACTCGGATTTTTTGGTTTATATCATCACTACAAAAGAAAGTCGTTTTGTCAAGCAATTGTTACAAAAAGTAGCAATTAATTTTCCGGCAGCGAGATTAATTGGCAAGGAAATTAAACAGCCGAAATACCTGACTATTCAGCAAATACTGGCTGATTTACCAGAATCTCCCGCTAATTTGTGGTTTGTCGAGGATCGTCTCGATGCTTTGGAATTAGTGCAGCAACAAGCAGATTTAAACGACGTGGGCTTATATTTAGCCGATTGGGGCTATAATACCGCCCAAATGCGCCAAAAAGTCGCTCAAGATACCCGTATTAAACTGTTATCCCTATCTCAATTTGCGGCAGACTTCACCCACTGGTAAAGTCGGTGACGAGGAATATGACACTGATAACTGATAACTGATAACTGATAACTGATGCTGCTATACTAAAAAGCGTAGTCGTTATGAGTTGCATTTACGGTTATGACTGTCGAGAATTTAGTCATTATTGGTTCGGGACCGGCGGGATATACGGCGGCGATTTATGCGGCGCGTGCGAACTTAAAACCCTTGATGTTCGAGGGTTTCCAAGCGGGAGGCATTCCGGGGGGACAATTGATGACCACCACAGAAGTAGAAAATTTCCCCGGTTTTCCCGAAGGAATCACCGGTCCGAAGCTAATGGAAAGAATGAAGGAACAGGCCGAAAGATGGGGGACCCAATGCTATACCGAAGATGTTATCTCGGTGGATTTAAGTCAGCGTCCTTTTACCATTCGTTCCACGGACCGGGAAGTTAAGGCCAATAGTATTATTATCGCCACAGGAGCCACTGCCAAACGCTTAGGATTACCCAGCGAGGCCCAATTCTGGAGTAACGGCATTTCCGCTTGTGCTATCTGTGACGGTGCTACACCGATATTTAGAGAGGAAAACCTGGCCGTCATTGGTGGCGGTGACTCCGCAGCCGAAGAAGCCGTATATTTAACTAAATACGGCTCTCACGTCCATTTATTAATTCGCGGGGAAGCGATGCGTGCCTCGAAAGCAATGCAGGACCGGGTGTTAAATAATCCGAAAGTTACTGTTCATTTTCACACCCAAGCACTGGATGTATTCGGTACAGGCAGTAAAATGGCAGGACTACGCATTAAAAACTCGCAAACGGGAGAAATCAGCGAATTAGCCGTTAGAGGGTTATTTTATGCCATCGGTCACACTCCCAATACTTCCCTATTCCAAGGACAACTAGAATTAGACGAGGTGGGTTATGTGAAAGTCAAACCGGGGACTGTTGCTACCAGCGTCGAGGGGGTTTTTGCCGCCGGAGATGTGCAGGACCACGAATACCGTCAGGCCATCACTGCCGCAGGTACGGGGTGTATGGCGGCGTTATTGGCAGAAAGATGGTTATCGGAGCATAATTTAATCCAAGAATACCGTCAATCAGCCACTTCTGAACATTACGAGACGAAAACCGTTAGCGAAACCCCGGCCGATACGGAGGAAACTTTTGATATTCACAAAACCCGTCACGTTGGGGGTTATGCTTTGCGGAAATTATTCCACGACGGCGATCGCTTGTTAATGGTAAAATATGTTTCTCCCACCTGTGGCCCCTGTAAAACCCTGAAACCGATTTTAGATAAAGTGGTCGATGAGTACGATGGCAAAATTTATTTTGTGGAAATTGACATCGAAGCTGACCCAGAAATTGCCAAAATGGGTCAAGTAACTGGAACTCCCACGGTACAATTCTTTAAGGACCGGGAATTAGTCAAGGAAATGCGCGGAGTCAAACAAAAAAGCGATTTTCGTCAAGTAATTGAAAGTTATCAATAATCAGTTATCAGTTATCAGTTATCAGATGTGAGTTTTGAGTTTACTGTTTACTGAAAAAGCTCCCCACACCCCACACCCCACACCCTATGCTAGAGGCTTTACAATTTGATTTTATGCGCCATGCGATTGCCGCAGGAATATTAGTTAGTATTGCCTGTGGGATTGTGGGTACTTTGGTAGTAGTTAATCGCGTGGTTTTTATCAGTGGGGGAATCGCTCATGCTGCCTATGGAGGGATAGGAATCGGTTATTTTTTTGGTATTAATCCTCTGGTGGGGGCGATATTTTTTACCTTTTTTTCGGCTTTAGGCATGGGGTTTTTACAGCGTCGCATCCGCGAGAGAGCCGATACTTTAATCGGGGTGATGTGGGCGATTGGTATGGCGATTGGGGTAATTTTTATTGATTTAACCCCCGGGTATAAAGCTGATTTAATGAGTTATCTTTTTGGTAGTATTTTAACTGTACCGAGGGATGATTTATGGATAATGGCGGGCATAGATATATTAATTATAACCTTAGTTAGTATCTTTTATAAGGAGTTGTTAGCCATATCTTTTGATGAAACTTTTGCGATTATTCGTAATATTCCCGTGGAGATAATTTATTTAGGTTTAATGGGAATAACCGCTTTAACTATTGTGGCAGTAATGCAGGTGGTGGGATTAATTATGGTAATTGCTTTGTTAACTATTCCTGCGGCTATCAGTGGACAATTTGTTAAAAATATGAAGGCAATGATGCTCCTAGCGATTATCTTAGGAATTGTCTTTACTTTGGTTGGTTTATGGTTATCCTATAGTTTAAATCTCACCTCGGGGGCGACAATTATTTTAGTGGCAGGATTGGGTTATTTAATCAGTCTTGCTTGGAAACCTTTCATCCTCACTATCACCAGAAAAATAGCTAATCTTTAAAGCTCTCCCCTAGTTGTGGTGAGATAGCATTTATCTTAATAGTGAGGTATAAGGTTTTTATTTTCGGGAGACAGGAGCCGGTCGTTAATACCAAGTTAGGTTATACTTCATCTTTATGATAAACGCCGTAATTTAAAGAAAGAATACCAAATCCGTGTTAATCGCAATGATGATGAAATCCCGAAAGATATACTGTGACTAGATTTATCAATAATTTTGCCCGGCGGATTTGGTAAAATCAAGTAATTAATCGAGTTCATCAAACAAAAGTTCCTCTAGAATTGGTCCCATACCGTCATCATCGGGGGAAACTAATTCAACCTTCCCTTCCGCATCACCGACAGCTAAGAATAACAAAGGAGCAAGGGGACTGTAAATCGAGTATTTTTGGTCTTCGGAAAAGAAACTGGCGAGAAATTGCAATTCTTCCGGCTCTGATGACGAGGAAGGAGCATCGCTATCGATTTCTAAACTGAGAACATTATCTTCTTCCAGGGGAGGCAATTCACCACTAACGGTTAAAGTGTGAGCAGTGGGTTTGAGCAATAGGTCTAATTCTGCTAAAACTGCCTTAGCATCGGCAAAAACCCGCTCGATTTCCTCGCTATCTTCGATTAAGAAGGCATCAGATTCTTCTTCCTCCGATTCCTCGTCCCAAGCTAGAATCATCACCGGGGTATCCACGGGGACAAGAAGCATATAGGTAAGGTCATCGGTTTCATAGGCATTCTCAATATAACAGTCTAGTGATCGACCTTGCTCATCCCAGAGGGTTATGACATCCGCTTCTTCGAGTTCGTTTTCTTGAAAATTAAATTGAGGGGACATAGGCTCTCAAACGCTAATGATTGAATCAGAATATCATGAGATGCTCCTCAATCAAGCCAAGAATTCCGGTGCAAATGTTGAAAACCCTGTACATCAGTTAAATTGTATTGTAGGGGCGTGATGGTGATAAAATTCTCGCCAATAGCGCGTACATCCGTAGGCACTTCCGGGGGTAAATGGCTGTAGTCCGGTTGTTCGATATCTTCCACCACTTCCCCAATTAACCAGTAATAACTTTTACCCCTGGGGTCCAGTCTTTTCTCGAAGGTTTCCTCGTAGCGTCGCAATCCCTGCCTAGTGATTTTCACTCCCTTGATTTCGCCACTACTAACCGGAGGGACGTTGACATTGAGTAAAGTGGGAACAGGAAAAGGGTTAAGGGTAACTTTCCTGACTAACGTGAGGGCAAAATCCGCAGCCGGTTGGAAATCACAAGCTTTAAAACTGGCCAGACTAACAGCAATACTGGGAATACCTTCGATTAATCCCTCCATGGCCGCGGAAACCGTGCCAGAATAGAGGATATCAGTGCCGAGATTAGACCCGTGGTTAATGCCGGCTAAAACTAAATCGGGACGCTCTTTGAGGACGGCACTAAGGGCAAATTTTACCGAATCGGCGGGAGTTCCCGAGCAGGACCAGGCAATCACCTCGGGATGAAAAATTCCTTCCACCTGTTCGGCCCGGATGGGATGGTGTAAGGTTAAGCCATGACCGGTGGCAGAGCGCTCGCCGTCGGGACAAACTACGGTGACTTGATGACCGGCGGCAGCGAGGGTGTTGGCAAGGGTGCGGACTCCTAGCGCGGAAATACCGTCATCGTTACTGATAAGTAATTTTAAAGAGCGATCGCTAGTCATGGGAAATTTCTGCTCTACTGCGCCGGCTAGTGGTATAATGTAATAGTATTTTATCGTGGGTACGTAGCTCAGAGGATAGAGCACCAGGTTCCGGTCCTGGGTGTCGGGGGTTCGACTCCCTCCGTACTCGTTAAGTAATGTAGGGTTGATTCATGAATCAACCCTACCCTTTGGGGGTTTATGGGGTTTTAGTTCAATTTCCCCACTTCATCATTCATAATTCCCCTACAGGGTTTGATAAGCTTTGAGGGTGGCAGTTTTGACGCTTTCGGGGACGAGGGGAAAGGTAGTTAATATATGTTGAAATTCTGTTAGGGTTAATTCATACAAGTGGGCAATTATTGCATCTAATTTCGCTCTAATTGCCATTCTTTCTGCTTCTTCTGTTACTCCATTTTTATGGGAGCCTATCCCCACTTCTTTCGCTAATTGCTCAAATTCTTCTGTAGTACAAATCAATTTTGCCGCATTTTCTACTATCTCCTGAAAGTATTTATCTCCCTCTTTTAATCGGGGGATAGGGTTCTGATAAACATAAAAGAATGATAAATGAGATGTCACTTTATCTCTGATGCTTCTATCAAAAACAAAACTATTAAAAATGGATAATAGATAACATTTTTCTTTTAAACTTATAGCTACTTGCTTCTCATTTTTTTCTAAACTTATTGTATTGCCACAAAATGAATTAGGAGGTAAAATTGTAGCTATCATAGTTCTAATATCCGTATTTCTAGCAACATCACGAAATCCTAAACGATAGGTTTGATAGTCCAAGATTTGACCTTTATCGACTTCACCGCGTTTTAATAAAGCTTGTCTTGCTTCCTTTTCATCTAACCAGTATTTCGGTAAAGCATACCGATGGGTGAATTGATGAATCATTTTTCCTTCGTAGAGGGGTAGTCTTCCCTTTGCGGGTTCAGTTTTAAATAAATGACTATCATTAGTCATATCAAATTCGCGAGTTAACTTGAGATTCCATGTATCGGGAAGGGTTTCCCCTAGCAGGGGAAAACGAGACATTTTTTCAGCGATATGAATATCTATATCTTGTTTAAATTCCATCACCGAGAGGGAATCGGGGGATAGTTTGCGGATTAAATCGACGCTAATTACTAAACTATCTTTATGGGGAAAACGTTGTAATTCCTCAACATCGTGACGCATAAATTCCACAGGAAAGGAAAGAGTTTGTTTATTTTTCTCAAAAGTTAGAATGACAAACTTAAAGCGACTATCTACACCTTCAAAAATTGTTTTACGATTTTCAAAACAAAATAATCCTGTCACGTTTGTCTGAGAAAATAACATTTCTCGCAGTTGTTTGGTTCCTAAATCGGTATAAATTCCACTGGGAACAACTATTCCACATTCTCCCTGGGGATGGAGGAGATTAAAACATTGTTCAACAAAAAGCTTATAGAGATTAATATCTGTCCCTTGCTTTTTACCATTGACAAGAGAGATTTGATTTTTATATTGTTCCGAGGAACGAAAATAGAGACTAACGTGGGGGTATTGACTTTGATATTCTAACCATGCTTGAGCAATTTCGGGATTAGTTAACAGTTTTTTCTGTTCCTTTTCAAACGTCTTGATGTCCATTTTATTTTTAGTCACCAAGTCGCTATGCTGAGAAAAAAATTCTTTCGCTTGGGGTTTAAAGACTTCCCAAGGGGGATTGGTGATAATCACATCAAAACCACCTTTTTCTGTAATCAGTTTATCGAAGTGATAACCCCAGTGGAAGGGTTTCAGGGACTGCATATCAGAAAGAGTTAATAAACGTTTCTTTGCTTTTCCCGTTAATTGTGCGGATTCGTACTTAATTGACAACTTACCGCTAAACTCATCTAAGAGAATTTGGTTTAATTTCTGCACCGATTCGCGGTTGACATCCTCGATGTGATTGCGTAACATCTGGAGACGGTTTTCTTGGGGGGTTCCCTCTACTTCTCCCAACCGAAAAGCGTGTTCTTTGTATAATTCAATACTGCGGTTTTTTTCTGCGAGAATTGCCTGATAATTTTGCGCGGTGAGGGTTTGCAGAATGTTTTCCTCTCCCATGAGATTAAAACTTTTTTCGTCCACGCGAATTAACCCGATGAGGGAATTTCCCGACATGATATTAAAATCAATATTCGGTAAGGGTTCCAATTCTGTCACCGATTGTGCGGCAGCAACTAAAGCGAGAAATAAACGCAGTTTTGCGATTTCCGTTGCTTCCTCCATGATATCGACACCGTAGAGATTATCGGAAATAATTCTTTTTTTGATGTAATATCCGAGGGAGGGATGGGATTTTCTTACCTCTGTTAACCACTGTTTTAATTTACTGTCTCCCCGTAGTTCAATTGTCCCAATCACCGCGCTATAAATTCCGATTAATGTCTTCATCGCAGCCACTAAAAAAGCACCGGAACCACAGGCAGGGTCTAAAATAGAAAGCTGGGGAAGAATATCTTCAATCAGAAGCTGACAGAGGGGAGAATCGAGATTAATTAGTAGTTCAGAAATACTGGCAAATTGTTTGCGGGGATAATGTTGATTGCTTCTCTCGACAATCCATTTATTAATCGTCCTATCACAGAGATATTCAGTAATCTCCGGACGGGTATAGTAAGCACCGAAAGCTTTTTGGTTGATATACTTTTCAAAGATATATCCCAAAACATCGGGGTTAATTTCGTCATCGCTTCCCCCCGGAGTGTCGTCAAGGTTCCAAGAGTAACGGGAGAATAAATCGAGGATATTCTCAAATGCTTGGTCATCAATATAAATGTTTTGATAAAGATTTTCGAGGGGATGTTGGAGAAATAATCCTCCGTTAAGATATTTGACTTTTCCCACCAATGCAGTTACTGTCTCATCTCGTTGGGATTCCGGTTGAGCGAATGCTTGGAAAAAGAGGGTTTGCAGAAACTGACGATAAAATAAATTTTTCCCGCGTCGTTGACTTGCTTGTAATTGGTTTTGCAGATAGTTGAAGTCGTTATCGATAAATCCCTTGCGCTGCAGGAAATAGACGAACATTAAACGATTGAGAATAACCGAAGTGTACCATTTTCGATCGCTTTCTCGATCGATTCCTTGGATAAAGGGGAGGAACTGTAAATGCTCTCGCTGAAATTCCTGATAAAATTTCTTGGTAATCTTTTCGATATCGAAACCTTTTTGTAAGCGATGGGCCACCTCCACCACGGAGGGTTCCCCATCTTCAAAGTCGGTGATATCGAGGACTAATTCCGCTAGTTTACCGAGAAATAAATCTCCCGGTTGTCCTTTTATATAAAGATGGTCACGGATATAACTTTTACTTCCCTCTCTTTTTACCCAGTACCATAAACTGCGTGTCCGTCCCCCATCGACGAAAATTAGCAGATTTTCGGCAATTCTTTCGATAACTTGCTGGTGAATGTCCCGACGAAGTTTCGCATCGGGTATATCGGTAGTTGTCACCTCTAATACTGCTACTCCGGACACTTCCGCAATCCGTTGACAGGGATATTCTTGGTTGTCAACGGTGATACTAACAGTTTTTTTTGCGCGAGGATGAGACCATCCCAATTCCTCGATAAACAGTTCCCCAAATTGGAAGTTAGATAATAAGTCACGAGTCCGGGAGAAGTTGAGGGGCATAATGGATAAATATCGATAAATTATGAACTAATCCAATTCGCTTCGCTGAGATTGGAGATACATTTAATATAGTAAAAGGTTTGATCCCCCTAAATCCCCCTTGATAAGGGGGACTTGAATTGGTTTGATCCCCCTAAATCCCCCTTGATAAGGGGGACTTGAATTGGTTTAGATACCCCTAAATCCCCCTTGATAAGGGGGACTTGAATTGGTTTGATCCCCCTAAATCCCCCTTGATAAGGGGGACTTGAATTGGTTTAGATACCCCTAAATCCCCCTTGATAAGGGGGACTTGAATTGGTTTAGATACCCCTAAATCCCCCTTGATAAGGGGGACTTGAATTGGTTTGATCCCCCTAAATCCCCCTTGATAAGGGGGACTTGAATTGGTTTAGATACCCCTAAATCCCCCTTGATAAGGGGGACTTGAATTGGTTTAGATACCCCTAAATCCCCCTTGATAAGGGGGACTTGAATTGGTTTAGATACCCCTAAATCCCCCTTGATAAGGGGGACTTGAATTGGTTTAGATACCCCTAAATCCCCCTTGATAAGGGGGACTTGAATTGGTTTAGATACCCCTAAATCCCCCTTGATAAGGGGGACTTGAATTGGTTTAGATACCCCTAAATCCCCCTTGAATTGGGGGACTTGAATTGGTTTGATCCCCCTAAATCCCCCTTGAATTGGTTAGATACCCCTAAATCCCCCTTGATAAGGGGGACTTAAGAGGGTTGAAATAAACCCAAGGAACAAATAATCTGAGGTTCTTGGGTGGATTCTTGTGGGTGAACAATACAGAGACGGTCATCTTTATATAAAGATACCAGTAAGTCTGCCAATTGTCGGTCACTGATGCCGGTTCTTAAACCACGATTTAAGCGATCGAGAGCCGACTGTCTGAGGGGATAATGATACAATTGGTCGAGAGCCTTGCATAAATCCTCATGAGCAAACAGATCATCCTTACTATCTTGAGAATACCTTTTTAAGCGCTCGTAGGTCTTAAATTTTGCTCCCGTCAATCGTCCCAATTTAGATCCGGAGTTGTTTTCCTCCTCCGCAATTAATTCTGTACCTTTTTGTACTAACTGATGGTGTTGGGGATGGGGGGGAATGGCCGGGGTTTGGGGATGACAGGCAGCGGACCGTAAAATAGTTAATTGGGATTGAGTCACACTATTTCCCTGCTTATCAATCCATGCTAAAGCATCATTCCCCCCGGCAGTTTTTAGATAAACCATGACTCCCTCCGGATGGGTTGCTGTCCCACTATGGCAACGGGTAGAATAAACCACCGGCGGCAGAGTCTCTATGGTATGTTTTAAACTAGGGTCAACTTCGATCGCATTTTTCCAAATTTGATACGCTTCCGAGGTTAAATCCACTTCTTGATCCTCCTCCTCATCGATAACCTCAGATTTTTCATGATACAGATCTAATAAAGTCTGGTTATCCATCTCCTCCTCAAAAAATACCTCATCGGTCCCCACCACGTCCGCATTCTCTCGCAGTCTTTGAGATAGTCTCGTCCGCAGTTTAATAATTCTCTCCACTCCCTCCGCAGGTAAAAAGGAATAACAGAGAATCTGACTTGCTTTTTGACCGATTCTATCTACCCTTCCGGCCCGTTGAATCAGGCGAATAATTGCCCAGGGTAGGTCATAATTAACGATAATGGCACAATCCTGTAAATTTAACCCTTCACTAAGGATATCCGTCGCAACCAAGACTCGTATTTCTTCCCCCACTTGCTGAGAATTACTGCGGGGACTAAAACGATGGACCATTTCCGCAGGATTAGCAGAGTTTCCCGTCACTCCCGCAATCTTATCCACTCCCCGATTTTGCAACTGAGTGACTAAATAACTGACTGTATCGGCAAATTGGCTAAAAATTAACACCTTTTCTCTGGGATGATTCTCCTCTAACAGCTGCCATAACTTCTCTAGCTTTTCGTCGGTCTCCGGCTGCCAGGTCCCACAGGTTTGCAATAATGCTATTAAAGCCAAGGCATCGGATTTTAGGTCTTTTTTCAATGCGGGTTTAAACACCTCGGGGTTAATCCACTGAAAGCGCTTGCGATAATCACCGCTATACTTTTGATACACTTGTTCGGCTCTTTTTTGATACTCTTTTTCTAATCCGGTTATCCCCCCAGTCTCCTCGGTTTCTATACTTTCATCTTCTCCCTGAGTGACTAAATCCTCATCCAGATAACGAGTGTCTAACAAAGCTGGATCCTGACTCCCGATGGGAAGGGGTAAATTATTGGCCATGGCATGAAGGAAAATATAGTTACGGAGAATATGACGGTCAAGGGATTGCAGGAAAGCATACCCTCCACTCTCCAAACGTTTAAATAAATTCGTCCGACAAAAACCCATTAATCCTTTACCCGCACGGGATAGACTTTTTAAGATGGTTTCTTCCTCTCCTGTCCCTTGGCATCCTTTAATTAGATAATTTCCCAATCCGTAACGGGGTAACTTCAATCCGTTGAGAGTTATCACCACTGCTTCCGAATATAAACGCGCATAAACCGAGTCTTGCAGGTCAAACTTGATTGTCTTTAGTTGTCGTTGGGGAAGATAAACCCTCGACCCATCAGCAAATTTTAGATACCGACGACCCTGTTCGTCTTCTGTAGCATAATTATTTTCGATAAAACCGCGAGTCCGTCTAATCATATAGAGACGCATTAAGTCTCTCCAGTCGTCGGGAGAGTCACTTTTTTCAAAGGCTGCTAGAGACCTAACCGGAGATTGGTATCTGCGATTAAATTCGATTTCTCCTCCCAGAGATTCTAGTAGTCTTTCGGGACGAATTCCGAGATTAGTATCCTCTTGAATGAATAAACGCAGTTGATTGGACAGGTCAAGATAGTTTTTATTGTAGGGAGTCGCAGTCAAGAGAATACAGCGACTTTCATTGGTGTTAATGTACTCCTGTATCACCCGATAACGTTTACCCTCCCGATTGCGTAGGTTATGACTTTCATCGATAATTACTACCCGATAGCGCCGCAGATTGGGTAATTCCTGTATAACCTGACTTAAGGGGATAATTTTCGCTCTTAATTTGTATTTATAGCTGTAATCCTCCCACATGGTTAGGAGATTTTTCGGACAAATAATTAAGATTTCTAAATCGTAGTCTTCCTGCAAAATATATGCTAGAATGGAAGCGATGCGCGTTTTTCCTAACCCCACCACGTCGCCAATTAATACCCCACCGCGTCTTTGCACATAACGAGCGGCAATTTTAATGGCCGATTTCTGAAAATCTAGTAAGTCTTGGTCAAACTGTCGGGGAATTTTGTATTCCGCTAAACCGGCTCTCGCTTCAAAGGAAAGATGGTAGGCTATTTTTAAATAGATATGATAGGGGGGAATAAGACTTTCCCTGGCCCAACTTTCGTTAATCACCTTGACAATATCCGAGGATATATCCCAACACCAAGCATCCAACCAACGATCATTAAACCACTTTTGTAATTTGGCACAAGCATCGTGGTCAAGGACATCAATATTTAATTCTCCCTGCTGTTGTAATCCCGCAAAAGTTAGATTACTACTACCCAAAAATCCCACCGTTGGGTTATTGACATCCTGTCGATGAATAAGGTATAATTTAGCATGGAGATTATAGCCCAAAAATAAGCGAATTACTAACTTACCCGATTGAATTTGTTTTCCCAAACGTTGCAAAGCTGCCTGATCTCGATTGCTAGGATTCCCCCAAGTTAATTGTTGGCAAAAATCCTGAACAATTTGTTTTCTTAAACGAGCGCAAGTAGCCTTATCTATATCATTTGAGCGCTTCAATAAAGACAGGGATTGCTGTAGTAATTCCTGGGGTGCTTGCTGCATACCAATCAGCAGACGACAACAGGACAAATCACCACCGAGAAAGTGATCAATATAGGTATCAATGGACTGCCAACCGCGCAAATTAAAATAACCCACACAAAAATCAGCGCGTTGGGATGCTAATAAACTTTCGCGTAAAATTGGCAATAAATGGGACTCAATATTATCAATAATACGCGGCATATTTTTAATCCCTAGGGTGCGATCTTCGATAGTGTAAACTAGCGATAATTATGGTGAGTGATTTTGGTTATGGTGGTGGGTTACGCGTTGCTAACCCACCCTACTGATTTACTTAATCCAAACAGTTTTAACGTTGACAAATTCGCGAATACCTTCCACACTTAATTCGCGACCAAAACCGGAACGTTTAATCCCCCCAAAGGGTAAACGAGGATCGGATTTAACCATACCGTTAATAAACACACAACCGGCCTCAATTTCGGTAATTAAACGCTCAATTTCTGCGGGGTTATTCGTCCAAGCACTAGAACCCAAACCAAAGGGACTATCATTAGCTAAAGCGATCGCTTCTTCGATATTTTTGACTCGAAATAGTAAAGCCACAGGTCCAAAAAATTCCTCTTTTTCCCCCGGAGAACCGGCGGGAATATCGGTTAAAATCGTTGGTAGATAGAAGTTACCTTTTCCCTCTAAACGTTGACCCCCCACAAGGACTTTACCACCCATAGCGACGGTTTTTTCAACTTGGGCGGCAATTTCCGAGACGATCGATGCCGTGGCCAAAGGACCGATATCAACAGTTTCATCGAGGGGATCACCAACTTTTAAAGCTTGGAATTTAGCCACCAATAACTGTTCAAATTGATCGGCGACAGTTTCCATAACAATAAACCGTTTAGCGGCGATACAAGTCTGACCATTATTTAACAATCTTGCCGTCACTGCCGTAGCCGCTGCCGCCTCGATATCGGCACTATCTAAAACGATAAAAGGATCACTACCTCCCAACTCCAAAACCACTTTTTTGATCTGTTTTCCCGCGGCGGCTGCTAAACTCATCCCCGCCGGTTCACTACCGGTTAAAGTGGCAGCTTTTACCCGTTCATCGTTAATTAAATCACTAACGCGATCGGCCCCGATCAAAAGAGTTTGAAAAGTGCCTTCGGGAAAACCAGCTTCTAATAAAATTCTTTCCACCGCTAAAGCTGATTGGGGAACATTAGAAGCGTGTTTGAGTAGGCCGACATTTCCCGCCATTAAAGCGGGGGCAGCAAAGCGAAATACTTGCCATAAGGGGAAATTCCAAGGCATAACCGCTAAAATTACCCCTAACGGTTGATAACGGACGAAACTGCGACTAGCATCGGTGGTAATCAACACATCTTCCAGATAACCGCCGGCATTATCGGCATAAAAACGACAAACCAAGGCACATTTGAGGACTTCTGCGATCGCTGATTTGATCGGTTTCCCCATTTCTAGAGTCATGGTTTTAGCCAATAGCACTTGATCCCGTTCCAAAATATCCGCTGCTTGCCGTAACCACTGTCCTCGTTGACTGATGGGGATCTGGCGATACTGCTGAAAAGTTGTCTCAGCTAGGGCCAATTTCGCCGCCAATTCCTCCGAGGTTAGAGGGGTAAAAGTCTTGAGAATTTCTCCAGTGGCAGGGTTAACTGAAGCGATACCCATATCCCAATTGTCTCCTATCGAGGGCTATATCTCTAGTTTAGTTCTCCGGTTGTCCCGCTGCTGACATAATTCGATCGCTAATTGGATCGCCGCTTGCATACTCTGGGGTCTAGCGATGCCAAGACCGGCGATATCAAAAGCCGTCCCGTGGTCTGGAGAGGTGCGAACAAAAGGTAAACCGATGGTAGTATTAACAGCACAGTCAAAAGCCATTAATTTGACGGGAATTAGGCCCTGATCGTGGTATAATGCCAGATATGCGTCGGCGGGTTGCCCTGCACCCCTAAACCAAGCGCGTCCCGGTTCCACCCAAAGCGTATCGGGGGGGACAAGGCCGATTAATTGGGTTTGTGGGTATTTTTGTCCCATTGACTGCAGCCAAGGCTGTAACCAGTCCTTTTCTTCCCTTCCCAGTTTTCCCGCTTCGCCACTGTGGGGATTAAGGCCAGATATGGCGATTTTTGGGCGATCGATGCCGAAATCTAGCTTTAAAGACTCGATCAATAGGTCTAGTTTTCGGGTCATCAGATCGGGGTTAAGAGTATCGGGAACTTCTCGCAGGGGGATATGGGTAGTGGCGAGGAGAGTGCGTAAGTTATAGCCAGTGTGAGGGGATTTAGCGACGAATAGCATCCCATAACGGTTAATTCCTGCCATGGTAGCTAAAACCTCCGTTTGACCAGGGAAATCATAACCGGCCAACTGCCAACAGGATTTAGCAATCGGACCGGTGACAATACCGTCAAATTCGCCCTTGAGGGTGCGTTTTATGGCTTCTTGCAGGTAAAAAAAGCTAATTTCACCACTATGGGCATCCCCACGCCCGAAAACGATTTTTTCTTGATGGTAGGGCAAATCGATCAGAGAAAAGCGATCGAGGAGATAGGGATCGTGATAGGCTTTTTCGAGAAGCGTTCTTGTGCCGATTAGAGTAATCTGACAACTGCACGAGATTGGGGAATCGGCGATCGCTTTCAACACCACTTCAGGGCCGATCCCGGCGGGATCACCGACGGGGATAACTAGACGGGGAATAAAAGAGGCGGATTCCATAAATTTTGGCCGTCAATATTGCTAATTCTCCCGATTAATCTCATCGTTGACAATCATCAGGAGGGAATAAATCAGTAAACAATTTTCAGTTTACTGTAATCTCATGGCGATAGATAGTAACTTTAGGCAAATTAAATTTTTTAACTTTTCTGTTTTCTTATTGCCCAAATTAGCCAGATTGTTGTAAGCTTATGACCCAACTACAACCTGATATATTCGTTAACAACCGTCCCGATACCGATGGAGACGAGGAAGAAGACTACTTCGATTATTTTTATGATGAACCGGGTAGTGAACCGGGGACATTAATTATCGAACCGGATGCCAAACCCTCGCGGATTATTTTAATCGACTACGATGAAGATAACGCCATTCGTAAGGTGGATATTACCCCCAATGCTTGCGCCCCCTATATTGGCACAAATACCGTGTCTTGGATGGATATTCAAGGGTTAGGGAGTGAGACGGTTTTAAAACAGGTGGGAGAAATTTTTAATCTGCATCCTTTGTTATTAGAAGATGTGGTTAATGTGCCGCAGCGACCCAAGTTAGAAGATTATAACAATCAATTGTTAGTGATTTCTCAGATGGTGCGACTGAAGGAAGATGAAAGCGGTTTTGATACGGAACAGGTGAGTTTTGTCTTGGGAAAACGCTATCTTTTAAGTTTTCAAGAGGAGGAATTACAGGACTGTTTTGAGATAGTCAGAGATCGAATTCGCACTTCCCAGGGACGAGTACGGAAATCGGGGGCGGATTATTTAACCTATTTATTATTAGATACGATTATCGATGGTTATTTTCCCGTGGTAGAACACTACGAAGATCGGATTGAAGCGTTGGAAGATGCGATTATTAGTAATCCCGATCGAGATACAATGCAAGAAATCTATGATGTCCGTCGGGAATTATTGGCACTGCGTCGCTTAATTTGGCCGATGCGAAATGTCCTACATTTACTGATGCGTGACCATCATGGTATAGTCAGCGATGAGGTACAAATTTATTTTCGGGATTCCTACGACCACGTCATTCAAATTCTGGAAATTATCGAAGCTTATCGAGAATTAGCGGCGAGTTTGATGGATGTTTATATGTCCACTATGGGCAATAAATTAAACGAAATTATGAAGTTTTTAACCGTAATTTCGACGATTTTTATTCCCTTAACTTTTATCGTTGGTGTCTATGGCATGAACTTCGAGAATATGCCAGAATTAAAAGGAGAATGGAGTTACTTCATGGTCTGGTTAGTCATGTTAGCCGTAGCGGGAGGCTTGATTTTCTACTTCTGGCGCAAAGGTTGGTTTAAACCAATTTATTCCCTGAAAGAGGAAGCAAAAAGTTAGATAGGGTTTGCGGCAAAAAGTTTGTTGGTGGGGTTAGGAGTCAGTAGCCGGTCGTCAGGAGTCAGGAGGCAGGTTTTGGGGTTTTGGGGTTTTAGGGTTTTAGTTCAATTTCCCCACTCCCCCATCACCCCAATTCATAATTCATAATTCCCACACCCCACCCCGACGACAAACTTTTGCGACAAACCCTAATTATTCCACCACAAATGCGAGGACGAATCTGTAAACCGGACTCTAGGGGAACTTCTTGGTTATGTACCTGCTTCCAGTGGCCATCTTGGTAGATAAAAGTACCAAAACGGGAGAAATCTTCGAGAAAGTATTGATAGTCTGGATAATCGGGTTTTTTACGGCAAATTATCCGACAATGGTTTTTACTAACCCATTTTTCAGTAATCTGTAGATCATTTTCCCTGTCCCGTCCTATATTCATGCCACCACCACGGATTGACAATTTTCTTTCGGGACGATCGAGATAGTATAAGAAAGCGGCGGGCATGGTTCCGCAGACATTGGGCATAACCGTCGGTAATTGAGTCTCATCAAGGGTTTGCAGCAATTGCCCGTCGAATTCCGGGTGCATATAGAGAATCGGCAAAGTCCAAGCGGGCTGATTGTACTTGTAGAGGGTTAATAACTGCTGCCTGGCGATGCGAACGGCCTGATCGATAGGGACTCTCGGACCGGGAAACAAGTTGGACATCTGTGCTTCTTTGTCTTTGAAACCGAAGAGGGTGCGGGTAAAAATTTCGATAAAACTCAAGGCCTCGCGATCTGCGATCGCATCTCGCATGGCCAAAACTGCGGGAACGCCGTGGTGAATCAAGACTTCCGCCAGACTGCTGCGGGGAATCATCTCCTGACCCGATTTAGCAGGATAAGCCCCCCAACAGGCATTAAAAACCGTTAAAATGACCTGATTTCTCACCAAAGCTTGGGCTAACTCCGTCCCGTTTAGCTGTTCTCCTGTCCGCAGAAATAGGGAACCGCCATTGGGGGCGGCGATTCCGTGGCCGGCGTAGAAAAAAGCTTGATATTTACCCGTATCCAAGGCCCTGGTCAGTTCTTCGGCCCCCGGTCGAATTAGGGTATCGACTTTGACTTTCACTCCCCAATTCTGGAGGGAACTACTGCCCCCAGGGGAGATGGACCGGATAAGATTGGCGGCCTCGGATTCCAGTGCCTGGTCGGGATTAGTTTCTCCACCGGTATTAATGGCGGTGAGGTTGAGGGAACTAGCGGCGGTTTTAATCTGTTTTTCGCCGATAACTAAGAGAATATTGAGACTATTACTCGTTTTTATCGGTGGCAGTGGGTCCACATCGCTGGTGGTGCGGCTAAAGAGTATATTCGGATGCAGAGATATGGCCTGTTTACCGGCTTGCTGCATAATTTCCCAGGGCAGCAGAATTAAATAGGGATTGCGACATTCCAAGCGAATTCGCAGGGGCTGATTTTTGCCGAGGGCGATTCCCTGACTTTGGGCGAAACTTTGACTAATTGATGCTTGAAATAACCATTCCCAGAGACTAATACCTAGTTTCTGCATTAATTGACCGCTATAACTGCCGCCTTCTCCCGAAAGAGTCAGTTTAGGTCGATAATTTCCTTCTAATTGCTCTAACATCGGCAAGGTCGGCATTTTTTGCAGACAGAACATTTCCTGCCAGGCCATCCATTCCGTGGTTAGACTCTCGGTCCATTCACAGTCATGATGCACATATCCCCCCGGTAGGGGTGCTTTCGTCACCCAACGGGCGAAGTTATTACTCGTGGCTAAACTAGCGATGGCTAAATTTAGACTAGGGATGGCATCATCGGTCATTGTGGTTATTGAGAAGTTTGAAGTCTATAGAATCTTATTCTAGAGGATTTCTGAAAAGCAAGGAAGAGTATTAAGTCACCAATAAACAACAAAGTTCGATAATTTTGGTTTGCAAAGTCGCCAAAGGTTCTGCACCCCGCTTGAGACGATATTCTAAGTCAAGAAGTATGGGCAAGGTGGCCAGAAGTTGTTTAGAAGAAAAGGATTGTATCTCTTTGCGAATGAAATACAGTCGCTTGGGATTGGCAATTTCGGCTGCGGCGGCGATATTTTTCTCGTCTTTTTCTCCTTCTTCAATTTTTAATTTCACTATTGCCCAAGTGCGAAATTGACCCCCTAGGGTGGCGGTGATAGCCAAGGGGTTCTCGTTACGATTTAATAATTCATTGACTAATTCTAGGGCCTTGCCTGTCTCCCGTTTTAAAATCGCACTGGCTAACTGTAGGCTGCTTTGATTGCTGGCATTGACTAAGCTTAAAATGTCCTTTTTGTCAATAGTTCCCGCCGAATTATTTTTAAATAAACGCAGTTTTTCTAACTCCATCCACAGCAAGCGGCTGTTATTTCCCACTGATTCAGCTAAGAGTTCGATCGCATCGGGAGTTAATTTTACCCCCACTTCTTTGGCAATTTCCCTAACTCTTTGGGCAATTTCCTCGACTTTCCAAGGCGGAATTAGTTCAAATTCTTTAACCTCCGCCTGATTTTGGATAAACTTGCTCGATTTTAAGCGGGAGTCGGGTTTTTTGGCACTGGTTAATAACAGATAGGAATTTTCGGGTAAATTGGGCAAAGTGCGCTGTAATTCCTTGAAAATATCCTCGGAACATTGTTGACAAATAACCGTATCGGCTAACCAAACTAAACGATTTCCCATGCCGAAAACTGGAGTCATCGCTTGATTGAGGGCCTCGATAATTGCCTCATTGCGATCACCATTAATTTTATCATAATTAAACTGTATCCAATTGGGATCGAGAAGTTTTGCTTGCAGATTTTTCACCGCTTGGTTAATAGCAAATTCATCTTCTCCCCAATAAAATATTGTCGGCATAAGTTTCTAATTATAGCAGTTAAGTAGGTAGGTGTTAAAAGTTGTCAGATCACCCCCCTTATCAAGGGGGGACTAAGGGGGAATCGGCACCCCCCTTATTAAGGGGGGCAGGGGGGTATTTATCTTCAATTTAATTATAACTACTTACTTATCTTGAGGTGTTACTATTGCCCATTTTGCCAAATTTTTACAGTTTTGTCAGCACTACCACTAATTAAATATTTCTCATCGTCACTAATTACTAAAGATAACAGTTTATCTGTGGGTCGATCAAGGGTTCCTAATTCCTCTTTGCTTGTTAAAGACCAAAACTTAATCATTTGATCCGAAAGCTTGTTTAATCTGATCAGCACAAGCAGCAGAGGATAAACCCAGAATTTCCTAATATTAACGCTGGCTATTCATAAACACAGGTAAAGACTATCTGACTCGATAATTTTGAAAATTAATCAAAAAATAGACTCGATCGACCCCAAATAACGCACAATAAAAAAGGAAATGTCAAAGGAGAATCGCAAATGTTGCCCTATATCCTAGCGGTCGTTGTGGGATTGAGTAGTCTCTACCTCCTCACCACCGCTTTTATCGCCCCCGATCGCCACCGTCAAGATGATTTTCTCTGGAGTGCGGTAGGATTATTCTATGCCCTTGTCCTCTGGTTGTGCGCGGGAAGGATTACAGGCGCTATCCTCCTCGGACAAGTTGCCGCAGCCATATTATTTATTGCTTTCGCTTGGCAAACTCTCAAACTCAGACAAGCACTTTTTTATCCCGACAAACCGGTTAAATTATTTACTATTGTCGGTTGGTTAGGCAATCGTCTGGGGAAAGTTACTCCCTCCCAATCCCCTAAAACTAAAGCTAAACCTGAGAAAGTAGCGGCAAAAGTTAAAGAAACGGTTAAAGAAACGGTTGCTCCCGCTGTCGAAACAGCAGCAGCTATCGGGGAACCTATTACAGAATCAGTGACAGAAATTGAGGAAAAAGCTCAAGAAACGGTGGACCCCGTTATAGAAAAAGCGGCAGCTATCGGGGAAACTACTACAACATCAGTGACAGAAATTGGGGAAAAAGCCGCAGAAATTATTGATGATGGGGAAACTTTCGATGATTTCGATGATTTCGATGATTTTGATTTGGCAATAGAAGAGATCAACCCTTCCGAAAATGCCCCAGAAATTCCCCCAGAAATTCCCCCGACTGAACCTGTCGCAACTGTTGAAGTCGAAACTATTGCCGTTAGCGAAACGGTGATTATTGAAGTTAGCGAGGAAGATTTGCCCCCAGAAGAAACCATCAGAGAAGATACTCCCCCAGAAACTCGCTCAAAAAGGGAAGAAAATCCCCCCCCATCGGATTAAAAGTTAAGATTATTTAGCGGGTGGGTTAGGCAATAATTACTCAAGATATTAACTAATTAATCTAACCTTTGCCCCCACCCAGTCCAACCAAGTTGACAATATAACTTGAAAAATTAATTTAATTCGATGGTTTTATTTTCCCAGTACACAGGGACAGAGCTTCTCGTTTTTCGGGACGATTCTTGAGATAATCTCCTAACCAAAGACAACCTCGATCGAGCAATTTTTGTAGATAATTATATTCTCTTTCTAAGGGCCATCGATGCTTTTGACCATCCCTAGCAATAATCAAAATCTCCTGACCATTAGGACTAAAAGCGATCCCATAGACGATATCTTCTTCTATTTTAAACTCGGAGCGCAAATTTCCGTCCATGTCCCAGCGTCTAGCTGTACCATCCCTTGAAATAGCGGCGATTTTCTCACCATCGGGACTAAAACTAACTCCATAAACGGGAAAAGAATCGGTTTTAATCTCCTTTAAAAGATTGCCCTGTAAATCCCAAATTTTAATCTTTCCCCGAGTAGCGGTAGCAATTTTTTGATGATCAGGAGAAAACACCAAATCATAGATAATACTATCATCAACTGTCCAAGAATTAATCAATTGAGGCCGATGATTGCTTAAATGCCAGTATTGAATTTTTCCCTCGCTTGTTCCCGTGATTATTGCTGTTCCCTCTCCATTAAAAGCAAGACTATAAATCGGTACTTGACTAGCGGTAAATTCTTGAAGCATTGTTCCTTTTTTGCTCCAGATTTGTACTTTTCCATTTCTTCCTGTAATCGCTATCTGATTACTATCGGGATGAAAAGCTATACTATAGATTGAACGCATTTTTGTGGTAAATTCTCTAATTTTTTTCCCATGGGAATCGAGTAAAGTAATCTGACCATCTTTATTAGCAATAGCGATAATATTCCCCTGGTAATTAATGGTAACACTGGTATTATCGGCCTTAGCTTGATTTAAATTATTCAGTTGCCAAATTTTAGCCGTTTCATCACTCGATCCAGTTACCACCTCTTTTCCATCTTGACTAAATACAGCAGTAAAAACTGATTCTTGATGTCCTCTAAGAGTAGTTATTTCTTCCCCTTGCAGTCCCCAAATTTTAGCACTACCGTCACTAGATGCGGTAATTATAAACTGTCCATCAGGACTAAAATTAACACTGTTGACAAAATCTTGATGTCCCCGGAAAGTAGCTATTAAATTTCCCTGTAAATCCCAGATTTTAGCAGTTTTATCGGCCGCTGCCCCGGCAATTTTTTGACCGTCGGGACTAAAATTAACACTATAAAAAGCCCCAATATTATCTTGACCTAAACTCAAGATAATTTTACCTGATAAATCCCAGATTTTAATCGTACCATCCCGGGAAGCGGTGGCAATTTTTTGACCATCGGGACTAAAAATTGCTGCATCTATCGATTTTTTATGTCCCTTAAATACCTGTAAAGTTTGACCTGATAAATTCCATAATCTAGCGGTTTTATCCCTGGAAGTAGTCACAATTTTTTGACCATCGGGACTAAAACTAACACTATAAACTGATTCTTGATGGTCAGGATAGGTGACTAAATTTTGCCCTTGCAAGTTCCAAATTTTGGCGGTTTTATCTTCGGAAGCAGTGGCGATTTTTTGACCATCGGGACTAAAACTAACACTATAAACTGCTCCTTGATGACCTGTCAAAGTTTGAACATTCTCACCTTTTTGATTCCAAATTTTTACCGTCCCATCTTGAGAAGCAGTGGCAATTTTTTGACGATCAGGACTAATACTAACACTATAAATAGTTCCCCGGTGTCCTTGCAGTTGGTTTTTTTCTTGAATGCGATCTAAAATTTGTTGCAGGGTAATAATTGGACTGGTAGCAGGATATTTACTCAAGGTTTGGTCATCAGTAACGATATTTTTTAAACTATTTACTGCTTGCATGGCCGCCATTAAAGATTCTAGTTGTTCAAATTGAAATTGCTGCCAATAACTATCACCATTGCGCTGTAATTGAATACCTAATTGAGCGCTTTTTACTTGCTGCCATGCTTGTTTTACCTGAATAAAGGCTAAGAGAGAACCCAAAAGAGAAGCAATTAAAATTACCGAGCCAATTTGAATTCTTTTGGTGGCTTTTTGGTGAGCAATTGCTAGAATTTTATTAGCTTGTCTCTGAGTTTCTAGGCTAATTTCTGCCTCTCTTTTATCGAGATTTTGACTAGCAGTTAAAAACTGATAATCAAGATTACTTAAGCTTTTTCCCTGAGACCAATCGAGGGCATTATTTAAAGCTTTTCCGCGTAAAAGCCGCGATTCATCGGTATAATTAGACTGTTGCCAGGCGGCAAGTGCTTCTGAGTAGGGACGCAATTGCTCTAATTGTTTTTCCACCCAATTAAAATTAAATATTTCTCGATAAATAGGATTATAAACTACTAATTGATTATCCTTTTTTACCACTAATCCCGATAACCTTAATTCTCCTTGTTCTGGACTATCATCATACGCGATCGCCCCCTTTTCTAAAATTTGTTGATAGATGCCTAACAAACGACCCGCTTTGTCTTGATTTCTTAACAAGCGATCAGCAATAGTTCGCAGATGCACTGGTTCATCATGAGATTCCCAATTATTAATAACTCTCTCTTTGATCAGCGTCTCAATATCTAAATTACTTTCCCGCAATAGCTGACAGATTTTTTGGGTTAAAAATGGCTGTCCTCCCGTCCAAAAAATAACTTTTTCTAAGCAGTCGGATTGATAATTACTTTGACTGGATAATCCCGCGGCTAAAGGAGCAATTTCTGCAAGATTAAATCCTGTTAATTCGATCGCCTGGCCGATATTAAAAGATGTTTGGGTCTTTTCGCGAATTAAATCTGCTGGGGTAGCCACACCGAATAAAGCAAAAGTAATTCTTTCATACTGGGCATTTTCCGCTCTTTGGTTATAACAATAACGAATCAGGGAAAAAAAGTCATCTAGAGAAAACTGTAAACTGAGAATTTTATCGATCTCGTCGATAAAAATATATATTTTCTCTCCCCGACAATAAACTAATAAAACTTCCTCGATAAATTGTCCCAAACGCTGCACGGGGGGTAAATCCTCTCGCTCGCGCAACCAGGATTTAAGATTAATTTTTCCCGTCAGATTAAATCCTAAAAACAAACGGGTGATCACGCCGTTATACCATTGGGATAAATTATCATTACTACCAAGACTGGTTATATCTACGGACGCGCAATCCATGCCCAATTGCTGTAAAATATGGGTCACTCGTACCCTTAAACTGGATTTGCCCATCTGACGACAGTTAAAAACGTAGCAAAATTGACCATTTTTTAACGCCGTTAACAGTTCTCGATCGGCATTTCTCTCGATATAGGTAGGATGGTTATAGGCAAGACTACCCCCGACACGATATTGATAATTCATTATTCTTAAACAAAATTATTTCAATGTCACCAACGGAAATAAAATAGACAATTCTGATTTAGATATCTATAATGCAAGGATGATCGCTATTGACAACCTATCCCCAAGGCAATTATGAAGAAAACTTTTTTCACCTCCATCGCCGTTAGTGCCACCCTCGTCAGTGGCATTGTTTTGGGTACTCTTGATGCTGGCAGCGCCTCCGCTTGTCCTTTCGCTAAAGGTAAAAGCATTTTTGGCAGCAATAACAGCTTCCCTGTGGATGCTAACAAACTTATTTTAGGGGTTGCCGCCGCTACAGGAGCAATCACCGTAGCTGGTGTTTTAAGCTACCGTCGTTTTCACTCTGGGCAGCCTGCCGAAGATGCCACCGCTAACCTGCCGTCGGTATTTCCTATCCCCATTCCCCCCGCAGCTTTAAACGCGGCAGTGGAGGCAGAAGAAGCGGCAGAAACCAGCAAAATCTCCTAAAAATCCCCTAGATTTCCTTAAAAAAGGTGTTGGCATCCCCCCAGCTTTCCCGCTAGGCAACACCTTTTTCTGCCTAATTGTGTCCCAGTTATCAGAATTTTCAGCGATTTTTAAGTTATGTTAAAAGGTGCAACCCTACCACCAGAGGTAAAGATGGGCAACTCCACCACATTTTCCGACACCCCACTTCACAAAGATCATCACACTTGGGAGCATTTAAAACAAGCCATCGCCGCTAGTTCCGGTTTTCGGCGTTGGCAGCAAGAACAACTAGAATCAGGTAAAAATAGAGACGATGCTGATGCTCGCATTTGTTCCTATCTACGCGAAACTTTAGAAACTTTAGCCTACTAGATTGATGCTCCTCAGCTATGACGGCATGGGAGCTTTTTTGTCCGTTTAAGCTAATTTGCGGGCATTATTTTCTGCGCGTTTCGTAACCCAATAACCAGACAAAAGCGACAATTAAAGGCAGGAAATAATAAATAGCTCGATAGGCGATTAAAGAACCTAAAAGCTCGCCAGTAGATACATATTCTGGCCGTAATCTCAGCAGGATAAACTCAAAAACACCTATTCCCCCCGGCACATTGCTTAATACCCCTGCTGTCATGGCAAATACATAGAGACCGAAAAATCCTAAAAACGAAGTATTGTAGTTGCTGGGAAGAAGAAGATATAGAACTCTAGCCGCTAATATCCAATCAATAAAAGTCACCAAAATCAAAGCCAGGGAAAGATTCCAAGGAGGCAAATAGATATTTTCTTGGCCGATTTTTATGGGTTTTTTATAGCTGATAGTCAAGAAAAAATAGCCAGCAACCAGCAATAAAAAAATTATTCCTAAAGGTTTAGTAGTTAAAAAAGGTAATTTTAACAGTTGAGGAATCCGTTGGGGATCAACGAGGAAACTTAAACCACCAATGCCTAACATTCCTAACCAAAAGCTTAAATGGGTAAAAGTGATAACTTTGGCAATATCCACCACCCCCACCCCCGCAGGAGCATAGAAACGATAACGGATAGCAGTCCCAGAAAATAAGGTTAAACCAATGGTATTACCAAAAGCATAACTGATAAAAGCAGTACGGATAATAGTGCCTAAAGCTAAGGGATGATTGATATAATAAAAACCTAGACGATCATAACCCGTCATCGACAAATAACCCAAGGCCATGCAAAAAATAGCTTCTAGCTTGTGACTTGTGGTAATATGATCCAAACTAGCCAACAGTTGGGCAAAAGTGTAGTGTTTAAATTCTTGACTAATTGCCCAGACCGCTAGAATAAACAAACTCAAAGACAGGATAATCGGAGCAAAACGCAGGATTTTTTTATACATCTTATTTTTTACGAATTACTTTTAACTAATTAAAATTTATGAAAAGATCAAAGCTAGATTTAGCCAAACATTTAAATCGGTCTCCAAAAAGGAAACATAATAAATTCCTGACTTCCTCCTTATATTTAACAACTATTCTGGTTTTGTCTTATCTAATTTACCTCAATCTTCCTTGGTCATTTCATCTTTTTATGCGTTGGGCGACTAAAGGGGGTGATTTAGACAAAATTCCTGCCAAATTTTATTCAGAACTTAATCAATTATGTTTGAGGGCAGATAGTGCGGGGGAAGTAAAAACGGCGTTGCATAATAGAGATATGAATGGAGGAAATCAAAATGCAATGCCCTGAATGTAAATCTACCCATATCCGTAAAAATGGCATCAATAAACAAGGTAAACAAAATCATATTTGTGTAACCTGTGGCCGTCAATTTATTAATAACTATGAAAAACAGAAAGGCTATGACGAAAAAACGAAGCGAGAATGCCTAACTGCCTATGTTAATGGGATGGGATTTAGAGGAATAGAAAGGCTAAAGGGAGTTCATCATACGACCGTAATTAATTGGGTAAAATCTGTGGGAGAATTATTGCCAGTCGCCTATGACCCAGAAACAATTCCTGAAGTAGGGGAACTGGATGAATTGGAAACCTTTGTTGGCTCAAAAAAAACAAAATCTGGGTGTGGACAGCCGTTGACCACTTTAAAAAAGGAATTTTAGGTTGGGTAATCGGAGACCATAGTAGCGAAACGTTTCGCCCATTATGGGAATTAGTTAAGTCTTGGGGATGCTATTTTTATGTGAGTGATGGATGGTCAGTTTATCCATGTTTTATAGCAGAGGGCGACCATATAATTAGTAAGACTTATATGACCAGAGTAGAGGGTGAGAACACACGTTTAAGACATTATCTAGCCCGATTGCATCGCAAAACACTCTGCTATTCTAAGTCTACAGAAATGTTAGGATACTCTATTCGTTTATTAATTCATTATCTGAAGTTTCAAGAAGTGCCTATTCCTTACTGATTCATAGCTTAATTCAGCAACGCCGTAAAAACCAGAAACTATATAGAACATACAGAAATCGCCGAAGCTCTTGGCACATTTAGATGTACTTTAGTTAATGGTGGTCAAGAGTGGTTAATAGAAGATTATAAATCTTTTAATTCCGCCGATGAAGCGATTTTAGGAACTCAGTTAGCGGTTTTTATCACGGAGATTTTGGGAACAGATTATAGTTATAGAATTCGCGCTTATATTCCCAGATACTAAGGATAAAGTAACTACCGAAAAAACGCGTAAACCTAGGGATGGGTTCTGCACCCATCCTAGAAAAAAATTAGTTTTCCGATAGGGGTTTGGGCCGGGAAGGCCTAGGAACGGGAAATTGTCCGGGGGTAAAAGGTCGTTTTTCTCCTTCCCCTTCCGGTCCAGAATATCTATCGGCCGAGGGACGACGATTTTTATCAAAAGGCTTTTTAAAACCTCCCTTACCCATCGGTTTTTTCTTGCTGGCAAAACCGAGGTCTAAACCTTCCAAAATAGTTAAGGCATCCCCTTTAAGTTGTACCTGAAAATCCCAAAAACGACTGACAGGTTTACTAGGTAAAGTGCCGCGCAATTTTAGTTTAAAAAACTTGGGTTTGTCCGCTTCAGTTTTGGGCATTTGTCGGATTTTGACCACTACCGCTTGATTTTCCCGTTCGGTAAAGATGACTTCACCTCGAATCGAGAAATAACCAGGGGTAGAAGCGAGGAGCGTTTCTATCTCTTGATCATCCTCTTTTTTCAGGGTTTCTGGTTCCCAAACACCGACAATCTGAACATGAAGGGCATCATTTTCCTGACGGGTGCGCGGATAAACCACCCAAAGATGCGGTTTTTCCAGATCAAGATGATTTTTAACCAAACTGATCACCCGGCCGAGAATCACAGAATCGATCAGAGTACCATCGGCAGTCAAAATATTGCCTTTAGTTAATTGTTCCTCCGATCGCTGATAATGACCATAGACCAGACCGATCGCCCGATACTGCCGCAGATGACTGGGAGGGGGGATCGGTTGTTGGCGTTTGACTTCTTCGGGGGTGGCTGACTCTACGGCTAAATCAGCCTCGGTATGGGGGGATTCAAGGGGGACTTCCTGAATTTCCACTTCAGGAGTCGGGGGGGTTTTCGGTGATTCGGTAAACCGATTCCCAGGACGATTCATATCACACTCCTAGCGGCGGAGACACATAGTAAATTAGTAATCAAGCAAGTCAAAAGCGCGATCTGGGGGGTTACAATAACCCTCTAGGGCGACTCTACTGGCATCTAATATATTAAGAACCATGATCTTTTGACTGTCAACCTGGTCAAAACCCTTTTGAGTCTTGACCGTTTGCCCATTGTACTCAATAAAGAGCGGCGAATTCGATCGATCCCCTAATCAAATCTCCAGATTTCTATAACATTTTCTTGTCTGTTCCCCCCCACCCCAGTCTATGAAAGCCTCTCTCTCTAACCGTCGTTGGCTGTCCATCGGTCTGATCCTGATGTTATTTGCTTTGCTGTCTTTCTCGACTATGCCGCTATTGACTTCTATTCTCAAAAGTCAGCACTCCTCGGGCCAGAGTCATCTGTCCGCAGTGAAACAAGAGGAATTAGCCAGTCAAGCACTGGGTTATCAGATGGTTTTAGAGCGTGAACCTGATAATCAGACGGCTTTGCGGGGATTATTAGATACTCGCTTACAGCAGGGCGATTTAAAGCAAGCGATCGAACCTTTAGAAAAATTAGCGCAACTTAACCCCCAACAATCCGATTATCTACTACTTTTAGCGGAAGCGAAACAGCAAATAGAGGACTATGCAGGAGCCACAGCCAGTTATCGCAGCCTTTTGGCCTCCCAACCCCAAGATCTACGGGCCTTAACCGGATTAACTAATTTATTTCTCCGCCAAAACCGCTCTATCGAGGCGATTAGTTTGGTCAAAGACACGATTGATCGCGCTTTAAAAGCGGCTGCCGATCCCAATAATCCCGCTAGTTTAATCGATATCGTTTCCGTTCAGTTACTTTTAGGAAAAATCTATTTCGAGCAGCAAAATTATCCAGAAGCTTTAAACGCCTATAAACAAGCTCAACAAATGGATGTCAACGATTTCCGACCGATTTTGGCGGCTGCGATCGTACTAAAAGAACAGGGCAAAAATCAAGAGGCTCAACCCCTCTTTCAAGAGGCTCTCAGTCTCGCTCCTTTTGCCTACAGAGAGGAGATTCAGTCCCTAATCAGTAACCAGTAATCACACCCCACACCCCACACCCCATAGTTTTGTAACGGCAATTTTTACTCAAAATCAATAAATGTAAACTTTAATTACAAGGTCGATCGAGTGCTGACAAAGGTGTTATATTAAAAACATAAGGCACAAGGGAAGCGACTCAACTTCCTTCCAGGCAAAAAGACCTAGAGCCTGTGCCACCTGCTCTAGCTCAACGCAACAGCTAAATCGGACGCAGATTCTCGAAGTTTGTAAAGTAAAGTATGGTTTCGCCTCTGTTGCTCGATATAGGACAGATGGAGTGAGCCGTAATCAGCACCTGAGTCGGTAAACTGAGAAATCTTGATAGTTGACAGATAGACTGTTGTGGGTTCGGTAAACCTCTATTATATTGAGTCCGTTAAATTTTTAGGAGTCCATATCGTTTGTACAAGATGAAGCCCGCCTCCCTAGGCGGGCGTATTATGTTTTTAGAAAACCGCCACGAGATATTCCTGTAACTGCAATTGATAACCTGCCTGTCGCTGACAGGGATAATCAAGGGAAAACTCAGGTAAAGCTAATAGAGAACTTTTTTGACAACTAACCAAAGCCACATCGAAACGACAGGTTAAATCGGACCATTGGGGATAAAAGGAGAGAAATATCTGGGCAGCTTCGTAAATTTTCCCCTGTTTACGGTCATCGATTGCTAATTTGCCCCCTAAATCCCAATTGCCAGCACTGCGGGTTTTCACCTCGACAAAAGCGAGAATCGCCTGAGATTTAGACAAGACGATTAAATCGATTTCACCGCCGCCACTACGCCAACGACGCTGGAGGATATGCCATTGCTGTAATTGCAACCAATCCGCCACCAAATTTTCGCCCAATTCCCCCACGGTTGTCATATTCAGTTATCAGTGAACAGTTATCAGTTATCAGTGAACAGGGAACAGGGAACAGGGAACAACGTTGATTGATTATCCTGTCTTCTGACTGGAAAATAGAAGCTGAAATAATGCCAATTCGTCAATCATACTAAATCCGTTCAGTATAGGCTACATATCAGGAGAGGCACTCCTGCAAGTGGAGTGACTCTTAAATGATTACAGATGTATCAGCAGCTGCGTGTAAGCATCTCACCGAAAAACTAATGCGCGGGGGGGTTGGGGGGTAGAACCCCCCAAAAGCTTGGATTGAGGGATAAAATCGCAAGTAATAGTAAATCCGTTGAGTATAGGCTACATATCAGGAGAGGCACTGACTTGGAAATAGAAGCTGAAATAACGCCAATTCGTCAATCAGAATATTTTCATGTTTGGCGGTGACAACTTTGGCATCAGGACCGACTCCGAACTACTGATTACTGTTCACTGAATCACAAAAGTCCTTCTAGACGACGACGGATGCTGTCCAACTCCGCATCGGGAATCTCGGAAAACTCTTCTTCGGCGGGGGGGACTTCCTCTTTTCGCCAATCCAACTCGGAGGCATTGCTTTCGGGGGGAATTACCAACATACCCGCTTCAATCATCTCCGCTTGATAGCCGGCATCGCGACAAAATTCTGCCACTTCCTCCGAATCAATTTTCTCTACCGTGGGAGTCGGGAAATCCTGCGCCTCTAACAGCAGCGCATAACGGGTGGCATCATCTTCCGATTCAAACATCAACACCTTATTGATAGCTCCCATTTGAATGGTGTGGATACCTTCGTTTTCTGTGCCTGCGTTAAAAAGTAGTACAAATACACGCATAATTACTATTAGCGATCGATAAGCAGTGGTCGTCTATGCTCATTTTACCCCCCTTCTCGATCGCTAATCCTCAGCAATTTTAGTTTCTCGTCAACCACTTTTGACCGTTAAGCCGTTGCAGGGTGTAAAACAACAGTAAATCAAGACTAACTTTCCTTTCATCGATCATAAATGATTCAAGTGTACTAGGTTGAGCGCCGCCCTCAGCCTGGGAAAAAGCTTTTTTACCGTTGATGTTTTCTTCCAAAAAATAAATGCTAAATTGACGCATTCCCCCGAGCCAATTGCCGCTTAACTGCCAACAGGGAGAGCTAGAAAAGCCCTGCACGGCAATTTTATCCTGTTTAAAGGACAACTTCATATCAGCTATACCCAGCTTTTGCAAGGCGGCAGCCAGTGCGGGTTGAAAATGCTGCTCGATAAATTCAGCAAAGGGTTTTTCCTCGACGGTAGGCTCCTTCGGTTTTTTAGCAGCCGCAGGTTGAGCCGGTTTTTCTGCTTCTGCTGCCGGAGTTGCGGGAGTGGTGGTTTCTTCTGCCATAGGAATTAATCTGGAATGGGTAGGTAGCTACAATTATATTTTCTCCCGGGTTATCGGTTATCAGTTTTTTTAGCTAAGTAGTTGGGTGCTAAACACGATCAGCTCCCCCCTGATTAAGGGGGAATTAAGGGTAGGGTGGTTTCATTCTCTCAAATGTCATTCTCTCAAATCCTTATCTGGCAAAGTTTTTAGTCGATTTCTCGGAATAAATATCTGAAAATTTGCCTCTTCTCGACTTTGTGTGATAATTTTTGCTTATGGAATCGTGAAATACTTATCAGGCAAGACTTTTAGCGCTATTTTGCGGATATTCTATCAGTATAGACCCCGTTTCCACACAGAAACCAGAAGAGCCAAAATTTTTCAAAACTTCGTGCTTTGCTTACCTCCTATAGCTCTTTTCACGTTACTGAGGTATCGACAAGTTTTGCAAACAAAGGGTTTAAGCCCCTTGCCCATGCCTCATTCTGATGAAAACTGCTATATGTATGTAACCAAATAAATTAAGGTTTATAGAAATAAGTAAACATAGCACCATCGGATAGTTGATAACCCTTGTCGAGCAAAAATTTACGACAGTCATTAAAATCGGGATTTCCTTGAGGATTTTTGGCTTCTGATTTAATCATTCTAGAATCATTTTTGCTAGGTAAATACCCTGACTCTACATGATAGGCTCGATAAATTGAATTAACAAATTATTAAATAAGCTTGTTATAAAAACGAATAGACCACAAACAGGAGAAATTACTAAGGTGATTATTGTAACCAAAAACGCTAAATAACCGCAGATGGCTAACGCCCCTTCCGATGATTGACGATCAGGTAAGAATATAATGGTGGTTTTTCCAAATTTAATGAAAGGCATAATTAATTGCAATTTAAGTTTAATATGTTTGAGGTTTAACTTGATCATTATAAATTTTACATTGCGCCCCAATAAATGCAATAGTATTAAAGTCTGGCAAAGGCTGTGTTTTCATCAGGTAATTTACAAGACCATCAAGAAAATCTTTTGCCTTTTCGAGGTTTTCGATATTCTGAGTATTAGCCGGATTATTGGTCAGAGTTTCAATGGCAGAAAAACAAGCATCAAGAGTATCTAAGTTTACACTACTTAATCTGACGACACTTCTACCGTCCTTATCGTTATAAGTTACACCTACAGCATCTTTTAATGGAAAAAACACAAAAATACCAGCAGTATCATCAACCACTAAGTCTTTATCAGCCAAGAATAGTGAATATGTTTTTTTAGAATCAAGTAGTAATGTAAACTGACAACGGTACTGATTTTCTGGACAACTTAAAATACAATGTACAGACTTTGTATTTTTACAATCACTACGTTTAGGCAATGGTTGATCTCCTTCCCGTAAAATTGCATAAATATCAGGTTTTGCAGTCTTTTTTCCCAACAAACTGTCATCCCATAGACAATTATCGGCAGTATCACGACTCGCTAACTCACCGTTTTCACTAACAGTTCCATGACATTTAGGACTCAGCAAAAATTCAACCTGAAACTGAAAAAGGTCGTAATCGTTATTCCTAAGTCTGGTTAACGTATCTGAAAGAGCGATAGTGATTGTGTTTAGTAAACTAAACTTTGATTTTAAGGAATAATCTTCTGAAATATGGGAAGTATTGCTTTTTGTTGGCAGTATGTGCTTATGAGCTTCAGCAACATTAACTAAGGGAAAGTTTGTTGCAGCGGCGAGGATGAGAGAGGTTACAGTCTTATACATGAGGCGATCACTACTAGAATGATTTATCAATACTAGAATAGATTATATGGCAGTTGACCGTTCATCTTTTTTGTTACATATTGTTAACGACGAATTCAGGTTAGCCACAATAGTCGAGGATTTTTGACCAAATTCTACTGAATATGCTGTCATTTTTTGTGCAGTTTAGCTATCGATAATATTATACTTTATCTTTGTGAGAAACTCCGTAAATAAATTTTCACCGTAGAGGAGCAGATCAGAGATACTATTTCAGTTGTTAATCTCCCGACAAAGAAATAATTGACTTTTTTCGTTACTTTTTGTCACCGAACAGCGTAGGATCGATAATTAATCTGAGCGCAAAAATCCCTATGTTATTATCCCTACTCTCAGTCATCAGTTTTCTGATTAGTTTTCTGGTGGTTGCCCTGATTAAACAACGTTTTAGCCAACAATTGTTAGATATTCCCAATGAGCGTAGCAGCCATAGTCAACCCACACCCAGGGGAGGTGGACTCGGTTTTGTCGTCGCTTTTGCTCTGACCAGCGGCCTCAGTTATTTTCTCCTTTCTCCTTCCCTACCTCTTATTCCCCTATGGTTATCCCTGACTCCTTTAATTATTATCGGCCTTCTCGATGATCGTCGCGGTATTCCCTCTAGTATTCGCTATTTAGTCCAGTTATCCTCCGCTAGTGTTGCGGTGACTTTTTTCGGTGCTTTTCCCCAATCGTGGCTATCAGATTTGGGTTTTGGCGGCAAAATTTTGGCTATTATTCTCACAATTATCGGTCTGACCGCGATCATTAATTTTTATAATTTTATGGATGGTCTCGATGGCTTGGTGGCTGGCTGTACGGCGGTACAATTAGGATTTCTCGCTCTCTATTTTCAGCAACCAATTTTATGGCTTTTAGTGGCAGCTTTAGGCGGTTTTCTCCTCTGGAATTGGTCGCCAGCGAAAATTTTTATGGGCGATGTGGGTAGCACCAGTCTAGGGGCAATTGTCGCTATGGTTTTACTTAATAACCAAGACAATCAAAGTCAATTTTGGTCAGCTTTAACTATCACTTTCCCTCTGATTGGTGATGCTATTTATACCCTGATTTGTCGATTATTTAGAAAGGAAAATATCTTCCAAGCTCACCGCAGTCACCTTTATCAAAGATTACAAAAATCTGGCTTGTCTCATTCACAAGTAGCGATTATTTATATGGGGGTAACTCTCCTGATTGCTATTAGTATTAACTATTTAGGAATTCTAGGAGCATGGCTGAGTTTACCTCTGATTCTAGGATTAATTGTTCTCGGAGAAATTTATCTGAATAGGAGCGTTAGCGAGCATAATTTAGCGGTGACAAGAAAAGAATAATTTTTTTATTGCTATGGCTTCTGGGGTAAAATCAAGAGAATGTTATACTAAATCCTCTTGAAAGATTATAGGAAACGGAGGGTAAGGAGCAGAAGTAATTACTCAAATAATTATTAGCGAAAGTCGTTGATTTCAATCAAAAACTTATGGTTTTAAGCGAGGAAAAACTGAGCTATTTACCTAATTAGCCCTACTAACCAAGAGAAAAGAAAAAATTAATATTTATCGGCTGGGGTTAGCTGATATGATTAGGGAGATGACTATCATTCCAAAGTCAATGAGCGCAAGAACATTATTCGATAAAGTCTGGGACGCACACACGGTTAAGATTCTTCCCAGTGGACAAACACAATTATTTATCGGACTGCATCTAGTCCATGAAGTCACCAGTCCCCAAGCTTTTTCGATGCTGAGAGAAAGGGGTTTAAAAGTATTATTTCCAGGACGGACTATTGCCACCGTCGATCACATCGTCCCCACCGAAAATCAGGCGCGTCCTTTCCTTGACGATTTGGCTGAGGAAATGATCCGAGCGATCGAAACTAATGTTCAAACCAATCATATTCCTTTCTACGGCATCGGTTCTGGCAATCAGGGCATAGTTCATGTGATCGCTCCTGAACAGGGCCTAACCCAACCCGGGATGACGATCGCCTGTGGTGACTCCCACACCTCCACCCACGGCGCTTTTGGGGCGATCGCTTTTGGCATCGGCACTTCCCAAGTACGCGATGTTCTTGCTACCCAAACCCTATCCCTATCGAAATTAAAAGTGCGTCGAGTGGAGGTAAACGGCGATTTAAACCCCGGTGTCTATGCTAAAGATGTAATTCTCCATATTATCCGTCAATTGGGCGTTAAAGGCGGTGTTGGTTACGCCTACGAGTACGCTGGCAGTACAATTGAACGGATGTCCATGGAAGAAAGGATGACGATTTGTAACATGGCGATCGAAGGTGGGGCCCGATGTGGTTATATCAACCCCGATCAAATCACCTACGATTACCTCAAAGGTCGTGATTTTGCGCCTAAAGACTGGGAAAGTGCGGTTAATTGGTGGGAAAGCATTAAAAGCGATGCCGATGCGGTTTATGACGATGTGGTGGTCTTTGATGCCGGCGAAATCGAACCCACAGTTACTTGGGGGATTACTCCAGGCCAAGGAATCGGGGTTAACGAAGTCATTCCCACTCCCGAAAGTTTACCGGCCAGTGAAAGAGCGATCGCAGAGGAAGCCTATCAATACATGAAACTCACCCCCGGCGCCCCGATTAAAGGCACAAAAATCGATGTCTGCTTCGTCGGTAGCTGTACTAACGGCCGGATCAGTGATCTGCGCGAAGCAGCCAAATTTGCCCAAGGTCATCATGTGGCCCCCCATGTGAAAGCTTTTATCGTCCCCGGTTCCGAAAGAGTCAAAAAACAGGCGGAAGCAGAAGGATTAGACCAAATTTTCCTAGCATCGGGCTTTGAATGGCGTGAGGCTGGCTGTTCCATGTGTTTAGCCATGAATCCCGATAAATTGCAGGGAGATCAGATCAGCGCTTCCTCCTCCAATCGCAACTTTAAAGGTCGTCAAGGTTCCGCCTCCGGGCGTACTTTGTTGATGAGTCCGGCGATGGTGGTAGCGGCAGCGATTAAAGGGGAAGTCACCGATCCCAGGGAGTTGTTACAGTAGTTGTCTCAATGGTGAGATAGGAGGCAGGAGTCAGGAGTCAGTATTCAGGAGTCAGGAGTCAGTATTCAGGAGTCAGATGTGAGTTTTCAGTTCACTGATTACTGTTTACTGGACGGCTACGCCGTGCCTTTGGCAACACTGAAAAAAGCTTCTCCCCACACCCCACACCCCACACCCCACACCCCACACCCCACACCCCACACCCCACACCCCACACCCCTCTCCCATCTCCCTTCTCTACAATAATTACTCGCAACCAGAAATACCTTGGGTTTCTATCATACTTTGTGCTTTTTGTCAAAAAAACTTTTTTTTTGCAATAAAACTACACAAAAAAAAGATCATCGTTGTGGGTGAAATTGACTGATTTACCCGTCTTAATTAGGATCACCTTCTAGGTGTGGCAAGGGTTTCAACCATTGCTGCCCAAAAAAGCACAGAATAACCCATTATGAAATTCTATCAAATCGCTGTAACTAGCATAACGTCGTTGTTAAATAAAAATCTTTCTCAATTAATTCTTAAGAATTTATAAATATTGCGGAATGTTAATTTAAATATTCTCAAGTTTTTGCAGTAAATCAATAATTTTTACTTATCTTTGTCGGAAAATAGAACTCCTGCAAAAATCCCACATCTACCATTTCAGTCCCGATGAAAAATTTTTCACCACCACAGATGAAAGAGGTTTCCTTCCCCACACCCCACACCCTACACCCCACACCCCACACCCTACACCCCACTCTATTTTAATTTGACTGCCATAATTGCCAAGCTTTAACGAGATTTCCCCCCATCAAGGCAGCCACTGCATTTAAAGTCTTAATTTCCTCACTATCGGGATTTAATTGTCTAGCTTTATCTAAGACTTTTTGGGCTGCTTGCGGTTGCCAATCGTAGAGATAAATAAAACCTTGATAAGCATAATGATAGGGATTATGGGGGTCAATTTTAATCATTTCCTCCGTGGCTTTTATTGCCCCTGCCACATCCTGTTGTAGTACCTTAGAAATTGCTAATCCGTAGGCTAAAGATAACTTATCGGGGGGATTTTGTTGCTGTAAACGATAGGAAAAAGCCTTGTCTGCTTGCAGCACATAATCCTGAATCGAATCGTATTGATTGATACGATTAGTTAACTCAAAAATTGGCTCAATACCCGTTAATCCTTGACCAATATTAGCAGACTTTAAGCGCAATTGGGTCACTAAATCTAATTGGGGCGTTGCTAACTTGGCAACTTGAGGATCGATGGTAATTTGAGCGTTAGTTTTAATCGGATAGGTTTCGCCAGTTTCCCGATTGAGATAGACAGCAGATAAGCGATAAACTCCGGGGGTTGCTGCCGACTGCATGGCGGTTTTTTCAGTGACTTCAAAACCCTTTTGTTGCTCTTCTGGAGTTAATTTTTCTGCCATTAATCTCCCCATAGCAATACCGTGATCGTGCATCCAATAATCCTTACCGTCCACTTCTTGCCAGTTTAAAATCACTATCCCTGACTTTAATTGTTGCCAGTCTCCGGCCCATTTATAAACCACGGGAATGGGTTGATTAGGAGAAGCTTTTTCGGCAATAGCAATCTCTCTTAATTCCACCCGTTTTGGCGCATTGTCAAGGGGTTTAACCGTGACGGAAGGATATATTTTTCGGTGTAGGGACAGGGTACTATCATCTGGCAGCTGCCAAGTTTTCTCCACTTGGAAATCTGGCCCGGTGGCGACTCGATTAACAATTTTTTTCTGGACATCGGGGACGGAACCCTGTTCACCAGTTTTAGTTAAAAACCAATCTAAAGAATTGACATCCTTTTCGATATCTTCTTCCCGAACTCCCACCTGTCTGCCGGCAACCTGGGAATTATGTTTACCACCGTAGAAAGAGAAGGTATGTTGATTTAATTCGGGGGTGGAAGGTAAAACCCCTAGAGTGCTGCGAAGATAGGGAGAATCGGCTAGAATCTCTTTAACTACTTCTTCGTTTTGCCAGCCGGTTTTTAAATAGGGATGGTGTTGTAATTCGGGACTGAAAACGTTAGTAATTATATCTCCCCCCAAGGGGAATAAATTTAAGCTGGTGAGGATAGCGGCAATAGTTATCGTTCCCCAACGGATACCAGGACCAAAACGACCACGCCAAGATAATAAACCAACGGATAAAATTAAGGATAAAGTCGGTAAAAGCGGCAAAATATAACGAGCATCTTTATTGATGTTGAGGGATGATAATAGGTATCCCCCCAGCAGAAAAACTCCTAACCAAATCCACACAGGACGATTAACCTTATCTTCGGTTTTTCTATGGCGTAATGAGATTAATAATCCCACCACGGGAACTAATAACAATACCCAAGAAAGAAAATAGGGTAAAACTTGGGCGTAAAATGTCCAGGCATCTGGACTGGTAAGAGGCGGATCTCCCTCCAAAATCGCCGAATCTACCGTGGCACGTTTGCCCGCGGTTAACATTAATAACCAATTCGTCCGATACCAGGGAAACATTAACAATGCTGCCGTTAAAAAACTGAGCATTAATTGCGCTAGATTGCCCCAACGTTTTCGCCGGAGATTTTCGCCCAATACCCACAAAATCGGTAAAAAGAGGAAAAATAGGGCGGTTTGTTTGACTAACATCCCTAAACCGCAAGAAATACCCACAGCGATCGCTTTTGGCCAGCCTTGTCCACTAAATCGCCACCATGTCAAGCATAAGTAAGAAAACGTTACAATTGCCGCTAAGGGAAAATCTAAGAGATATTCGAGGCGATAATAGTATAAACCGGGTAGAAATTGACAGATTAAGACCGCCCATAAAGCCACAGTCCCATTAAAGAGGATAATTCCCAATCCGTACACAGAAAAGAGCAGTAGGGCGCTATAGATAGCCATTACCCACATACCCGCGTCAAGACTAATACCAAAGAGATTAAAGAAGGGAATCGTTAAAAGATAGGTTAAAGGGGGAATTTTCGGCGACATTAGCCATAAACTGCGCCACCAATCCCCGTCAAACCAGCGCGGATTTTGGAAAGCTTGGCTATAGATAATCCCACCGTTGAGATAATCGGCCTGATCCCAAGCAGGAATAGTATGATCGAGACTAAACCAGAATCTATCGACTAATATCCCCAATATCCATATAATACTGACAATAATTAATCCCTGTCTCCCATCTAGCGATCGCTTCAAAATGACTTCTCCCTAGTGCAACTCTCAATTATTCTGCCACGCCCTCAAGCGACCCTGAAAAAATCGCCAGCGAGAAACACCAGACCGATCGGGGTAAAATAAAGATTTAGTGAAAAATTGTAACAGGAACTTGACAAATGCGAGTGGTGATCGTTGGTGCGGGATTAGCGGGAATGGCAACAGCTATCGATCTGGTCGATGCGGGCTGTACAGTAGAAATCTTAGAATCTCGTCCCTTTGTCGGGGGAAAAGTCGGTAGTTGGGTAGATGCGGACGGTAATCACATCGAGATGGGCTTGCACGTCTTTTTTGGTTGTTACTATAATCTTTTTGAGTTAATGAAAAAAGTGGGCGCTTTTCAATCCCTACTACTCAAAGAACACACCCACACTTTTATCAACGAAGGGGGAAAAATCGGCGAATTAGACTTCCGTTTCGCCGCAGGTGCGCCTTTTAACGGTTTAAAAGCCTTTTTTACCTCCTCCCAACTCTCAGCAGCCGATAAAATCTTTAATTCTCTGGCCTTAGGTACCAGTCCCATCGTCCGCGGTCTGATAGACTTCCAAGGAGCGATGAAAACGATTCGGGATCTAGACTCGATTAGTTTTGCCGATTGGTTTCGTAGCCATGGCGGTAATGACGGCAGTTTAAAAAAAATGTGGAATCCGATCGCCTATGCCTTAGGATTTATCGATACGGAAAATATCTCGGCCCGTTGTATGCTGACGATTTTCCAATTTTTTGCCGCTAAAACCGAAGCTTCCGTCCTGCGGATGTTGGAAGGTTCCCCCCACGAATACCTACATAAACCGATTATTAACTATCTGGAGGCACGGGGTGCCAAAATCTCTACCCGTCGTCAGGTGCGGGAAATTCTCTATTCTGGAGAGGGCGAAAATCTGCAAGTTAATGGCATGATCGTCGCTAACGGAGAAACCACGGAAACTATCACCGCAGATGCCTATGTTTGCGCTGGTGATGTCCCCGGTATTCAGCGTCTTATTCCCCAAGATTGGCGGAAAATGCCGATTTTTGACAATATTTTCCGACTAGAAGCCGTCCCCGTCGCTACGGTACAATTGCGTTTTGACGGTTGGGTGACGGAGTTAAATGATGCCGAAAAACGCCGACAACTGCAAAAAGCGGTGGGAATTGACAATCTTTTGTACACCCACCAAGCGGATTTTTCCTGTTTTGCAGATCTTGCTCTCACCAGTCCTAGGGATTATTATCGCCCCGGAGAAGGTTCTTTATTACAGTTGGTTTTAACCCCCGGAGACCCTTTTATTAAAGCTAAAAATGAAGATATTGCCCAGCACGTTTTAGCGCAAGTCCATCAGTTATTTCCCTCCTCCCGGGAGTTAAAGATGACTTGGTTTAGTGTGGTGAAATTGGCCCAGAGTCTCTATCGGGAAGCACCGGGGATGGATGTCTATCGTCCCTCGCAAGCGACTCCTATCCCTAACTTTTTCCTGGCTGGTAGTTATACCCAACAGGATTACATTGATAGCATGGAAGGAGCCACTTTATCGGGTAAACAGGCAGCCAGGGCCATCTTACAACAGGCCGAGCGCCAGAAATCTTTGGCCACGGTTTGAGCAAACAGCCGGCAATCTCGTCTGTTAAGAAGGGGTTGCCTCTAAACTTGTTTTCAGTGGCAAAAGATAACCGCTATAGCTAACTTGGGAAGTCAGCCTCTCAAGCCAAGCTATACAAAAAAGACCGATCGAGCTAGACTCGTAAAAAGATAACTCCATCTAGAAGGCTTACCCTAGACTGGAAAGAACGTCGGAAAAATCTCGTCAGAAATAGGAGTCAATCGAGTTTATGCCAGAGCTTGCTGTATCATCAGAGCTTGATTTCACCAGCGAAACCTATAAATCAGCCTATAGTCGCATTAATGCCATCGTTATTGAAGGCGAATACGAGGCCAATAGCAATTATATTCAATTAGCAGACATCCTCGCCGATAACAAAGAAGAGTTACACCGTCTGGCAAAAATGGAAAACCGTCACATGAAAGGTTTTCAAGCTTGCGGCCAAAATTTGCAAATCACTCCTGATATGGATTATGCCAGAGCATTCTTTTCCTCTCTGCACGAGAACTTCCAAATTGCCTACGCAGAAGGTAAAGTTGTCACCTGTTTATTAATCCAATCTTTGATTATCGAAGCTTTTGCGATCGCTGCCTATAATATTTATATTCCTGTTGCTGATCCTTTTGCGCGTAAAATTACTGAAAGCGTAGTTAAAGACGAATATTTACATCTCAATTTTGGCGAAGAATGGCTAAAAGCTAACTTTGAAACCGCTAAAGAGGAACTAGAAGCAGCAAATCGCGCTAATCTTCCCATTGTCTGGAGAATGCTCAATCAAGTCGAGGATGATGCTCGCGTCCTCGGTATGGAAAAAGAGGCCCTCGTGGAAGACTTTATGATTAGCTACGGGGAAGCTTTAAGCAATATTGGTTTCAGCACCCGTGATATCATGCGAATGTCTGCCTACGGATTAACTGCTGTCTAAAGCTTCAGCATCGAAATTTCTTTTCTTCCCCCCGGCTGCCGCTCAACACAGAGCGGCGCTTTTGTGTATTATATTTAAGAGTCTTAACGATTTCTTAGCAATATCCTAATTTTTATCTAGTGCCATCTAGTCTAACGAAAGAACAATCAATGTTTGGTCTTATAGGTCATCTTACCAGTTTAGAACACGCCCAATCGGTCGCCGACGATCTAGGTTATCCTGAATATGCTAACCAGGGATTAGATTTTTGGTGTGCTGCCCCCCCGCAAATTGTCGATGATTTTCATGTCACCAGCATCACGGGGCAAACCATCAGAGGAAAATATATCGAATCCTGTTTTTTACCAGAGATGTTGTCGAATCGTTGGGTAAAGTCTGCTATTCGTAAGGTGCTAAATGCCATGGCACTCGCTCAAAAAAGTGATATCAATATCACCGCACTCGGCGGTTTTTCTTCAATTATTTTCGAGGAGTTTAATCTCAAAGATAATCGACAGGTGCGCAATATCGAGCTAGATTTTGGCCGTTTCACCACCGGTAACACCCACACCGCTTACGTCATCTGCACTCAGGTAGAAACCCTCGCTGAAAAAATGGGCATCGATTTCGCTCAATCTACTGTCGTGGTTTGCGGGGCAACTGGAGATATCGGCAGCGCCGTTTGTCGTTGGTTAAATGAAAAAACCGATACAAAAGAACTAATCTATGTGGCACGCAATCAAGAGCGTTTACAATCTCTCCAAGAGGAGTTAGGACGCGGTAAAATTCTTCCCCTAGAGGAGGCTTTACCCCTAGCTGATATCATTGTTTGGGTGGCTAGTATGCCTAAAGGGGTGGAAATTGATCTAGATAAACTCAAGCGCCCCTGTATTATTATTGATGGTGGTTATCCGAAAAATTTAGGCATGGTGTTAAATGCCCCCGATATTTCGGTGATTAAGGGCGGCATTGTCGAGCATTCCCTCGATATTGACTGGAAAATTATGAAAATCGTTAATATGGATATTCCCTCTCGTCAAATGTTTGCCTGTTTTGCCGAGGCGATTTTATTGGAGTTGGAGGGTTGGCAAACTAATTTTTCCTGGGGACGCAATCAAATTACCGTCCCTAAAATGGAACAAATCGGCGCAGCTTCCCGCAAACACGGGTTTCAACCTTTGTTATTTTAATTCATACCCCCAACCCCCCACGGAATTAGAAGTTTCAGGCGAAAAATAATTAGAGTAAGTGCTTGACTTTGGCGGCGGCTTGGGTTATGCTTGTTTCATAATGGGATGTTTGTGTTTATCAGCAATTGCTTAGATTCCGATTATGAATAAACTCTTTTAAAAATATTATCCCAAAATCTGCCCACAAAAGCAAGCAAAATTTTGCCATCAATTGTTAAGTTTTGTTAAGAAAAAGTCCTAAGAGTGGCAAGGAAGAGAAATCCCTGAACAGATCAGTCCGATCTCCTTGATAGTTTCTCAAGGCTTTTGGGATAATTCTAGAAGTGTGGACCTGATTTTTAGCGCGTTCCCAGGTTCTACCTGAATACTACTTTAAGGCAGAGCCTTCGACTCATTGTTCGCTTACTTTTTTAAGGGAAGGGTTTTAAAATTGCTGTTACCTTTATCCTGTATGCTTTTTAGCGAATAAAGTAAGCAGAAAAGTGCCGAAAATGCGATCGCCAATTGACTCGCTCAAACCCTGATCAATTCCTTAACTTCCAAATGGTCTTTTTGTACTAATAAATATTTGAACTCTGAAAAATTAATTATGCAAGAAATCTAATAATTATTAGGAATGAGTGCTTGACTTTAGCGGCGGCTTGGGTTATGCTTGTTTCATAATGGGATGTTTGTGTTTATTTTTGACTGCTTAGATTCCGATTATGAATAAACTCTTTTAAAAATATTATCCCAAAATCTGCCCACAAAAGCAAGCAAAATTTTGCCCTCAATTGTTAAGTTTTGTTAAGAAAAATAACAGTAGTGGCAAGGGATAGAAATCTTTTGGCTGATCAGTCCGATCTCTGTGATAGTTTCTCAGGGCTTTTGGGGGAATTATAGAGATGTGGTCCTGATTTTTAGCATTCTAGCAAAGACGACAAAACCACTAAACCCGATGAAAACTTGGTTAGAAGATCGCGGTATCTTACCCGCTTACGGTGGTGGGGTAATCATTGGCATTACCCTCTGTTTTTTCGGAGCTGCGACCAATACCATGGCGGGATGGTTGTATGCTATCTGTGGCACGACGATCGCTCTTTTAATTTTATCAATAATTTTACCCCGTCGTTCCCTTCTTCCCCTAAAAGTGCGTCGTCTTGCCATTGTACCCGTGAGTGCGGGAGACGATCTTAGTATTAGCCTAGAGATAGAAAATACTAGCAATCAGCCGATAAATCTGTTAGAAGTGACAGATCTGCTGCCAATTGTCCTCAATCAGCCAAAAATAACCCCAATAGAAGCGATTGCCTCCAAAAGTTGCCATCGTTTGACCTATTATTTACCCACCAGTAAAAGGGGTATTTATCAATGGCAAGAAGTACAATTAAGAACAGCAGCCCCTCTCGGTTTATTTTGGTGTCGTCGTTGTAGTCAAGCAGCGGCTAAAGCTTTAGTTTATCCCCAAGTTTTACCCTTACAACAATGTCCCCTGATCGATTCCCTCGGTCAAGAGGTGGCACAAAAATTAGAAAATAATCGCTATTATCAAAGGGCTAGTCAAGGACTTACGCGTAACCTGAGACAATATCGCCAGGGTGATTCTACCCGTTTAATTCACTGGAAAACTAGCGCCCGTTTGGGAGAATTGCAAATTCGGGAATTAGAAGTGTTAACGGGGGGACAGGAAGTGATTATCTGTCTCGATACCCTCTGTGATTGGCAAGAAGACAGTTTTGAACAGGCGATTATTGCCGCTGCTTCCCTCTATTTTTATGCCCATCGTCGGCAATTAAATGTGAAACTCTGGACCGGTGAAACGGGTTTAATTCAGGGGGAAAGGGTCATTTTAGAAACTTTAGCGGTTATAGATGCAAAAGCTAGTCAAAAAAACGCCAATCTGCCTAATTTACCGCTAATTTGGTTGACAAGTAACCTCAATTCCATCGAACAACTCACCCCCGGCAGCCGTTGGTTATTTTTCCTCGCTGCCGATTCCAGCGAGAGTCCTTCCCTCTTCATCCGACAGTTTAGCGGATTGGCGATCGAACCAGAAACTTCTCTACAACAACAATTGCAAAAACCCCCTCGTTGAGGAAATTTCTGTTCACAGTCTAGATTGAGAGGAAATTCTCCGGAAAAAAATACCGGTATCCCCGAAAAAGATGTTATGATAGAAAAGACTCGGACTCATGCGATCGCAACGCCTTAACCTTGTCAGGACCGGAAGGTAGCAGCAATACGGGATGCTTGTGACTGGCGTGATCTCCGGGTCTTTTTGTTGCCTGTGACGGTCGCTGTTGTGAACGCTTTCAAAACTTTTCGATCGCTTACTGCCGAAACTCGTCGTCAACTACTGATCCTCTTCGTCACGGCGCTGTTTTTCTGGATAAGTATCACCACTCTCGTCCCCACTCTCCCCACCTATATTGACTCCCTAGGCGGTAGCAAACAAGATATCGGTTTTGTCATGGGGGCCTTTGCTATCGGTTTAATTTTATCGCGCAGTTGGTTAGGCAATCTAGTTGATCGCCGCAGTCGCAAATTAGTGGTTTTATTTGGAACTATTGTCGCCGCTACCGCACCCCTCGGTTATCTATTTTTTCGCGATCTTTCCTCTTTATTCGCCGTTCGCGCCTACCATGGCCTCAGTATCGCCGCTTTTACCACTGGTTACAGTACCCTAGTGGTGGATTTTTGCCCCGTTCGTCAACGGGGAGAGATAATTGGTTATATGAGCTTAACTGCACCCATAGGCATGGGAATCGGTCCAGCTTTAGGCAGTTATCTCTACGAATCGATCGGTTATGACGGTTTATTTCTAGTTTCCGCCACTTCAGGAGCGATCGCCTTTCTCCTGAGTTTCTCCATTCAAGAACCGGACTTCAAGAAAAAATTAGCCGAAATGAAGGCAGAAAATCAGACAATTGAGCGCAGTTTTTGGGCATTATGTCAAGAGCGAGCTTTTTTAGTCCCCACTTTAGTTTTTCTGCTGGTTGGCACTTTATTCGGCGGTTTAGTCGCTTTTTTACCCCTGTTTCTCCTCGAAAATCAGATCCCTTTCAGTGCCGGTCTATTCTACAGTTGTGCGGCAGTATCGGGGGTAATCGGACGGATTTTGTCGGGAGGAGCCAGTGATCGCTATGGACGGGGTTTATTCATCACTATTAGCGTTTTTTGCTATGGTTTATCCATGTTGGTTCTATCTTCTGCTCGATCTCCTTCCGATTTAATTTTAGCCGCTATTCTCGAAGGTACGGGAGGGGGGATTTTATTCCCTATGTTACTGGCTTTAATCTCTGATCGCTCTGGACCCCAAGAACGCGGCCGGGCCTATTCTATCTGTATCGGCGGTTTTGATGTGGGAACGGCCTTAGCAGGTCCAATTCTGGGGGTTTTAGCAATTTCCTACAAAACTATGTTTAGTTTATCGTCAGGATTAGCTGTTATCGCTCTCTTTCTCTTTTTTACTCTTTCTAACCCCACCATACGCCATTCTTTTCTCTTCGCTTTCGGTTTAGAAAAAGATCGTTATGCTCTGCGCGGACAAGTACAATAAAGCTTACTGAAAAAGTTTTTCCTAAAGGCAGGGTTATTTAATAGGTTTGAGGTTGAAAATTATCGGGAATATCTAATTCAAATACTTGGTCATGAATCCGAGCCACATAAAGCCCTTCTTGCAGAATTTTTTCGCGTAATTCCGGGGATAAATCAACCGCCGCTAATATGCCATAGAGTTTTTTATCTTTGTGTTCAGGAAAAAAGCGGCGAAACCGTTGCAAAATACTTTTTAATTGTGTAATAGAATCCTCTCTGGCATGACTTTTAACCTCAACGATATAAGCAGTATTTAGCTCACCATTGCTATAGGCAAGAACATCAATTTCTAGGTGTTGTCCTTCTTTACTGACTCGCACACTGGGACTGATAACTTCCATACCAAAGCGTTGTCTGAGAATCGTTTCCATTGAAGGAAGGGCAAGTCCTTCGGTAAAGCTGCCGAATTTGGCACCGAGTCCCCCAATTTGTTTGCCCAGTTCTTTGAGTTGTTTGTCAGTTTCTTTCTGTTGTTGGGCGTTTTCCTTCTGTTGTTGACTAACTTCCTTCAATAGTAGTTCAGTCTCCTTCTGTTGTTGACTGACTTCCTTGAGTTGTCGGTCAGTTTCTTTTTGAGCGGCAGTTAATTCGGCTAAGAGTCGCCATACGTCTTCTGATGTAGTTGCCATAGATGATTTTTTCTCTCTGATTTGGTCTATTACTATTTTAGTCAATTGCGCCGGTACTTCCTAATTTTTAACCTTCAATGCTCTCTTTTTTGTCAAGTACATCTTATACCATTTTAAGTGAACACTACCGTGCGATTAGCGTAAACCAAAACGCGATTTTGCAAGTGTAAACGTACCGCTCGCGCTAACACCACCCTTTCTAAATCCTTACCTTGACGAATTAAATCTGCTACGGTATCGCGATGGCTAACTCTGACCACATCCTGCTCGATAATTGGCCCCTGATCGAGATCGGCAGTGATATAATGGGCGGTAGCTCCAATAATTTTTACTCCTCGATCGTAAGCCCGTTGATAGGGATTAGCTCCCGCAAAAGCCGGTAAAAAAGAATGATGAATATTGATAATATTGGGAAAAAAGTTAATAAAATCTGGGGTGAGAACCTGCATATATTTCGCTAAAATCACTAAATCTATCCGATATTCCCGCAGTAAATCTAATTGTCTGGCTTCCTGTTCAATCTTGGTTTCGGCAGTAATAGGAAGATGATAAAAATCAATACCAAATTGATTGGCAACTGATTGTAATTGTCGATGATTGCTAATAATTAAAGGAATTTCTGCCCTAATTTCTCCCGCCTGTTGTCGCCATAATAAATCGAGGAGACAATGCTCCTGTTTTGTCACCCAAATAGCTAGACGCGGGACAGTATCGGAAAAATGTAAAGACCAACTAGCCTGCAAAGGTTTGGCAATAGCGGCGAAAGCTGGTTCGATCATCCCACGGGATAAATTAAACCCCTCTAATTGCCATTCTATCCGCATCAGAAACAATCCCGCCGAAAAATCCGTGTGTTGGTCGGCGTGGATAATATTGCCGCCATTAGCGTAGATAAAATTAGCGATTTTCGCCACCAGACCAATCTGGTCGGGACAAGAAATTAACAAGGTTGCAGTGGCAGCAGTCATAAATTATCGGTGGCAAGAATTGACTTTTTCTACCCCTAATTTATTACAATTTTAGGCACTTCGTCCCTTTGATACACAAAAAAGATCGTTTGTCAATAGTGATCGCCGATTAAATTTCTGGTTAAACTGATAGGCTATTCCCTTGCTCAGAAGTGGCAAAATGCCGCTCGATTAGGGAGGGGACATCTTGGGGAGCTACCTGATTATAATGCTTTTTATCGGGCATAACCACCAGATTCGGGCCTTTTTTGCACTGTTTTAAACAGCCGGTTAATTTAATATTCACCGCTTCTCCCAGTCCTTTTTCCTCTAAACCACTCTCTAACCTTTGGCAGACTCTCGCACCGCCATTTTTCCAACAATCGGACTTCTGACAGATTAAGACGGTGGCTTTTTGCGCTTTTACTGGGGCCACTTCTGGGGTTTTTTCCCCGGATAAATGCTCAATCCCTAGTACCCTCAGTTTTAATTTTCCCTTTTTTGAACAAAGACTACTTTCTCCCGTCACTTTTAGCCATGAGTGGAGAGCAATATTGAGAGGTATGTGGTCTCGCAGTGTTTTTTCGGGCTTAAACCAATATTCCCGTTTATCAACACTGATTCTCAGGTATTTTACCTTATATCCGTCCTTGAGGACAAAACCGAGGAATTGACCGACTACTTGAAAGGGAACCATGGTAGTTACAGATTTTGACATACTTTCTCACTTTTTACTCTCAGATTGCTAATTTTTCTCAAGGATTATACCCGCCAACAGGTTTCCAGCCAAGCGATTAAACAGCCTTGGGAAGCCTCTACCCATCGCAGGACAATCCACAGCTGTAAAAGTTGATCCTGTCCCTCGATGCGAACCGGCAAAAGCTTATGGAGCGAGCATTTACATTCAATGTCTAGGGCCTGGAGCCAGTGGTAGACCTGCCAGCGATCCCAAGCACTAATATTGAAGATTTTCTCACCTTCCGATGGCCATTTGTCTATACCCATGGGGCTTTTAATTGAGAACTATTAGCAATATAACTCTAGGCTGATGTTCTCAGTATAACCGACAACTGCAAATAATTGTCAATAACCTGAAGAAAAAAAAGTTACCCAGTAGCGGCGATCGGCTAAAATCTTGCTTGTCCGCTTTGCCGACAGGAATCGCTACCGCCTACAATTGTCAAAGGGATAAAAATGGAGATAACAAGATTTATTAACGAAAATTATGGATAAAAAAGCTCAAAAAACCGATAATTCAGCAATTCTCTATTTTGATGGTGGTTCTCGCGGCAATCCGGGGAGAGCAGCCGGTGCAGCGGTAATAGTTTTAGCCGAGGGTAATTCCTTGACTACGACTAGATATATGGAGAGGGCCACTAATAACGAGGCTGAATACACGGGATTGATTATTGGATTGGAAAAAGCCCAAGAATTAGGCTTAAAAAGCCTAGAAATTCGGGGAGACAGTCAATTAGTCATCAATCAAGTTAAGGGAGACTGGAAGGTAAAAAGCGATAGTTTACGTCCCTTTTATCAGCGTGCTTGTCAATTAGTCGCCCAATTCGATCGCATTAGCTGGCGCTGGATTGAACGAGCTAAAAATAGTTTGGCTGACGCTGCCGCTAATCATTGTATGGATGCGGCGAAAAAATCGCCAGAAAAACCGAAGGAAGGCGAAACTAACCTCAATATTCTGCTCCAATCCCTGAAACCAGTCCTAAATACCGAAGAATTCGTTTTTTCTTCCCTAACAGCCACAGGACTAGAACAGCTACAATTAACTCCTATCTGCCAATTTCAGGAAGAGGAAGGCATAACGGTGATTATTCCCCGTCAGCAAGCCGATCGCCAGAACTTACAGTACAAATATATTTATAGACAAATTACTCTTTCTGTGCATTCTAGTTTAGCGGCGGTGGGATTTTTAGCGGTGATTAGCAAGAAACTGGCCGAAGCGGCAATTAGCGTCAATGTCATTTCTGGTTATTATCACGATCATTTATTTATCCCTAGGGATAGGGTGACAGAAGCGATGGCTATTCTCGAAGAAATTAGCCGCTCATAACAGTTATCAGTTATCAGTTATCAGTTATCAGTTAGCAGTTAGCAGATGTGAGTTTTCAATTCACTCATTACTGTTTACTGTTCACTGAAAAAACAGGATTTATGATTATTTGCTCTCCTCCGAGGAATTTTTCACCGTTTCTTCTAGGAAAACTACCGGTTCTTTTTCCCGCTGCTGTGAGCGGATAATATCGATGGTACTTTTCAGCACACTAGCGATGGGAACTGCTATCAATAAACCGAGAATTCCTGCTACTTTGCCACCGATAAAAAGAGATAGAATAATCCAGACGGGATTAAGTCCGATCATACCTCCCATTAACCGAGGGGCGATGACATTATCATTAATTTGACCGACAATAATAGTCAGGGTCAAAACTTTTAACCCTAACCAAAAATCTTGAAACATCAGTAGGGTACTGATGCCAATAATGGTAAAGGCACTGGCAAAAGGAATTAATGTAGTTATACCGATCGCCACCCCGAATAATAGGGCATAATCGACCTTGAGAATCACAAAAACAAAAATTTGAGCAAGGCTGAGAATTCCCGCTAAAATGGTTTGACCGGCAAAATAAGTTTCAAAAGTTTGACGAATAATCGTTCTTAATTTGAGATTCCAGGGAGAGGGAATCCAACTTAAAATTCCCTCCCAAATTTGTTCGCCATAGAGAACCAGAAAGACGGTGAGAACTAGAACAAAGAGAATGTTTAGGATACTGTTGATAGTTCCCAGCACAAAGCTTAGTAATTGAGTGCTAAGAGTTTGTAAAACATTGGTTAGTCGTTCCGATAACTGGGTGATTGATTGCTCGATATAAATCGCATATTTCTGAGTTTTATCCCACTTTTCTAAATTTTGTATCTGTTCGGTTCCCGACTCGATCCACTGGGGCAAACTATTGATTAAACTGCTTAATTGCTCGACAATCTGGGGAATTAAAATTAAACCTAAAACAATTAAAATTAATAGGGCAATTAAAAAGACAATAGCGATCGAACCACTGCGATTAACCCCGCGTCTTTGCAGCAGTTTGATGGGAACATCTAAGACAAAAGCTAGTAAACTAGCAGTGACAAAAATACTGACTAAGGGTTCTAGATAGCTAAATAATTGGAATAATAACCAACCATTGAGAAATAAGAGCGGAAAAACTAGACTTAGCCGCAACCAACGAGGTAGTTGCTTAAAAAGCTCTATCATATAACTAATTTCGTCCTGAGATAGTATCGAGGTAAAAAGAGACTTTTCTAACCAGAAATCCTCTTTCAATCTAGCATCTCCTCGTTACTTTTCTAGTCTCAAGTAATCCCGAAACTCTTATCCTAACCCTATGGAGCTAAGCGGATTCGAACCGCTGACCCCCTCAATGCCATTGAGGTGCTCTACCAACTGAGCTATAACCCCTTGAAGACCATCTTTGAATATAGCTTAAATATAATTTTTTGTCAAGGGGTGAAGAGAAAAAAATTTGTCAGACAAAAGGCGATCGCTCATAGACAATGGTAAAACAATCGCCCCCATTTAGACAGGAGCCGGAATTTGGGTTAAATAGGTTAAACAGTGACCCATGAGGAAATAAACTACTAACATAGCCGCTGCCGCTGCTGCTACTAAGGTTCCCGCCAGCATCAAGGAAAACTCTTGCTGGTCGAACGCTTGCTGCATCAGATGCAATGACCAGGCCACAAGACCGAGGTCAAAGATGAGAATCGGAACTAACATATTTTAAATTTTGTTAACTTTCCTCTATTCTAATACATAATTTTCCCCAGGGATAATCGGACGGAAGTTAAAAACAGGGATTTTTGCCGGTTGCTCGATCGGGGCTGTCAGCCGTCGGCCGTTAGCTTTCAGTAATAGCTGTAAACCTTGCTCTTCTTGGGTTTCAGTCCGAAGAAATCGGCAGCAACTAATAACATTAACCGACTCAATCACTAGATTAAGTTCTGCTAATCTTGCCCTCATTTTCCCGGGCTAACGCACGGGTACTTGTTGATTTTGCAGATAATTTTTGACCTCAGCGATGGTTAATTGACCATAATGGAGTAAAGAAGCCAATAAAGCCGCTTCTGCCCGCCCTTCCGTCAATGCTTCGTAAATATGCTGACAATTACCCGCTCCTCCCGAAGCAATCACAGGAATCTCCACCCTTTCCGCGATCGCTTTTGTCAATTCCAGATCGTAACCCGCTTGCGTGCCGTCGGCATCCATACTGGTAACTAACAACTCACCCGCCCCGCGTTTTTCCACTTCTTGCGCCCATAATAAAGCATCAATACCCGTATTTTCGCGTCCACCCCGAACATAAACCTCCCAACCGGGGTTATGCTCATCCCTACGTCGTCTAGCATCGATTGCCACCACAATACACTGTTTCCCAAAGCGATCGCTGGCTCGATCGAGCAATTGTGGATCGCGCACGGCAGCCGAGTTAATGCTGACTTTATCGGCCCCGGCTCTTAACAAATTTTTAATATTTTCTAAGGATTGGATACCACCCCCCACGGTCAGAGGAATAAAAACCTGTTCCGCCGTGCGATAGACTACATCAATAATCGTGTCGCGATCTTCATGGGTAGCAGTAATATCAAGAAAAACCAACTCATCGGCCCCTGCCTGATTATACAAGCGGGCTAACTCCACGGGGTCGCCAGCATCCTGAAGATTGACAAAATTAACCCCTTTCACTACCCGACCTTTATTGACATCCAAACAAGGCAAAATCCGCTTCGCTAACATATCCTAGACTCTTGATTGTAACAATGGCCATCAAACGATCGCATAATTCCCCCCCGGCTGCCGAGGAAAATCTGCTCACTGCCAATCCCACTATAGAAGAAACGGAAAAAGCAGAAGCGCAGATCCGTCCGCAATCCCTAGAGGATTATATCGGTCAACAGGACTTAAAGGCTAATCTAAAAGTCACCATCGCCGCGGCCAAAGCTAGACAAGAAGCGATCGATCATTTGCTCTTCTACGGGCCGCCGGGATTAGGAAAAACCACCATGGCTTTAATTTTAGCGGCTGAGATGGGAGTAAATTGCCGCATTACGGCCGCTCCCGCTTTAGAGCGTCCCCGGGACATTACCGGCATCCTGATCAATCTTAAACCCCGGGATATTCTTTTTATCGACGAAATTCATCGACTGAATCGGGTGACGGAGGAGTTATTATACCCGGCGATGGAGGATTATCGACTGGATGTGACGATTGGCAAGGGTCAAGCGGCGAAAATTCGCAGTATTTCTTTACCTCCCTTTACTTTAATCGGTGCTACTACCAAAGTTGGCTCTTTAACTTCGCCTTTGCGCGATCGTTTTGGCATGATTCAACGTCTGCGCTTCTATACAGTCGAGGAATTGACCACAATTATTCTCCGAAGTGCCACTATTTTTAATATTCCCATGACTGAAGCAGGTGCGATCGAAATTTCCCGTCGCAGTCGGGGAACTCCACGCATTGCCAATCGTTTATTAAAACGGGTACGCGACTATGTGCAGGTGAAGGGAGAAACTATGATTACCCCCCAGTTAGCCGCTGAGGGATTAAATCAATTAAATGTGGATTCTATGGGTTTAGATTGGACCGATCGATTAGTATTAAAGACGATGATCGAACAGTTTCAAGGCAGACCCGTGGGATTAGAAGCGGTAGCGGCAGCCACGGGGGAAGATGCCAAGACAATCGAGGAGGTCTATGAGCCTTATTTATTACAAATAGGTTATCTTAATCGTACTGCCCGGGGTCGCGTGGTGACGGCCGCCGCCTACGAACATTTAGGATTACTGGCGAAATTGCCGAAAAATAAGGATCAGAGTTTGCCTTTGTTTGAGTTGTAGTTTTCTAGATATTACAGCGTTTCTCCGATAGATGAGCTAAGTTTTTGCGTCTGAAATCCTTACTTCGGCAAGGTTTAATCTATACTTCACCTTTACGAGAAAGGCTGTAGGAATAATCCGGTTGCTTCTGTCCCTTCTCAATTAACAATTCTTATTGCGCTGACTAAATTACAGCGTTTTAGCTCATTTGTGTCTTTAAATACTGCCTTGACTGCGTGAAATCACACAAGTCTCTATATAAAGGCTGTATCATAATCAGAGTGAATGACATTGTTGTGATTGCTTTCCGCTTCTAATCTAGATGTATTGGGATTTGTCAAAGCTAATTGCAATAGTGATCCTTTACAGCCAATGGTTCTTTAAGTCTGTTAGCACGCTATGTCTGTCCTAAATAAAGAAAATCTTAAGCTGGAAACTCTTAGCCTGTTTCAAAAATACCAAAAAACAGGCGAGAATAAGTTACGGGATCGGATTATGGAGTTGAACCTAGGATTAGTCAGAAGGGAAGCTCATCATTGGGTCAATCAATGCCATGAAAATTACGAAGATTTAGTGCAGGTTGGCTGTATGGGGTTAATTCGGGCGATCAATCGTTTTGACAGCAGCAAAGGTCATGCTTTTAGTTCTTTCGCTATTCCCTATATTCGCGGCGAAATTCAACACTATTTACGCGATAAAGGTTACACGGTTCGGATTCCTCGCCGTTGGTTGGATTTAGGCAGACAAGCGACAAATGTGCGTCGGGATTTCCAAACTGTCCACAACCGTCAACCCAATGATACGGAAATCTCCCTCGCTTTAAATATTTCCCTCGAAGAATGGCAAGAGGTAAAACTGGCTTTCCAAAATCGTGAACCTCTTAGTCTCGATGCGACGGTTAATAACGATGAAGATAATAATACTTGTTTAAAAGACCTCATTCCCGATCCCGGTTATCGCAGCTTTCAACTTTGTCAAGAGGATTGCATTCGTTTACAACAGGCACTGGCTCAATTAGAAGACAAAACCCGTCATATTCTCGAATTTGTCTTCCTTAAGGATCTTACTCAACGGGAAACCGCTGAACAATTAGGTATTAGTGTTGTCACCGTCTCCCGTCGGGTGAAAAAGGGTTTAGAAATGCTCAAGGAAACTATGGTCCAGGAAGCGTTTTAGCAAAATTATCTTGGCTCCAATAGCAGGTAATTTAAAACCGCAGCTAAATATTCATACTGCTCGATCGAATTATAGTAGTGAGCAGAAATCCTCACAATTAATGAGGCTTCTCCCCAAGGAATTATCGGCACTTCAATCTGATATTTTTCCCACAGTTGTCTGGATAAATCTTCTGCTGTCCAAGCATAACTAGGAATTAGAATTGAGGACATCGATCCGATCATTGATTCTGGACAGGGATAATTGACCTCTAAGGCATGACAAAGCAAATTTCTGGCTTTTAAAACCAAATTATGATTCCTCGCCATCAGACCCAGTAAACCATCAATAGAGAGAGAATTTAAAAACTCGATCGCTTTTGGCACCGATAAATAAGCGCTGGGATCATCGGTTCCCATCCAAGCAAATTCTAACTGAAAACGGGAGCGATCTTGTCGAAGAGAATTGGCACCATGGCTAATAGTTAAAGGTCGAATTATTGCCTGTTTATCCCCGCGCACATAGAGAAAAGCAGCCCCCTTGGGACTACATAACCACTTATGACAATTAGCAGTATAATAGGTGGGATTAATTTCCCTGATATTAAGGGGTAAAAAACCTAAAGCATGGGCGCCATCGATGAGAGTATCAATACCCCGATTATTTAATTCTTGCACAATTTCTGCGATGGGCCAAATTAAGGCCGTGGGACTGGTGACATGATCTAAAACTACTAATTTTGTCCGGGGAGAAACAGATGCTAAAATTGCTTGACTAATTTCTAAAGGAGACTGCACAGGGAAGGGAATTTTAGCGATAATTACCTTTAAACCCCATCTTTTAGCTATATGTTTAACTGCATTAGCACAAGCATTATAGGTCTGATCGGTGATCAGAATTTCCTCATTTTCCTGAAAAGTTAAGGAATTTAACACCGCATTTACTGCTGTGGTTGCATTGGGAACAAAGACTAAATCATCGCTATTTACTCCCACTAAATCCGCTAATTTTTGCCTAGCAATATCTAATAAACCCTCTAATTCTCTCCCCAAAAATGCTAAGGGTTGCCTTTCCATTCGTTCCCGCAATTGTTGCTGATAATCCAAGACTATTCTAGGGGTTGCACCATAGGAACCATGGTTGAGAAAATAAATATTATCGGGAATTAACCAAGAATTTTTAGACATATTGAATTAAATTTGATTTTATTCAGAACTAGAAAAAATAGCTGAGAAATTGCCTATTATATTCAGCTTCTAACTACCTAGTATATTAACGATGAATAATTTCAGTGACAAAAGTTTCTCCATCTATGAGAGGATGATTTTCTGGAGATTGATATTTTCCCGTTTTCACTTTCTGTTGAATTAGATGCTCTTGTGGTGGGGGAAGATGTAGGTTCATAGGTATTAGGACTATCTACTGAGAAAATCAACTTTATCTTAATTTTAAGCTAAAGATCGACAAAAAAAGCTCTCCAGGAAAAAGGAGAGAGGAGAGAACGAGTTAGAAAAAATTATTAATGTAACCATCCTTTCAGACGACGTGCGACTTGAGGACGACGTAATTTTCGCATCGCTTTAGTTTGAATTTGACGTACTCGTTCCCGAGATAAATTGAACATTCCCCCCACTTCCTCTAGGGTATAGGGTTGACTGGTAGCTAAACCATAACGGAGGGAGATAACATCTTTTTCCCGTTCCGTGAGAACATCACTTAAAACCGCGAAAATTTCCTGACGCATCATCATCTCATTCATTTTATCTTCGGGAAGTTGTAGATCATCATCTTCCAACAGATCCACTAATTCCGTATCTTCTCCCTTCCCTACACGATGATTTAAAGAGAGAGATTGACGACGCAATTGTAATAATTGCCGCAATTGTTCGGGAGTCATTTCTAACGCTTCCGCGAGTTCCCGTTCATTGGGATTGCGCTGTAAATCTTGCTTGAGAATGCGCTGCGCTTTTTTGAGTTTATTGAGTTTTTCGACAATGTGAATCGGTAAACGAATCGTGCGCGCATCGTTAGCAATAGTGCGGGTGATTGCTTGTCGAATCCACCAATAAGCATAGGTAGAGAATTTATAACCTTTATTGGGATCGAATTTTTCCGCCGCACGGTTGAGTCCGATCGCACCTTCTTGAATTAAATCTAAGAAAGGAACCCCGCGATTTAAATAGCGTTTAGCGATGGAAACCACCAAGCGTAAATTAGAACGAATCATTTTCCGTTTAGCTGTTCTTCCCCGATAAAGACGGTTTTCCAGTTGACGTTCATTATCTAATTGTAAAGCGATCGCCCATTCCGTTTTCGTCGGGGGACGATGTAAATTTTCTTGCAGTTTTTGGCGCACTTCTTCCGCTTCCATCAGAAACTTAACCGAGTAGGCTAATTCAATTTCTTCTTCCGCATTAAGCAGGGGATAACGCGCCATTTCTTTAAAAAATGCCCCAACAGTATCTTCATTGCTGCCTTTATCGTATCCAGTTCCACTACCCCCACGAGTGGTTTTTAGGGTTTCCGGTAAAGGTTCAGTCAGATCTTCGTCAGTTCTTTCAGCAAAATCCACGCTGTCTAGTTCTAAAGGATTTGTCTCAAGGGCAATGATTTGATTAAAATTATCATCGGCAGCCAGTTTAGAGATTTTCATAAGCAGTTATGGATGGAGTGGGGTTATAATAGCGGGAAAAACTCAGTTCCCCCCAATGGGCTGATTGTTACATTGAATTTTCGGGGAGCAGATTTTTTAAACGTTTTCTTAATTAATGGCGGCAATTTCTGGGATATAATTGCGCGATTCTGTGTCGATGGTTACAAATCCCCGAACCAGACAATAAGATTTTCTGGTGAATGGGAGGAGCTTTTTGTGTTTCTACTCATACACTCTAACTAAGGTTTTTGGTATTTGACTAGGTAAGGATCACGCTTCTTAACAATCAAGATAGTGGTCAGCTTTTTATTACTATTTTTCGCTTTTTTTATTGAGAACTATTCTCAAGTTTTGACTAACTAGGCTGGGATTTAATAGCTAATAGCCAATAATTATCATTTGGCAAGATTTCACGCGCTAAAAATCAAAATTTGTGGGCAAAAAAGCCATATTTAAAGTTTTTTTAGACAAAATTAGCTAGTTTTATTCCCCCTCAAGCTTTAAACTATAATTTAAACACCCCATTCTCCCCAACCCCCAACCCCTAACTGATAACTGATAACTGATAACCATGCTCGATCGCTGTGCTACTCTAACTGTAGCGGAACCTCGCACACCTTACCAATTAACCACAACTGGGCAACCGTGGTTAGAGGTTTTGGTCGATCGCCCTTATCCTAGAGATAGTCAAGAGGATCAGCAAATATTAACCTATAGTATCCCCGGGGATTTAACGGTAGAAATCGGCGATATTTTAAGCGTTCCCTTCGGTTCTCAGGTAATTGGGGGAATCGCTCTTAGATTTCTCGAAAATTTGCCCGCAGGACTAGAAGAAAATCAAATTCGTCCCGTGGAAGATGTGATTGCTAAGGGTTTTTTTCCCGATAATTATTGGCAGTTATTGACGAAAATCGCCCAATACTACGCAACGGATTTAATCACCGTTGTTCGCGTCGCTTTACCTACGGGTTTACTGCGAAGTTCCCAACGTCGCATCAGATTAAAACCGGCAGCGATTCCCCCCGGTGCGGAAGTTTTTTGCACTCCCCTCTCCCGTCAGATTTTATCCCTGCTAAAAAATCAAAAAGAAGGCGATTATTCGGCGAAATACCTGCAAGAAAAAGTAAAAAATGCTAATTACGGTATCCGAGACTTAGTTAAGCGCGGTTGGGTGGAAAGTTATCTAGAAGCACCCAAAAGTCCTAATATTAAACAAAAAAAAGCTATTACCCTGCTAATAACTGACTTTCCTGCTGATTTAACTGAAAATCAGCGCAAAATTGTCGAAATTCTCCGTCATCAGGGGGGAGAAATGTGGCTGCCAGAATTGGCACAACTCGCGGGGACCAAACATTTTAAACCGCTCATTGACAAGGGTTATGTGGTGATTGAGGACCGGGAATTTCTGCGCTTATCCTCGGCGATTATGAGCAGGGATCAACCAAAAACACTCACTTCTAGTCAAAAACAAGCCCTAGAAGCCATTCAAACCCTGAAAGGTGGTGAAAGCGTCCTCTTACACGGAGTTACAGGATCGGGTAAAACAGAAGTCTATCTACAGGCGATCGCACCTGTCTTAGCAGCGGGTAAATCTGCCTTGGTTTTAGTCCCCGAAATTGGATTAACACCGCAACTAACCGATCGCTTTGTGGCCCGTTTTGGCGATCGAGTCTATGTTTATCATAGCGCCCTCTCGGAAGGGGAAAGATACGATACATGGCGACAGATGTTGACAGGAACCCCGCAAGTCATTATCGGGACGCGATCGGCGATTTTTGCCCCTTTACCCCACCTAGGCATGATTATCCTCGATGAAGAACACGATAGCAGCTTTAAACAAACCCAATTACTCCCCACCTATCACGCGCGTACCGTGGCTAAATGGCGATCTCAATTAAACCATTGTCCCGTAATTTTAGGCTCGGCCACGCCATCCCTAGAAACATGGCTAGAATCCCAAGCTAATCCCCGTCTTTACCTATCTTTGCCCGATCGCATCCAAAATCGCCCCTTACCGCGGGTGGAAATCGTCGATATGCGAAGGGAATTGCAACGAGGCAATCGTTCTCTTTTTAGTCAATCCCTGCGTTCATCTCTGGAAACCCTGCGCGACAAGGGAGAACAGGCAATTTTATTCGTCAGTCGCCGGGGTCATAGTACCTTTGTATCTTGCCGAAGTTGCGGTTATGTGCTAGAGTGTCCCCACTGTGATGTCTCCCTCTCCTATCACCACACCGAACCGGGAGCGCAGGAATTACTACGCTGTCACTACTGCAACTATGGTCGCATCCATCCGAAACAATGTCCTGAATGCGGTTCTCCCTATCTAAAATTTTTCGGCACTGGCACTCAGCGAGTCACCCAAGAATTAAGCAAAGAATTTCCTGATTTGCGCTGCTTGCGTTTTGATAGTGATACCACCCGCAACAAAAATGCTTCCCGGGAACTATTAAAACTATTTACTGATGGTGAATACGATGTCCTAGTTGGAACCCAAATGCTCACCAAAGGATTAGATATCGAGCGAGTTACTTTAGTGGGAATTATGGCTGCCGATGGTTTACTTTATCACTCCGATTATCGCGCCTCCGAACGCGCTTTTCAAACCCTAACTCAAGTAGCAGGGAGAGCAGGAAGGGGAGAAAGAGAAGGAAAGGTAATTATCCAAACCTATACCCCCGAACATCCCGTGATTAGAGCAGTGCAAACCCACGATTATGAGGGTTTTGTCGAGACGGAATTAATGCAGAGAGAGGGTTTAAATTATCCTCCCTATGGCAGTTTAGTATTAATTCGCTTTAGTGGTTTAGATGGGGAAGCAGTGCAGAAAAGTGCCGAAAATGTTGCGGAGGAATGTGTTAATAATTTCGGTCCCGATTGGGATATTTTGGGACCTGCACCCGCAACAATTATGCGCGTGGCTAACCGTTATCGCTGGCAAATTCTGTTAAAATTATCAGGAGAAAAGGCTGATATCGGTGGTCTTTTTCTTCCTCTGAAAAGCTTAGTTTTACCCAAGGTAAGTATGGCGATCGATGTGGACCCCTTAACTATAGAATAATCAAGGATGAATGAGATGATCGCCATTGTTCACGGATGCAACCAGTTGTCTAAATCTGCCAGATTGTCAAAGTCTAATAAAGCGAGTCCTAAGTCTTCTAAGCGCTCTACAGAAAGATTACGGATGGTTTCTTCTAGATTCTGGGGTATTTCACCGAAACGTCGCTGAAGTTGACGGAGGACTAAATCCGCTTCTCCCTGTTGTCTTCCTTGTTGAATACCTTGCTGAACCGCTTGTTCTCTATCCTGTTGGTAAAGTGGAGCTAAACGCATAATAAACTCCCTATCCTCCTGTGTTTTTTTCGATAACGCTTCTAAATTTCTACTCAAATTATACAATAAGTTTAAGGAAGCCGATTTTAGGGGATTATTCGGCGATAATCTCTCTAATTCATCGATGGCTCTCTCTCTTGTTCCTCCTCTACCCAATAATCTTAGCCATAATGTCTCTGGGATTGCGGGTAATTGATGAATGACGACAATAGCTGTACCGAAACCCTCCGGGAGAAAATAAACTCCTCTACTGCACAAACAATCACCCCTTGTTCTGTTTGCAATTGCTGATGAATTAAGGTTAACTCATCTTCCCTCCCGACAAAATTAACCGTACTTTTGCCCACATTACTAGGGACAGCTTGACGTTCTTTTGGTTCGGGAATATTCAGATTAAAAGTATTATTTTGATTGTTATCAGTTCCATCTTGCTCAATATTAATTTTCATTTTCAATTCTCTCTAAAAATAATTATCTTTGCTCAAAATAAATCTAATATAAAATTAATATTAATGAGGTCTTTAAGGAAAATAACGATACATTTCCTTTCGGTGTAGAAGACGAACCAAGGCGACAGTATCTTGCTCTAAATATAAACCAAGACGATAATCCCCAATCCGAATGCGATAAAATCCTCGATACCCTTGAATCGCTTTGACATTACGCAACTCGGTTAAACTTTTGGCTGATTCTATCTCCTCAATAATTGCCTGAATTTGTCGCTTAATTTTACGATCTTTGAGATTGCGTAGATCTGTCTCAAAGCTTTTACGAAATTCAATATTCATCTCTTATTCTTTTAACAGAGTCAAAATTTCATCACGACTGACATTGTTACTATCTTTTCCCTCTTGAATTGCCCTAGCCATAGCCGTATCTTCCAGCACTTCATAAATTAACTCTTTTAGTAAATCCTTTTCTTGTATTAATAACTCATAGAGTAACTCTTTTAATATTGGTTTTAACGCTTCCGCTTGCAATTCTGACATAAATTACCTCTTGTCTTTGATAATAACTATTTTCAATGATAACATTTACTAGGCTTATCTTTCACAGATTAAAGATGTTGTTCTGTGTATTACCGATTCCCGATTGACTAATATTAATTGTCCGATCGATACTGGCCAAGCTTTTAGAGGGAATACTTACTTTTTTAGCCGATTTTTCACCCCTGCAATCACACGATTAAATGTGGGAAAATAACGCTTAAAAGTTAACTCAGTATCTAATTCCGCCTCGTAGGTCAGGGAAACAAAAGGAAATATAGTAGATATGGCCGCTTTTAATTTGGCCGCTGCCGATCGCTCTGGTTGATTGAGTTTAGCCAGAATTTGATTTAATAATTCTAAGATTTGTGCAGAAGCAAGTTCCGGGGGTGGTTCTGTGGTAATTGCCGTCAATTCTGTGACAATTTCTGCTACCATTACCTCCGCATCAGGAAAAGATGCTTCTTGACTGTCGCTGGCGATTAAATCCCATTTTTCTCGTTCAAAATCCCGAATTTTTCGGCGTAAATCTTCGATCTGCTGCTTGATCCTAACTTCTTCTTCCGGTGCGATTGTAACTAAAGTGTCTCGCTTTCCCGCTAATTGTTGTTTTAAGCGTTGAATATTGTCTTCGAGGTTTTGTAATTCGTCAGTAGCCATGGGAAAATAAGCTTAAATTAGCCAATTAATTCAATTATGATCTATCCATCTAGAAATGTCATTCCCTTGGCTGTCCCCCACTCCCCAACACCGAACCCCCCACGGATCACAGAAAAAGCCTAGCTCAATCCGGAAATTTTGATTATGATCATTAGTAATTGACCTGTATTTGTGATATAGATTCAAAGGAGAGACACGGTGTCCACAGAAGTCATCGAAAAGCGTTCCACAGCGACAATCCGTAAACCAGCGCCGCGTTATCGCGTTTTACTCCACAATGACGACTTTAACTCGATGGAGTATGTGGTTCAGAGTTTAATGCAAACGATCGCCGGTATGACGCAACCCCAAGCAGTCGATATCATGATGGAAGCGCACACGAATGGTACAGCCTTGGTGATTACCTGCATCCAAGAACACGCGGAATTTTACTGTGAAACCTTGAAAAATAAAGGTTTAACCAGCAGCATCGAACCCGATGAATAAAAGATTACGCGTAATTGCCACTTACCCAGTCCCCCTGCGACTGGGGGTTTTTATTTTGCTCTTACTTTTTCTCTGGTTGCCGATCGCACTTCCCCTCTATCACTTTTTTGCCACTAATGCTAACCTAGTCTCAATTTTGACCCTTTCTGTTCTCTATCTGGAATTTTTGGGGTTATCCCATTGGTGGGGACGGACAATTTATGGCGATGAGGGATTAGCTGGTTATGGGTTGATTTGGCGAAGAAAAACGCCGATTGAGTTAATTAACGGCTTGGCGATCGGTTTATTTTTCACTTTCTCGCTTTTTCTGTCCCAAGCTTTCCTAGGTTGGTTAAATTTCTTACCCGCAAATCCCCAAATCAGCAAAATCATCCTAGAGGGGTTTTTAGTCGCTTTAGCGGTGGGTTTCGCCGAAGAATTACTATTTCGCGGCTGGTTACTGGGAGAATTAGAAAAGGATTATCGTCCCGCTATCGCTCTAGTGATTAGTGCCTTAATTTTCGCTTTTGCTCACTTTATTAAACCTTTAGCCGAAATTATCCGCACTTTTCCCCAATTTCCTGCCTTAGTCTTGCTAGGATTGATTCTCGGTTGGGCAAAACGTGGCTGTGGTGGTAGTTTGGGTAAAAGTATCGGTCTGCACGCGGGTTTAGTCTGGGCATACTATATATTAAATGTGGGTCAGTTAATTAAATACACTGGTACTGTTCCCGATTGGTTAACTGGAATCGATAAAAATCCTTTAGCGGGAGTGATGGGTTTATTTTTCCTGACAATTCTCGCTATCTGGATCAGAAAAAAGCAGTTTTGAGTGAACGATAAGCGATTAAATCAATTACTATAAAGGGGAAATTGCCCATCATAGCTATACCCCATGAATCGATTATTATCTTTTCTAGAATATCGCCCGCGTTTGCGTAATATCCTATCTTTTTGTTTCTCTCTTATCGTCATGCTATTGATCGGTGTAGGCAAAGTCACAGCACAAGATTTAAATAATTCTACTGTGGATTTAGTTGCTAATCTCTGGATGTTAATAGCCGGCTCTTTAGTATTCTTTATGAATGCGGGTTTTGCCCTGCTGGAAACGGGTTTTTGTCGTACTAATAACGCCACTAATATCTTAGCTAAAAACCTAATTGTCTTCTGTGTTTCTGCCTTGGCTTATTGGATGTTTGGTTTCGGTTTAATGTTTGGTAATACATCTGCACTAAAAAATAGTTTCTCTGGTGGTACAGGATTTTTCTTGGAAATTTTAACCCCCAATAATCAATACAGTCAATTCCAAGAGGTGTGGACAGGTCGTTCAATTGCCACTTTATTTTTCTTTCAATTAACTTTTGCGGGAACTGCGGCGACTATTGTATCGGGAGCAGTGGCAGAAAGGGTTAAATTTTGGGCATTTTTGCTATTTAGTTTCTTTTTAGTCGCTTTTTCTTATTCTATTACTGGACATTGGATTTGGTCATCGGAAGGATGGTTATATAACTTATTTAAGTTTCGAGATTTTGCTGGTTCAACGGTGGTGCATTCGGTGGGAGGAATGGCCGGATTAGTGGGTGCTTGGTTACTAAAACCGAGAGATGGACGCTTTGGTTATAATCGCAAAACCGATCGTTATGAAGCAAAAGAAAGGGGAAATTTTGCCCCCCATCAGTTAGGTTTTGCCACTCTTGGTTGTTTCATTCTTTGGTTAGGATGGTTTGGTTTTAATGGTGGTTCGGCGGTAAATTTGAATGATGTCCCCATAACAATTACTACCACGATGATTGCCGCTGCCACTGGGGGATTTTTGGCATTAATTTTTAATCCTTTAATTGGCCGCAAAGCCAGTTTATCCACAATTATTAATGGCATTTTAGGAGGATTAGTGGGGATCACGGCATCCTCAGGTTATGTTAACATCAAATCATCTATTATCATTGGTGGCATTAGTGGCATTATTGTCTTATTTGGAGGAGAATTTTTAATTAAAACTAAAGTAATTGATGATCCAGTGGGAGCAATTCCAGTACATCTTTTTTGTGGTTTCTGGGGAACAATAGCGGTGGGTTTATTTAGTAGCAAAGATGCGGGAGAATTCGCCAATGGATTAACAAGGGATAGTCCTATATCTCAGGTCGCTTTTCAATTTTTTGGATGGATTATAGTCATGGCATTTACTGTTATTTTTAGTTTAATTCTCTGGTTAATTATTGGCAATCTCCTCTATTATATGCAAATAATTGTTTTACGTCAAAAAAACCCACAGCTTAATTCCTCTTCTGTTGTCGGGAGTCAAACCTTCAATATTACTGACATATTCTCCCTATTTTGGTCACGGGGAAGGGAAGGAATCCGGGTATCATTATCCGAGGAATTAAATGGTAGTGATGGGGTGTTTAGTGATTGAAAAATTGATGTTTATTTAATAAGTTTTTGGCAATCTGGATTATCTTGCAAAGCTCGATCGATATCCGATTTCCAAGCTCTGTCATTATACCAACGTTTTGCCCAATATTGAGCGTCTTTAAAGTTATGGGAAGTTGGGGGGATTTTGCACAAAATTTCAAAACCACCTTCTCTACCCGGCACATTAGCCACAAAATTATCGGCAGCTAGTCCTATTGCTTGCTGAATTAACATTAATTCATTTAATTGAGTCCCACACTTGTCAGAAAACTGATTACCTTGTTTCCGTTTCAATTCTTGCAGTTGTTGAATATTCTTTTCTAAGCTAATATTAAAATCTCGTTTATCACAAATTTCTGGAGGTGGTGCCATCACATTAGGAGCATTTTCAGGAGTTTTTAATGACCAAAAAGTAAATCCAAGAAAGGCTAATAGTGCCAAGAAAGATAATATCTTAGTTAAATTAGCAGGAGAATTTTCCACATTAACTAATTTTTCTAATTCTTGTTTGATCCATTGAACATTAAATACCTCTTGATAAATTCGATTAGTAACTTCTAGATAGTCACCATTTTTAATAACTAATTCTGCTTGCTGAAGGTCCAATTTTTCGGGTTTATTATTAGCCAATACTCTCCCCTGCAAAATATCCTGATAGGTTTCTAATCTTGACCTAACATTTGCATCAGAATTTAAGAGACTGTTTTGTATTGTCTGGAGATGGACTGCCGCTTTATTTTGTAACCAATTTTCTACAATATGTTTCTGAATTAATTGTTCAATTCTTGGTTTTTCTTGTCCTTCGCGTAACTCGTTTTTATTGTCGATTAGCAAACGAATAACTATTTCGGTTAACTCCAAGTTACCCCCTGTCCAAGCTAAAGTTTCCTCAATTAAAGTTGCTCGTTGGTTTTCCTCAAATTCGGGCGTTAATTTTTCTTCAGCCAGTTGATATGCTTCCCTTTGACTTGCTATCTGTGCTTTTCGCCTGCCTGGGATTTGACTTAACTCTAAAGAAGGCTTTTCCGACCCATTAAGGTCCTGATTTTGACTCCAAGTTAAAGCTTCTTCTAAATCTTGATCGGGAAGAAGTTCCGGGGTACTAGCTACCAATTCCGCTTCTGGGTTAATCAGGATTTGTGGTAATTTGGCGGCGGCTAATAATTGCAATTCTTGACTGACGGTGATTTCTTCCCCGCGACCCCATTCTAATAAATCACCGGCTTGTTTTAATTCCCTAATAATAACCGGAGCGAGAGTACGATAGGAATGTTTGGGGTTAGCCAGGGCCGATTGGGCATTTTTAACTAAATATTGCCATTGTTGCTGTTCTGAAGCCAATTGAGACAGAGATAAAATTAATTTTTGTAATTGCTGACGGGAAGCGCTGGTTTCTTCCTGTTTAAACAGTTGTAACATCTGTTTGAGGATATCTCTAACGCTGATAGAAATAGAAGAGGCCGCCGCAATAGCTGGGGTAGATTTTCCCCGGCCGAGAAGATAGTTAAGATGGGCCTGTAATTCGGCAAAAGTAGCTTCACCGTTTTTAATGATCGCGTCAGCTTCCTCGGCTTGCAAACCCAAGGGACTCTGCAGCTTATCGATCAATATCTGAAGCAGATCATAACTCTTGAGCAACAAAGACTCTAATTTTTGATCCACTTCTAGGGGATTTTCTTTCAATATTGTGAAAGCATCCTCAAGACGGTGAGCAGTTTTTTGGATACTGCTATAGCCTAACATGGCCGCCCCTGCCTTGACGGAATGAGCGGCACGAAACATCCCGTTCATCTGTTCATTGTTGTTCACTAGATTGCCTAAGTCTAAAATCCCCTGTTCCAAAGTTTCCAGGTGTTCTTTTGCTTCTTCGATGAAATAGCCGAGAATTTTCTGATCGTTAGCGGAGTCCAAGGTCTTATCCCCTTTATCACGATGCTGTCTAGTCCTAGATTGCCCAGTTTTTCAGTAAATATATCAGGGACTCTTTAATCATTATAAATACATCAACAACTGCCTGTGAGCATCTCATGGAAAAATTAATGCGCTCTGGGGTTTGGGGGTTATACCTCCCAAAAGCTGGGATTGATTGATAAAATCTCAACTAACGGCCAATTTTAGCGGAGAGTTTCTCTTTAAAAATTCCAACTTAGTAGATTTATAAAAATGAGATGCCCCCATGACGGCATCCTCAGGTGATGTTAATATCAAATCAGCTATTATCCTCGCTGGCATTAGTGGCATGATTGTCTTATTGGGAGAATTAATTTTAATTAAAACTAAAGTAATTGATGAGCCAATGGAGCAATTTTAGTAGAGTTTTTTTGTGGTTTTTGTGAACGATAGCTGTGGGATGATTTAGCAGCCAACATCTAAGATAATTCTGACTTAAATTAATACAATATAGTCCCATATATACAAGTCACTGTTCGATTTTTTCGATGGATTATAGTCACGGTGATTACCTTTATTTTTAGTTTAATTCTCTGGCTAATGATTGGCAATCTCCTCTATTATATGCAAGTAATTGTTTTACGTCAAAAAAAACACAGGTTAATTCCTCTCCTGTTGTCAGTAGTTAATTCTTCAATATTCCTGACATATTCTCCCTATTTTAGTCACGGGGAAGTGAAGGAATCTGGGTATCATTATCCGAGGAATTAAATTGTAGTGATTGGGTTCGTAGCCTACGGACAATTACTGCTGTCTCCAGTCTATTAATAAGATATTAGAGTTGTCCAAGTAATTTTAAATATCCATTCTCGATCCTTGAGAAAAGAAACTGCTACAGAATAAACCCAGTCTATATAATTCTATCATTCCTCAATTTATTGATTTTCAACTAGGTAGTATTCGGGAATACATCCAACAATTAATCGGAAGATATGCACCAGAAAGAACGCGATAGAACTATCTAGGAAGATTAGACGCTATCATCGCGGGAGAATTTAGCGACAAGCATAAGAGAGAAAAATTAACATGGCTCTCCTAGACTGGTTATAGCAAATTAGTAGTTTAAATGAGCCTAACCCCTTAAATAGGCTGGAATCCAACCAAGCAAAAAGCTTTTTTTATTAAAATTGCTTTTTTGAATTCTGGTGAACTTTACTTGGCAAGGCTTGCGTGGATTATTTTCTGCTAAAATATCATAAATACTCTGGAAGAGCCATTAATATGGTTATTATTTACTAGGGGTTTTACTGATGAAGATATTAATAAAATTAGCAATGACCCAACACAATCAAAAATTTTAATAAGACTGCGAGCAATAGAACAGGGGAATAGTAAGATAAATTAAACGTCGGACTGTTAATTAAATACACTTGTACGGTTTCCGATCGATTAACTGGAATCGATAAAAATCCTTGAGGGGGAGTGATGGGTTAACTTTTCCTGACAATTCTCGCCCTCTGGACCAGAAAAAAAGTAACCGATGTAAAACCTAGCAGTTAGACTGTCTTCTCTCCCTGTCAATTCCGGTGTTTTGAGGGTTGTTTCGCCGATAAGTATCAAGGGGTATACTGCCAATATTTCCGATGATTGACAATTTTCTAGCGATCGAGCCTTTCCACTACGGAAATTCGAGTTTATGATAAAAAGAAATCCTCTCTCAGGTAAGAGCGGTAGTATGGCTTACTCGACACAGCAGTTAATTGAAATCCTCGAGCGAGAAATGCACGCCACTTGCAAAGGGGAACGTCTGTTACTCTCTCCGGCGGAGCGCATTGATAATCCGGTGATTGCCAAGGCGATCAATCTAGAAAAGGTGGGCAAAGTCTTCGCCTATCAGGATTTTCGCCGCCAAGTTCACGATTATCAACAAAAATATCAGGTTTCGGGCATTATCTGGCGTGTTTGTCAATGGGGCGATCGCACTCTCCGTTATCCCGAAATTCATAATCAATTAGTTGCCGTGGCAGGTGACAAGGAAATTCTCATGGCTGCCAAAGCCTCCGTTTTAGAGTTTTGGAACAGTATCACCCCTAATATGAATTTTTGGTGGGCGCTTAACTCCCGTCGTCCCATTTCTGCCGATTCTCTCGCCGAATTAGTTGCCCAGTCCGAATGGGCGGAATTAGATGTGGCGCGCACGGAATTATATCTCGGCCTCTGTTGGGGTAATCCTTTAGAACACCAGTATCAATGGGCGCAACCCTTTTCCGGTTGTCATCGCATTATCGCCGCCGTCGATGAACCTAGTTCGATTAAGGTCTGAGGGCGATTGATGTCTTGGGGTGTGAGATATGGGATGTGGGGATAATAAATAAAAGCTGCCTTCTGCCTCCTATTGTAAAGTTTTGTTAATTTTTCTGGGATTAGAGCATTTTGTAAAAATAGATACAGAATTGTATGTTATATATATTAATGGGTGATTAAAAAAGTTCAAAATGCGATTTGCAGCTCGGAGGAAATGATTATGTCTACAGAACAACAAGCTCGTGCCTTAATGATGCGTCACCACCACGCCGTCAAAAATCGTCAACAATCGATGTTAGACAGAAGTGCTTCTGAAATCGGTATTGACAATGACAATGGTTGCGGAGAAACCGTTCAACGTCGCTTCGCGGCCGACTTTTCTTCCCAAACTTATGATCGCTCTGGTGCTACTCTGAGTTAGGCTCTTAGATTTCGCCAAAGTGTACGCTTTCAATCTTAGAATTAAGTGAACAATCAGCCCACACAAACCGAGAGCGGAAGGTGTGGGTTTTCGGTTTTTAGAGATAGGGGTTACGTCCGGGATAGAGATGGTTTTATTTTATTTGCAAGACAAGGCGATATTTGGGTTGTCCGGTTCTCAGTTTTTCCATGGCCTCATTCACCCGGGAGATAGGATAGGTTTCTGTCACCGGTTCAATGCCATGGCGAGAGGCAAATTCGATCATTTTATTGATGGTACTGGGACTACCCAAAGGACTGCCAGAAATCGATTTTTGACCCATAATCAAGGGAAAAGCATAGGTATTCATCGGTTCAAGAACAGCCCCAACAATATGCAGACGACCTTTGGGACGTAAACAGGCAATATAAAGACCCCAATCGAGATTAACGTTAACAGTAGAGATGATAAAATCAAAGTAATTTTGTACCGATTGCAAAGCTTCGGGGTCTCTGGAATTGATAAAATGAGTCGCGCCTAATTCTTTGGCCTCCGCTTCTTTATCGGGACTACTGGAAAAAGCGGTTACTTCGCAGCCCCAAGCTTTGAGGAATTTTAAGGCTATATGGCCTAATCCACCAATACCAATGACACCAACTCGGGCCGTGGGTTTAATATTAAATTGGACAATGGGATTAAAGACGGTAATACCACCACAAAAAAGCGGGCCAGCTTTGGCAGCATCTAACTGGTTCCCCAGGGGAACTAACCAACTATGATGAGCGCGGACTCTTTCGGCAAAACCGCCATGGCGACCGACGATAGTTCCTTCGGCAGTGGCACAAAGGTTTTGATCCCCCGACATACAAGTTTCACAGGTGGAACAGGAACGGGAAAACCAACCCAGACCGACTCTTTGCCCTAGGTTTAATTCTTTGACTTTAGCACCAAGAGCGGCGATCGTGCCGACCACTTCATGACCGGGGACAAAGGGATAGGTGGTCAGTCCCCAATCGTTATCGAGCATACTTAGGTCACTGTGGCAGATGCCGCAATATTCCACCTCGATTTCCACATCTTCATCCCCTAATATACCCGGATCGTAGTCAAAAGGCTCTAGTTTCCCCCCTTTTTCTCGGGCAGCATAGGCTCTAATCATGATTAAGTCCTCTAGGATCGGTTTATTGCTTATCTTATCCTAAATTTATCTGAGTATGGCTTGCACTAAATCCTGTTTAAAAGGTATAGGAAAGTGGGAAACACCGGAGCGGGGGGAAACAATCCATAACTTGGGAGTTATACTAAATCCGTTGAGTATAAGCTACATATCAGGACAGGCAAAAGGCAATAGGCAATAGGCAAAAGGAGCAATAGATAATCAGTTTTTAATAACCAGATTTAGTATTAATCATAGTATTAAAAACGGATTTGATCTTACTAGCGATCGCCAAATCCCCAAAAGGGTAATTTTTTTATACTACAAAACAAAGTGCGGAATAGGGGCTAGAAGCATGAGCAAAATTCCTGGTTTTGGGTTACTCTTGATATATGGTCTACCACACCGATCCGGGCGGGCTTGCGGACTTTACCGACAAGTTTTGTTAGCCTCGGAGGAAAACTACCAGCTTTCATCCGAGGCAAGATTAGACGAGGTAAAAAGCCCGTTTCTAATTTGGGGATAATTTTTGTCAGCGATCGTATCCTATTAACTATCGTTATTATTAGAGCGTCATGGGAAAAGTCATCGGCATCGACTTAGGGACAACCAACAGTTGCATTGCCGTACTCGAGGGAGGTCAGCCGATTATAGTTCCCAACTCCGAAGGGGGAAGAACAACTCCTAGTATCGTGGGATTCGGCAAGGCCCAGCGCCTAGTGGGACAACTGGCCAAACGTCAAGCGGTAACTAATGCCGAAAATACCGTCTATAGCATCAAACGCTTTATCGGTAGGCGTTGGCAAGACACGGAGGCAGAAAGGGGACGAGTTGCCTATCATTGCCAACGCGGTCGCGATGATACCGTCAATATCAAAATTCGTGATCGGGAATTTACTCCCCAAGAAATCTCGGCCATGATCCTGCAAAAATTAAAGGCCGATGCCGAGGCCTATCTGGGAGAACCGATTAACGAGGCCGTGATTACAGTTCCCGCCTATTTTACCGATGCCCAACGTCAAGCCACTAAAGACGCGGGCATGATCGCAGGACTAGAAGTATTAAGAATTATTAACGAACCCACCGCCGCCGCCCTGGCCTACGGTTTAGATAAACAAAACGAAGATCAACATATCCTCGTTTTTGACCTGGGGGGAGGAACCTTCGACGTTTCCATCCTGAGACTGGGGAAGGGGGTCTTTGAAGTGAAAGCCACGGCCGGCAATAACCATCTTGGGGGGGACGATTTTGATAACCTCTTAGTGCGGTGGCTGGTGGAGAACTTTCAAAGCCAAGAAAACATCGATTTAACCAGCGATCGCATGGCGATCCAAAGACTGCGAGAAGCCGCCGAAAAAGCCAAAATCGAGCTTTCTAGCATGATTACCACCTCGATCAATCTCCCCTTCATCGCCGCCGACGAAACTGGCCCTAAACACCTAGAATTAGAACTAACTCGCGCTAAATTCGAGGAATTAACCAGAGAATTAGTGGAAAAAACCCTCGAACCCGTACAACAGTCCCTCAAAGATAGCGGACTGCAGCCTAGCGATATCAATCGGGTCATTCTCGTTGGTGGTTCCACCAGAATCCCCGCCGTGCAAGAATTAATCTCCCGTTTCTTTTCTACCGGCCAGATCGATCGCTCTGTTAACCCCGATGAGGCCGTTGCTTTGGGGGCAGCGATTCAAGCCGGAGTTTTAGGTGGAGAAGTAGAAGATATCCTCCTACTCGATGTCACCCCCCTTTCCCTCGGCATTGAAACCCTCGGCGAAGTCTTTACCAAAATTATCGATCGCAATACCACTATCCCCACCAGTAAATCTCAGGTTTTCTCCACCGCTGCCGATGGTCAAACTTCGGTGGAAATTCATGTTCTCCAAGGAGAAAGGGCTATGGCCCAGGATAATAAAACCCTCGGTAAATTTCTCCTGACAGGAATTCCTCCCGCTCCTAGGGGGGTGCCACAAATTGAAGTGGCCTTTGAGATCGATGTCAACGGCATCTTGAAAGTGGCCGCCAGCGACCAAGGCACCGGCAAAGAACAAAGCATTTTAATTAGCCATACTGGAGGGCTGAAACCGAACGAAATTGAAAAAATGCGCCTAGAAGCCGAAAAATACGCCGAATCTGATCGCCTTCGTCTGCAAATGATCGATATTCGCCACCAATCCGATAGTCTTTTCTATAGCTACGAAGTCACCCTCAGGGAAAACAGTCAGTTAGTCGCCCCCGATATCCGGCAACTGGCCGACCAGAAGCGGCAACAGTTGGAAATCGCTCTGCGCGACCCCTCCCTATCCCCAGAAAAGCTAAAAACCACCTTGGAAGAATTTCGTCAGATTGTCCTCGAAATCGGTACCCGCATCTACACGGGTGGACAAGAGCAAAACCAACCCCTTAACGGTACTGGGTTTGAATCGATCGATGTCACCGAAAAACTGACTCGACCCACCCGCACCCAAGCCACTTCCTCGAATACCTTCACCAACGGGCCAACCCTCTCCCGCACTAGAACCAGAACCTATAGTAATCTGGAAACTAAATCCACCCAATCGGACAGTGATGATGATCTCTACGATGGGGAAGAAATGAGCGCCAGTGACTACGAGGCCGTAGATTAAAAAGTGATCAGTAATCAGTTATCAGTGATCAGCTTTTTTCTCCCCACTTCCCACTTCCCCACTTCCCCACTTCCCCACTTGCCACTTCCCACTTCCCCACTTCCCAACCCCTAGCCCCCACCGAAAAAAATAGTAGGGATAACCCAACTAAACTATTATGTATACTTTGTTAAAGTAACAACTAGACCGAAAGTTTATTTATAAATTGCCAGCAGAACCATAGCCATCTATGCCCACTGATTACTACGAAATTCTAGGTGTCTCGCGAGATGCCGGTAAAGAAGACATCAAACGCGCCTATCGTCGTCTCGCCCGAAAATACCATCCCGATGTTAACAAAGAACTGGGAGCCGAAGAACACTTCAAAGAAATTAACCGCGCCTACGAGATTCTCTCGGAACCAGAAACCCGCAATCGTTATGACCGCTTTGGTGAAGCTGGGGTTTCTGGGGGCGCTGCCGGTTTTGATGCCGACAATATGGGCGGTTTCGCCGATATATTCGAGACAATCTTTAGTGGTTTCGGGGGCATGGGCGGCCAAACAGCCACCCGCCGACGCACAGGCCCTACCCGGGGTGAGGATCTACGTCTCGATTTTAGACTAAAATTCCGCGAGGCAGTGTTTGGCGGTGAAAAGGAAATCCGGATCCGTCATCTGGAAACCTGTCAAACCTGTAAAGGCAGTGGGGCCAGACCAGGAACCAGTTCCCACACTTGTACTACTTGCAATGGTACTGGTCAGGTGCGCCGCGCCACCCGCACTCCCTTCGGTACTTTTGCTCAGGTTTCGGTCTGTCCCACCTGTGACGGCGCTGGCGAAGTGATCGAGGAAAAATGCGACGTTTGCGGCGGTTCCGGACGCAGACAGGAAACCAAAAAACTGAAAATTACCATCCCCGCCGGGGTTGACAACGGCATGAAATTGCGCGTTGCCCGGGAAGGTGACGCAGGACTTAAAGGCGGCCCGCCGGGGGATTTATTCGTTTATCTAACCGTGGAAAACGATGGGGAATTTCAACGGGAAGGCAATGATATTAAATCGGATATCTCGATTAGTTATATCCAAGCGATTTTGGGATGTACCATCAAAGTTAATACTGTAGATGGCCAAGAAGACCTGACTATCCCTGCCGGTACTCAACCGAACACCGTACTGATTTTAGAAAATAAGGGGGTTCCTAAATTAGGCAATCCCGTCAGTCGCGGTGATCATCGCATTACCGTTAAAATCTCGATTCCTACCCGTGTCACGGGAGAAGAACGGGAATTACTGGAAAAAATAGCGAAAGTTCGCGGGGAAACCGTGGGGAAAGGCGGCATCGAGGGATTTTTAGGTAATATCTTCCATAAATAACTATGACTTTAGACCTGCGCGGCACTCCCTGCCCGATTAATTTTGTCCGGACAAAATTGCAATTAGAGAAAATGCCCGCCGGGGAACGGTTGGAAGTCTGGTTAGATGCCGGGGAACCGATCGAACAGGTTCCCACTAGCCTGACAGTGGAGGGTTATCAGATAGAATCGATCGAGGACAGAGATAGCTTTTTTGTTCTCAAAGTCTATCGCCCCGATTCCTAAATGGTAGATGCACAATTAACCGATTTATACGGCACAGTGGTGGCCGTACAGGCGAATTTCTATCAGGTACGCTTGGATTCTGCCGTTATGGGCGAGAATCTCCTCTGTACCCGTCGCGCTCGCTTGCAAAAAATCGGTCAATCGGTGATGGTTGGTGATCGGGTGCGCGTGGAGGAAGCCAATTTTGATGATCGGCAGGGGGTGATCGCAGAAGTCCTCCCCCGCAGTACCGAGATCGATCGGCCGGCCGTTGCTAATATCGAGCAGATTTTGCTAGTTTTTGCCCTTGCTGAACCTGTCCTCGATCCTTGGCTGATTAGTCGTTTTTTGGTGAAAGCCGAGTCCACAGGCTTGGAAATTGCCGTCTGTGTCAATAAAATCGATCTGGGGGAACCGAAACAAATAGAGGTCTGGGGCGATCGCCTAGCTGCTTGGGGATATCGGCCCTTTTTTGTCAGTGTGGAGAAAAATCGGGGATTTGAGGCTTTATTAGCACAATTAAACCATAAAATCACTCTCTTGGCCGGTCCGTCCGGGGTGGGAAAATCGAGTTTAATTAATTGCCTAATTCCTGAGATTAATCAACGGGTGGGGGATGTGTCGGGAAAACTGCAAAAAGGTCGTCACACTACCCGTCATGTGGAGTTATTTGCTTTACCAAATCGGGGTTTATTGGCCGACAGTCCGGGGTTTAACCAACCGGATATTAACTGTTCACCAGAACAATTAACTTTTTATTTTCCGGAAGTGAGACAGCGTTTAGCTTTGGGAAATTGTCAATTTAATGATTGTACTCACCGTCGGGAACCTAACTGTGTGGTGAGGGGAGATTGGGAACGTTACCAACATTATTTAGAGTTTTTAGAAGAAGCGATCGCACGAGAACAGTCATTACAGAAAACTAGCACAAAAGAGTCAAGTTTAAAGTTAAAAATTAAGGAAGCAGGTCAAGAAATCTACGAACCCAAATTAGCTAATAAAAAATATCGTCGTCCCTCCCGTCGCGGCAAAAATCAAGATCAGGAACGCTACGAAAATAAAACTCTCCAAGATATTTATAATGACGATTCTGAATAGAATCGGTTAGGTTGCGTTTATCTTCAGGGTTGCTTTATAAATAACCTCAGTTCGGGTTAAGGCTATTTTCCTACTCATTCCACAAAAGAATAGGGTTGACAGCGAACGAGAAAATTAGGGTTTTAGCTTATCCCGAACTCAGGTTAAATACTGTCTAAAGATGAAAATCTAACAGCAGTGATCAGATCATGGTATGAGCGGAGCCATAGCTTGTTCTATTTCTGGACTTTCCCGTTGACAAAAGGCCATAACATCTGCTGTAGGGGGGATTAACAGAATTTCCGATGTCCCGTTACCTGGTACAAAATAAGGAAACCCCTAATAAATCTAATAACTAAAAACGTCAATGGTGTCACCCTTCAAATTTAGACAATATTAATCTTATATTTGATTTTGCAGCTTAGGGAAATTCCTCAAATATACGGGGATACTTTACTTAATAAACTGCGCTATGTTAACTCAATTTTATATAACTTTGATAACTTTAGGAGAAGAGTTTTCTTAAATTGGCATTTTGCTACTAATTGATCATAATCAGTCTAGGAGAGCCATAATTTTTAATCTTTTTGATCTGAACTCATCGGCAACAGGCAAGGCCAATAAAGAGCAATCCGGACCGCTTGCGGGGCGATCCTATTCTTAAAATAATCCCTAGCCATCTCCAGTAAACCCTCCCTCATAGCTGACTAGCACAGTAAACCGCCCCCATTAGTCCCACTTGGGCATTAAGGACGATATGGACGGGAATATTGCTTAATAGCTCCGTCATCCGACCTTTAGCCCGAAAAGCCTTCATAAAGCGACCCTCGGTCATTAGGGGAAGATTTTTGGCCGCAATCCCCCCCGCGATGTATAATCCTCCGTAGGGAAGCAACTTGAGGGCTAAATTGCCCGCTTCCGCACCGTAGGCCTCGACAAAGATTTTCATGGTTTGATAACAGAGATCATCCGAGTTATCTTGGGCAAAACTGGCAATTTTAGCCGCTAAATCGACGGTTTTTTGCGGTTTACCCATTTCTGCTAACCAAGTACGGTAAATTTCCGCCATGGCCGGTGATGACTGACTATAGTTACTATCGTGGAGAAATCGATAGATAGAAGTGATTCCGGGGCCAGAAACCACTCGCTCCACCGAAATTCGCTCGATATTATAGACTTCCAAGAGATAATTTAATAGTTGATATTCTAAACTCGATCGAGGGGCAAAATCGGCGTGGGAACCCTCACTACCAAACACCCGATATTTACCCTTCGAGACAGGAATCAAAAAACCCTCTCCTAACCCCGTCCCCGCACCGATAACCGCAATCGGGGCATCCGGTACTGCCGGAGCCGACTGTAGATTGTGCAGCTCCTCTGGGGCTAATCCTAACACCCCATAACCGATCGCCGCAAAATCATTAATTAATTTTACTCGCTCAATCTGCAGCTCGCGGCTTAGGCGATCGCCAGTTAGAGACCAACTTAAATTAGTCAATTCGGAACTATTGTTAACCACCGGACCTGCAATACCGAAACAAGCTTTTGCCACTGGGGGAATAGTGGTTTGTCGGGCCAAAAACTGCTGGACGATCGGCACCAGATCGGGGTATTGTTTACTAGAATAAATTTCTTGATCGAGAGTAGTTAGCAGGGGTTGGGGACTATCCGATGAGTTTTGGCAATCCACTAAACGCAGGATTGTTTTAGTTCCCCCGATATCTCCCCCTAAAAGAATCGTCATGCTGGTTTTCCCTCAGTTTGTACCCATAATTATAGTTTTTTACCCCTTCTCCCCAGCAAATTTAAAGGCCGTCAATTCTATACTATAGTGAAAGATGGTAATGCCTAAGCCCTAATTAAGGATTGATTAATCGTCGCTCCGGGGTTGCAATGGGGATTTGCTAGAGGACAGAAAGGGGACTGAAAGACATTTTAGATCTAACTGTCGCCTCAAGGCGATCGATAGGGCGGCAGAACCTATCACTGTCCCCATAACTTTTAAGATAGACCAGAGAGGGAGAAATTAGCTTGGGTGTAGAACTTCGCAGTTACGTTTATCTTGACAATTTACAGCTTCAACACGCTGCTTACATCGGTACAGTCGCCCAAGGATTTTTACCCTTACCCGGGGATGCTTCCCTCTGGATTGAAATTTCCCCCGGCATCGAGATTAATCGCATCACCGATATTGCCCTCAAATCCGCCGTGGTTCGTCCGGGGGTTCTATTCGTAGAACGACTCTATGGACTCTTAGAACTCCATTCTAGCAGTCAGGGAGAGGTAAGGGCGGCCGGTCAGGCAATTTTGCAGTATTTAGGCGTTAGTCAGCGCGATTGTCTGAAACCGCAAATTGTCTCTAGCCAAATTATTCGCAACATTGACGCTTACCAAGCCCAATTAATTAACCGGAGTTCTCGGGGTATGATGTTAATGGCGGGACAGACTTTATACGTTTTAGAAGTGCAACCAGCCGCCTACGCTTCCCTAGCCGCTAATCAGGCGGAAAAAGCCGCTTTAATTAATATCCTACACGTTACTTCCGTGGGCAGTTTTGGCCGCTTATATTTAGGGGGAGAAGAACGAGATATTATCGCTGGTTCCCGAGCGGCAGTTTCAGCTTTAGAAAATATTCAAGGTCGAGCTTTTCCAGGTAGCGACAAAAAAGAATAGGCTAACAAAGGCAAAAGGCAGGAGGTAAGGGTGCATCTCATTTTTGTCAATCTACCAATTGGGATTTTTACTTGGAAACTCTCGGCTAAAATTGGGCATTACTTCCGATTTTATTACTCAATCCAAGCTTTTGGGGGGTTCTACCCCCCAAACCCCCCGTTGGGGGCGTGGCGCCGCCCCCAAACCCCCCGCGCATTAGCTTTTCGGTGGGATGCTTACACGCAGCTGCTGATACATTTGTCATCATCTAAGAGTCACTGACAATTGCTGATTGTCGGTATTCCTGCAAATGTGAGATGCACCCTATCTCAACAAGCAATTTAAATGCGCGGGCAGCTTACAACAGCATTTCACCCTATTGGGGAGATTCAAAAATTAGTTCGCTATTATTCAGTTTTTCAACGACTAAATGGCGATAGAGTGTCACTTGCCGAAGGATTTGGTCGGGATTGTTTTTCTTGTTAGAAAACATGATCGTTTTAATCGATTCAAATTCTATTCTTGTGATCACACCATCTTTGATCGCTCGTTCAATTGTAACTCGTAAATATTCTAATTCTTGGCTTTCCTCTGGGGTAATTTCTAGACTGTTAGGACGTTCTATTTTCATTATCGATCGATTGTTCTTATCTGCTAACTGATAACTGGATAATCACGGCTATTTTTTCACACTTTTATGATCGCGCAGAGAGAGTTTCCTTCGGGTTAGAAACGGCAAGATTGTTATTATTTTGGCCGTTATTTTGCGGCAATTGTCCCGAGGCTAAATTCTGCCCCTCTCCCGTAATCAAACGAGCGCCACGACCGCGGGTAAAATAATTCCAACCCCATTGCACCATCACCACTAATTTATTATCAAATTCGATCAGATAGTAAATATGAGCCCAAACCCAGACTAACCAAGCGATGAACCCGGAAAACTTGACAAATCCCAAATCAACCACGGCCGCATTTTGGCCGATAACTGCCAGACTACCTCGATCGATATAATGAAAAGGTTGAATAGTTTGCCCTTTTAGGCGAGAAATTAATAAATTAGCCAGATATTCGCCCTCCTGCATGGCCACAGGGGCAACTCCGGGTAAGGGTTTATCTCCCTGATGGGCAAAATTAGCCAGATCCCCGATCACAAAAATATTGGCATAACCGGCGATACTTAAATCGGGTTCGACGATTACCCGGCCGACGCGATCAAGATTTACCCCGGTTCTTTCGGCCAAAATTCGCCCCATTCTCGATGCTTTTACCCCTGCTGCCCATAAAATTGTCTCGGCAGCGATTTCTGTCGTCTTTTCTCCCTGACGGACGCTGACACAACCTTCAACAATATTGGTAACGATGCTGTTAGTTTCGACTGTCACCCCTAATTTTATGAGAGAAGCAGCAGCTTTAGCGGATAAATCGGGTGAATATGGAGGTAATACCCGATCCATCCCTTCTAAGAGCAAAATTTTCGCTTCTGTGGGGTTAATCTGGTGAAAATCAGACCGAAGCGCACCGTGGGCAATTTCAGCGATCGCTCCTGCTAATTCTACCCCCGTCGGTCCGCCACCGACAATCACAAAAGTTAATAAAGCTTGCCGCTTTTCGGCATCGATTTCTTTCTCGGCCTTCTCGAAAGCGAGATAGATGCGACGACGCATTTCTACTGCGTCTTCAATGGTTTTTAACCCGGGGGCGTAGGGTTGCCATTGATCATTGCCAAAATAGTGATGACTGACTCCCGTGGCAATAACTAATTGATCGTAGGCGATCGGCGGGTGATCTGTCAAGATCACTTCTCCCTTAACTGGATCTATATCTATGGCATGATCGAGGAGAATATCTGTATTGTCATGACCCCGTAGGATTAAGCGCAAAGGTGAGGAGATATCGGCCGGAGATAGCGCCCCAGTAGCGACTTGATAGAGAAGGGGCTGAAAAAGATGGAAATTTCGCTTATCGATGAGGGTAACATGAACGGGAGCGTTTTTTAGGGCTTTGGCCGTGTATAAACCCGCAAACCCGCCGCCTATGATAACAACTCTTGGCTGTTTTTCAGTCATTGCTTAACAATAATTCATAAATTTCTCCCTAGTGTAGTCCGGATTGTCACAATTTAGCGGTGACAAACGTTACCGAAAACAGCAGTCTTTAACCTAGAAAAAATATAAATCAGCGCTTTTTTGGCCAGCGCGGAAGGCAAAACCAAAAAAGTACAGGGACTCTGATCTGCTCGAAAAACTTGAAAAGACCGCTACGCCGTTTTACCTAAGTTTATGACCTGGGTTAACCAGGTGGGAACTTATATTCCGCGTTTCTGTTTCCGAGTACAAGCTCGGTTTACTACCACACGAATTGGTTACTTGCTCCCTTATCACAATCAAGCATAGATCAAAAAACTTGAAAGGCAGTCACCAACGTAGAAGCCCGATTTAGTCCGATCATAGCATTTTTTTTTCTCAGAGGCAAGTGGGGAAGTGGGGAAGTGGGGTGTGGGGAGGTGGGGAGGTGGGGGGTGGGGTGTGGGGTGTGGGGAGGATAAATGAAATGATCTCCTGTCTCGGAGTCTCCTATCTCCTAACTCCTAACACCTAACACCTGATCTTGTTGGCTCTGTGAAAATCTGGGACTACAATAGAGAAAAGTGACAATTTTTGCCAGAGTGATTACCGAGGACTAATAAAGAATGACGGCTATCCTAGGGAAACCTGCCACGCTTAACACTCCAATTCTGCACCGTCTTGCTAATGGTTTAACGATTATTGCCGAAAGTCAACCGGTAGAAGCGGTTAATCTCAATGTTTGGCTGCAGGTCGGCTCGGCCTTAGAATCGGATCAGATCAATGGCATGGCTCATTTTCTCGAACACATGGTTTTTAAAGGAACCCCTAACTTAGACAGTGGCGAATTTGAACGGGCGATCGAATCGAGGGGAGCGGTGACTAATGCCGCTACTAGCCAAGAATACACCCATTATTACATTACCACTGCCCCGCAGGACTTCGCCCATCTGGCCCCGCTGCAGCTAGAAGTGGTTTTAGAAGCTTTAATTCCCGATGAAGCTTTTGAACGGGAAAGACAGGTTATTTTAGAAGAAATTCGTCGTTCTCAGGATAATCCCCGTCGTCGCACTTTTTATCGCACCATGGAGACTTGTTTTCAAGTTTTACCCTATCGTCGTCCGGTGTTGGGTCCGATGGCAGTGATTGAAAATCTTACTCCTCAACAAATGCGAGATTTTCATCGGACTTGGTATCGTCCCGAATGGATGACGGTGGCGGTGGTGGGTAATTTGCCTGTAGATGATTTAATGGCTATTGTGAGCGATTCTCTAGATAATTTAGGCAGTAACGGCAATTCTGATCCTATTTCCCATCCGATCGCTAATCTACAGCCTGAAGCCCCTTTTAACGAGATTATCCGTCAAGAATACGAGGATGAAAATTTGCAGCAGGCCCGCTTAATCCTATTTTGGAAAGTGCCGGGGTTAAGAGACTTAGAAAAAACCTATCCTCTCGATGTTTTAGCGGCTATTCTGGGTCAGGGCAAGGTATCGCGATTATTTCAATCTCTGCGCCAAGAAAAGGCCTTAGTTTCCCAAATAACTGCCAGTAATATGTCCCAAGCAGTGCAAGGGGTGTTTTCCGTGTCGGCCCAATTAGCCTCGGAAAATATCGAGCAGGTGGAGAGGGAAGTAATAGCACAGATTGGACAAATTCAACAGGAAGCTGTGACAGTTTCTGAACTGGAACGAGTTAAAACCCAAGTGGCCAATCGGTTTATTTTTAGCAATGAAAGACCGAGCGATCGAGCTAACCTTTACGGTTATTATCATACTCAGATCGGTGATTTACAACCGGCTTTTTGTTATCCCCAACACATTGAAGCCCTCACTTTAGAGGATATTCAAAATGCCTGTCAAGAGTATTTAAATCCTAACGCTTACGGTGTGGTGGTGGTAAGACCAATTCAGTAAACAGGGAACAGTAATCAGTAATCAGTGAACAGTAATCAGTGAACAGTAATCAGGGATAAAGATGAAGATAAATAAATAAATCAATAACTAATTAACTTAAAACTTACATCTGATAACTGATAACTGATAACTGATAACTGATAACTGATAACTGATAACTGATAACTGATAACCTATGTGGACTCAAATTGCTCGACATATTACCCAAACCACAGAAAAACCCTTTGAAATCGAGAAAAGTCGTCCCGTTAGTGGAGGCTGTATCAATCAGGGTTATGCCGTCAGTGGCAATGGTTTAATTTATTTCGTTAAGATTAACCAAGCGAACCAAGAGGCCATGTTTGCCGCCGAAGCTTTAGGATTAAAGCAAATTCACGCTACCAAGACTATCAGGGTTCCGGAGCCAATTTGTTGGGGAATTGCCGAGAAATCTAGTTATTTAGTGCTAGAGTGGTTAGAATTCGGCGGTGGCAATAGTCAAAGCTGGGAAAAAATGGGGCGAAATTTAGCTCATTTACATCAAGTTTCCCTATCCGATCGCTTTGGTTGGCAGTGTAATAATACCATTGGTTCTACTCCCCAGATTAATACCATTAGTAACAATTGGGCGGATTTTTTCGCTCATCAGCGCATTGGCTATCAATTAAGACTTGCGAAGGAGCGCGGCGGCAATTTTCCCGACGAGGATCAAGTTATTCCCGCTATTAGCGAGATTTTGAGTCAGCATCAACCCCATCCCTCCCTCGTCCACGGTGATTTGTGGTCGGGAAATGCGGCAATTACCGTCGATGGGGAACCGGTAATTTTAGACCCTGCCACCTATTGGGGAGACCGGGAGGTAGATTTAGCCATGACGGAACTTTTTGGCGGTTTTCCGGCGGCTTTTTATCGGGGTTATAACGATGTTTTCCCCCTTGATGCCGGTTATCAACAGCGCAAAACTCTTTACAATCTCTACCACATTCTCAATCACTTTAATTTATTTGGTGGTGGTTACGCCTCCCAGGCCAATCGGATGTTACAGGAAATTCTTTAAGGGTTTTACTTGTGAATATTTACCGAGGATCAATTATGTCTATTCGAGAAACTACTGTGATTAAAACTCCAGAGACAAAAGTATGGACTGATGCAGAGTTTATGGCGTTACCTGACGATGGTAATCGTTACGAATTGGTCAAGGGAGAGTTAATTAATCTGGGTAATTCTGGGGCTTTCCACGGTTATATTGCCATTCTTTTAAGTGCTGCTTTATTCGGTTTAGTAACATCTCGAAAACTAGGTGTATTATTGGACTCCAGCACTGCTTTTACCATGAAAAATGGCAATAAACGTTCTCCCGATATAGCTTTTTTTGACAAGGAACGTCTGCAAGGATTGGAAGAATTGCCGACGGGTTTTTTAGAAGGTGGGCCAGATTTAGTGGTAGAAATTCTCTCTCCAGGGAATACAGTGGCAGAAATCGAGGACAAAATTGCCGAATATTTTGCCAATGGTACTCGTTTGCTCTGGGTTATCAGTCCAGGTCAACACTATGTTTTAGTTTATCGTTGCGGGTACGAACCGCAGGGATTATTAACATCAGGAGATTTTCTGGAGGGGGAAGATGTGGTTCCGGGGTTCACTTTTCGCGTGGCCGATTTGTTTCAAAAACTATCTTTTTGACTCTTTCTTCTCAACAAATCGGCTAATAAATCGGCACTATCACTAATAGCTAGATGAGAAGCTTGTTGAGCCATGGCGGCCAATTTTTCGGGATTAGACCATAAATCGAGGACTAATTCGCTTAAAAACTGAGCAGTTAACTCATTTTGACGGTAAAGATAAGCGGCTTGAGCTTCGGCGAAAACTTTGGCATTATAGAACTGATGGTCTTCGGCAGCAAAAGGATAGGGAATTAAAATCGAAGGCGTACAAGTGATCGCTAATTCTGTTAAAGTGCCGGCACCGGAGCGACTGATAGCCAGATTAGCTCTTTGCCATAATCCCGCCATATTGTCGTAAAAAGGCCGGGAAAAATAGTTAGAATGGCGCAAACTATCCGCTTCGGGGTCGTTTTCTCCCGTGAGATGCACGATATAAATGCCTTTTTCTAACCATTGGGGAGCGCTTTGTCGGACAAGTTGATTAAGAGCTACGGCCCCTTGAGAACCACCGGCAACGACAATTAAAAAAGCAGTCTCTGGAATCGGTAAATCTAGGGACTGGGGAATGAGAAACTGCTCGCGTACTGGTGTACTAACCCAAGTGCTGCGAGTGCCGGGTAAATAGCTGGCGGTTCCCTGAAAACCGAGGGCAACCGTATCACACCAGCGACCGAGAACTTTAGTGACTTTGCCCGGTATGTAGTTAGATTCGTGTAGGATGACGGGAATATTGGCTAAACGAGCCGCTAAAATGGTCGGTCCTGCGATATAACCCCCGGTGGTAAAAACTGCCGCTATCTGACGTTTTTTGATTAAACTACGCACTTGCCAAATGGCCCACAGTTGACGCAGCAGAATCTTGAGAGTTTTTAACCCCAAACGGGTTTGAAACCCCTCAATGGGAATAGTGTGCAGGGGATAGGTTTTTGGAACTAAGGACTGTTCCAGACGGTCTGGAACTCCTAACCATTCAATCTCGTAATCCGGCAAGCGCTCGGCCACGGCCAAAGCGGGAAATAAATGACCACCAGTACCACTAGCGGCAATCAATAGACGGGTTGGAGTGCGTGCCATAATTCGAGAGAGGGTAAATTTAGCCCTAGAATGAAATAATCTACCATAGTTATTGATCGATCCTTACACAAACTATCACTAATGCGTAACTTGAACACGATTCCCAATAAATTTTTTCGTCAATCCCTCAATTTTTCCCTGTCGTTGCTGTTAGGTTTGGGGTTAACTTTTACCCTTGCCACCGGTCTGCGGGCCGAAAAGCCAGAAACTGCCCCAGCTAATTTAAAAACCCTTATCTCTAAAATCGAAACGGCGGCTAATGAGCGAAATCTCAAGCAATTAATGGAGTTTTATAGCCCGAAATTTACTAACTCCGATGGCCTGACCTACGAAAAAACTAAAAAAGCTTTAACTCATTTTTGGGAACGTTATAACAATCTACAATACACCACGACCCTCGAATCTTGGAGTCGTTCCGGGGACAAGTTAACGGCCAATACAATTACTAAAATTACCGGGACGGGAAAGGTGCAGGGACGAGTGGTGAGAATGAATGCTACTATTCGTTCTCGTCAACAATTTCAAGGCAATAAACTGGTTTATCAGGAGATTTTAAGCGAAAGAGTTGAGTTAAGCACTGGCAAAAATCCCCCCAGTATTCAAGTGAGAATTCCCGAAAGGGTGAAAGCGGGTGAAGAATTTGATTTTGATGTGATTGTCCGCGAACCTTTGGGGGATGATTTATTGGCCGGAGCGGCGATCGATGAGAAAGTAGATATTGAGCGCTATATTAATACAAAGCCTCTAGAATTGGAATTATTACAGTCCGGCGGTTTATTTAAGCGGGTAAAAGCGCCGGCAACACCGGAAAATCGCTGGTTATCGGCGATTTTAATTCAAGGAGATGGGATTGTTGTCGTTAGTCAACGGGTTAAGGTAGAAAAATAAATTTTATCTGGGTTTTGCTGAAAAATCTTGTTGGTGGGGTGTAGGGTTTTATTCTCCCCGTTCACTCCAATGGCTGGCACTTTTTGATGTCAAAAAAGTCTAAAAGTTTTATCCAACCAAGTTTTTAGATTTATTCAGCAAACTCTATTTACAGATTTTCTGCAATTTAATCCTTATTTTTGCCGTTTTTGAACCCTCAAAAATTAATTATGCAAGAGGTTCACTAAATACTCTGATTAAGCATAGAGGTGAGAAACATCGCTCGTCCATACTTTAAATTTTGTTAAATTTACTTGACCAAAAGAAGTTGTTAGGGCAGCATCGACGGCATCTAAGCCGCGAGTCATTAAAATCCGCCCGATTCTGGGGGTGTTATGACGAGCATCGAAAGTGTACCATTGATGGTCCAAATAGACTTCAAACCAAGCACTAAAATCCATCGGTAGAGGTTGGGGAGAAATACCGATATCTCCGAGATAGCCGGAGGCATAACGGGCGGGAATATTGAGGCAACGGCAAAAAGTCAAAGCTAGATGGTTAAAATCGCGACAAACCCCCTTTCTTTCCCGATAGACATCATAGGCGGTTTTCGTCACCCGCGCGTATTCATAACCAAAACTAATGTGACTATGAACCCAATCACAAACCGCTTGTACCCTTGCCCAACCGGGGGGAGTTTGTCCGAAAAGTTCCCAGGCAATTTCCGCAAGCAAATCTACTTCACAATAACGGCTACTCATGAGGTAGGGAAAAACGTGGGTTGGTAACTCTGCTAAAGGAATTTCTTGGGCATTCCAATTAACAATATCAGGTTTCCATTCATTCTCGATAACTGCTTCATTGTGAATGCGGATCTGTCCAGCGGGTAAAATTAGACGACTGGTTCGATTGCCGAAGCTATCTAAAAATTCTTCTATTTTTGTTGCCGGTTCCACCTGCAAGTTTTCCGATTGTCTAACTTGAGCTAAAATTGAGGGGTGTAGATAAAGTTTTAACAACATAACCACGGGTAAGGGGGCATCAAAGCCAAATTCATAACCAACACGGATTAACATTAGGACTCCTATCTAGATAGCAATTTTGTCGGGATTTGTCGGGATGAAACGCCAATAATCGCCAGACTGAAAAAAGTTAGGCCCGACTACTTAGTTAAAAGTTTGAGTATAAAGTAATAGCCAAGCTGAAACCCGATAAGCTTTGTAGAGAATTACTTTTATTGTAAACTGCTTCAAATAAAAGCTTTGTAACTTTGAACACAAGCCATCGGCAGGATTAGATCTGTTGAAAAGAGTCCGGGGTGGATGGTTCCTCTAATAGACGGATTTCAATGGGGATGTAGGCCAGTTTAGCAAAAATCTTTTGTTGATAACTGACAGGCCACCATTCGTAAAGAAAGATTTCTAAAGGTCGCCAGAGGGCCACCCAACCACTAATTAATAATCCTTCTTCTAAGAAGTGAATAAATGTATCACTGCCAAAACGACTAATTAATTCGCTGAGACTCAAACAAACAAAAAGAAAGGAGAGACCAATTATTAAAGATATGCGTCCCTGTCGCCAAATCGTGCGTAATTTTCTTTGTTCTCCCTGTTGGCGATAGTCAAAATAATTATGTAAAGCTGAGGGTAACAGATTTCGGGCGGTGTTCTGTTCTTGACTGGGGAGATAAAAGACTAATTTAAGGGGAGTATTGAGGGGAAATTCATCCACAGAGTTAATAATATAATTTTCGGCGTTATCGTCTAAATCTCTATCTAAAAATGGCGAAGGATCGAGAGAATTAAAGACTTGCTGTAACTGATTAAGTTTAATTTCAATTAAGTAAGTCCCTGCGTCCTGTCGATAATAGGATTGTAATTTATTTACCAGTCTAGACATTAGTTATTAAGGTTAAGTAAATGGGGTGAACTGATACAACTAAAATCTACTAAAGTACTTTGCCGAACTAAGAAGTACAATAACAGCAATGGGTGAAGTAGTTTCTCAAATGTTTCTCGCTCACTAGCATCAAGTCAAGATTTAAGATAGCTTTTAAGGCTTCTTCCGTTGTCGGGGCGAATTTTTTCACGAGAGATTTTAATTGCCACCAAAGATGTTCTATCGGGTTAAAATCCAGTGAGTAAGGAGATAAATAAATCACTCGTACCCTGGCTGCTTCTAGCATTTGTTCAACCCCTGCCACTTTATGCGCTCTTAAGTTATCCATGATTAATACGGCTCCTTCCCATTGTATTGTTTTCCCGGAGATGATTTCTTCCCCCTATTATTGTACTTGATTGTCATGAAAAGTGCTGTAATAAATTCAATTTCGCTTTTTTCGGAATATCTTCCAAGCGACCGCTGCTGCTATTTATAACATTTCATCCAGCATTGCATCAGGAGTGGTTAAGTGTAAATTCACTCGCATTATCCAATCAAAAGATCCCTTTTCATTCATGACTTTATAACTACAATTATAACATTTTTACTAACTAATGACAGGATCGGGTATTTAACGGGATGGTCTGGGATTTTAGAAGCTTTATATCTGTCAGCACTTGAGAAAAATTAGCCCATTACTTTAATAATAATAAACGCTGGGGAGATAAAGTAACAGTCCAAGGCAAAGCTTGCTCCTTAATTTCTAACCATTTATCTTTATATAACTCTGCTTGGATATGAAAATCGCGGTCGTGGTTGGAGGGTTGATTAAGTTTCAGATAGAGAGTCACCCGATGAGGTCCTTCAATGGCATTAGCTAACCAACAGGGAAAAGTATTAATATTGCCTAAATCTCGACCAAAAATAATTTGATGGGCGCGAATTCCCGTATAGGTTAAATAGTCGGTAATTCCGGGGACGGTGTGTAATTTAACATCCCAATCAATGGCTTCTAATTGTTGATTATTAATTATAATAGCACGCGAAAAATTCTTACAGCCAGTAATCTTGGCCAAACTAACGCTATCTGGTCGCTCAAAAATTTTCTGTTTAGAATTATTAGCAATAGCCCGCCCTTTTTCCATAACTAATAAATTCTCACATATTCGATAAGCTTCATCCATATTATGGGTAACAAAAATTGTCACGCCATCGTAATTACTTAAAGTTTTGATCATCTGACGTTCTAATTGAGCGCGTAGATGGGTATCAAGGGCAGAAAAAGGCTCATCTAATAATAAAGCTTCCGGACGACTAGCTAAAGCGCGAGCGATGGCGACTCGTTGCTGTTGTCCCCCCGATAATTGATGGGGATAACGGTTTTCCATGCCGGGTAACTGCACTAATTCTAATTGAGTGGCAATCTGCTGTTTAATAACTTTTTTAGATAAGTTTTTCGGGAGACTAAAAGCGATATTTTCCGCCACGGTGAGATGGGGAAAAAGGGCATAATTCTGCACCACAAAACCGATACGACGCTGACGACTGGGGAGATTAATTCCCTTTTCGGAATCGAAGAGAATGCGCCCATTTAAGACAATACGACCCCTTGAGGGCGTTTCCACACCAGCCAGCGATCGCAAAATGAGGCTTTTTCCCGAACCCGAAGCCCCTAATAATCCTAGGGGCTGATTTTGGCAGTTAAAAGCGACCGAGAGGTTAAAACCGGGTAAATGTTTCTCTATATCGACAAATAAGCCTATTTTATCCCTATAATGCTGATTTTCAGCTTCTAAAAGGGCAAAATCGCGACCCTCCCAGGGTGGCAGCCAGTCCTCCATCTCGTTAGGTTTGCTTTCTCCCGGTCGTCCTAATTGCTGTTTGCGTTGACTTTGCCAGAGATTAACGGCGATAATCCCCGATAGAGAGATTAACATGATAATAAACACCCATATCCAAGCCTCAGTCATCGCTCCTGCTTCCACAGCGAAGAAAATCGCCATCGGGATAGTTTGAGTTTGCCCCGGAATATTACCCGCTAACATCAAAGTCGCCCCAAATTCCCCCAAAGCGCGGGCAAAAGCTAGGGTTAATCCTGCTAATACCCCGGGGAAGGAGAGGGGCAAAAGTAGGCGCCAGAATATTTTCCCTTCCGATGCCCCTAGGGTGCGGGCAACCTGTAAAAGACTGGCATCCACCTGTTCAAAAGCCCCGAGGGTGGTTTTGTACATCAGGGGAAAAGCCACCACCGTCGCGGTGATGATGGCGGCATACCAAGTAAAAACGATGCGAAAGTTAAATAGGTCTAATAACTGTCCTAATGGTCCGTTTTTGCCGAATAGAAGCAGTAAAATGAAGCCTAGCACCGTCGGGGGCAAGATTAAGGGTGCGACGAAAACTGCCTCGATTAGGGATTTCCACCGTCCACGATAGCCTAACATCCAATAAGCGGCGGCAATACCGAGAAAAAAGATGATTATCAGGGCAATGGTGGCGGTTTTCAGGGATATCCATAGGGGGGAAAAGTCGGGCATTGTTTATCTGGCTATTCCGAAGCCGAATTTTTCAAAAATGTTTTTAGCGGCTGTGCTGGTGAGATATTGGGCGAAAGTCTTGGCAGCTTGCGGGTTTTTGCTGTCTTTAATCACAGCTATGGGATAAATAATCGGAGAATGGAGATTATTGGCAGCCGTAGCCACTACTTTTACCCGGTCGGAAATTTTGGCATCGGTGAGGTAAACAATGCCAGCATCGGCGTTACCAGTTTCTACGGCGGCGAGAACATTACGGACAGAGTTGGCAAAGACCAGTTTTGGTTTTATTTGCTCTAAAATGCCGAGATTTTTCAGAACTTCTTCACTGTACTGACCGGCGGGAACGCTGCGCGGTTCACCCACGGCAATTCTTTTGACATTACTGTTAGTCAGGGAAGGAAAATCGCTGATTTTTAGGGTGGAATTCTTGGGAACGATTAAAACTAGGCGATTAGTGAGCAGGTTTCTTCTGGTAGTTGTATCGATTAAACCAGCTTTTGCTAAAGCGTCCATTTGCTTAGTCGCAGCCGAGAGGAAAACATCGGCCGGCGCACCTTGTGTAATTTGCTGTTGCAAAGCCCCCGACGCACCGAAGTTATAGTTAACTTTAATGTTACTATGGGCTTTTTCAAACCCCGGCTTGATTTCTTCTAGGGCCTCTTTGAGACTAGCGGCGGCAGAAACTAGAATTGTCTGGGTTTGGGCGGTGGTGATAGTAGATGAAAAAAGGTTTATGCCCGCAGATAATAAGCAACTAAGGGCAATTGAGCCGATAAAAGCCAGAAAATATCGTCTTTTCATCAATATTGATAGCAAGCGATCGATATTTATATTTCTATCACAACCAATCCACCGCCCAAAATCTGTATCTAGGGTTTGCGGCAAAAAGTTTTTCGTGGGGTGTGGGGAGAATAAATAGAAATAATCTCCTATCTCCTATCTCCTGTACCCTGACTCCTGAATCCTAGAACTTAGGGAATCGTGTGAATTTTGAGGAAATTGGTGCCTTTAGTTTTCTGCATGGGAATTCCCGCCATAATCAGGATTTTATCGCCCGATTGCGCTAGATTTTTCTGCAGCAGAATTGATTCGGTTTGCTTTAACACATCCTCAAAGACGGACACCTGATGATCAAGAAGAATCGGGATCACACCCCAGACTAGGTTGAGACGGTGATAGACTCGTTTATTGGGAGTCATGGCAATGACGGGAACCGAGGGACGTTCCTTAGAAGCCAGTAGCGAAGTGTAGCCAGAGGTGGTAAAAGTAACAATATAACGGAGATCAAGGGTTTGATCGATCGCCACTAAAGCCTCACTGAGAGCGTGAGTTTCATCGGACTGATTGGGGGGAACATTATCAAACTTCACATCCGCTTCCACATCATGGGCGATTTTGGCCAACATAGCCACAGCTTTGACGGGAAAATCTCCCACTGCTGATTCCCCCGATAACATCACCGCATCGGTTCCATCGATAATTGCATTAGCCACATCACTGGCCTCGGCCCGAGTCGGTCGGGGATTGTGAATCATGCTTTCTAACATCTGGGTGGCAGTGATGACGGGAATAGTTTTCATATTGCAGAGTCTGATGATGCGTTTTTGCAACATGGGGACTTTTTCGGGACTTAATTCTACCCCCAAATCGCCCCGGGCCACCATAATGCCGTCACATTCCTCGATAATTGACTCTAAATTTTCGATCGCTTGCGGTTTTTCAATTTTAGCTATCACTGGCACATCCGCGTGATTTCTCTCGGCTAAAAATGCCTTAATCGCCTTGATATCTTCTCCTTTACGAACAAAACTGAGGGAAACCCAATCAACCCCCTGAGAAAGACCAAATTCTAGGTCTTGTTTGTCTTTTTCGGTCATGGAAGGTAAGCGCAAATTGAGACGGGGTAGATTGACTCCCTTGCGACTCTTGAGAATTCCTCCCTCCAACACTTGACATTTTAGGTCTTTTCCGTTAATTTCAACGATTTTTAGCTCTAATAAGCCATCATCAAGGAGAATTTGCTCACCTAACTTGGCTTCCTCGGCCAGATAGGGATAATCGATCGAAACCGTGTTCGCTTCTCCCCGATACTCATCCATGGGGACAAGGGTGAGATAATCGCCGTCGTTGATGGAAATCGAACCATTGGGGAGATTGCCGACGCGAATTTTTGGCCCTTGTAAATCTTGCAGGAGGGTGATAGGATTGTCTAATTCTTGAGAAATTTGCCGTAAAAGACTAACAACTCTCGCATGATCTTCGTAGCTACCGTGGGAAAAGTTTAGCCGCGCTACATTCATCCCCGCACCGATCATCTGCTTGAGGACTTCTGGCGAATTACTGGCAGGGCCGATCGTGGCTACGATCTTAGTTCTATGGTTAATAATTGACATGGAACCCTTACTGATCGATCTTGGGACGATTACATGATATTCAATTTAGGTTAACTAAAAGTGAAGCGGAAAACAAATTAAGCTTTTCCACAGAGTTGCCATCGCTCCGGGTCCTTTCCTGAGCAGTCAGGAATCAGCCATCAGCGGCAACGGTTGAGAGCTTTCACGGTAGGATAAACTAATAACCATCTCCGCTTTTCGGCGTAGCTCAGAGACCACTCGTTTAGATTTCCTTATGACCAACACATTAGACGATAAAGCCATAGTCAAGGACTATTTTAATGCCACAGGATTCGATCGCTGGCGCCGGATTTATGGGGATGGCGAAGTTAACAAAGTACAAAAAGATATTCGCATCGGTCATCAACAGACGATCGATACCGTTATCGGTTGGTTAGAAAATGATGACAATTTGCCCAATCTCTCAATCTGTGATGCTGGTTGTGGAGTCGGTAGTCTCAGTATTCCCCTCGCTAAAGCGGGCGCAACTATTTTCGCCAGTGATATTTCTGAGAAAATGGTGACAGAAGCCAAGGAAAGAGCGGCCAAAGAGTTAGCAGATACCAGTAAACTCACCTTTGCCGTTCAAGATTTAGAAGCATTAACCGGCCAATATCACACAGTCATCTGTCTTGATGTTCTCATTCACTATCCCACAGAAGAAGCATTAGGAATGATTAAACACCTGGGATCCCTAGCTCAATCCCGTTTAATCCTCAGTTTTGCCCCTAAAACCTGTTTATTAACCATTCTCAAGAAAATTGGTCAATTTTTCCCCGGTCCGAGTAAAACCACTCGCGCTTATCAACACAAGGAAAAAACTATTATCGCCGCTTTAAACGAAAATGGCTTTAAAATTGAACGGACGAGTATGACTAGCACTCGTTTCTATTTTTCCCGTATCCTCGAAGCTGTCCGCAGTGAATAAAGAATGGCAGTCACCACCAGCAAATTAATCGAGTGGAAACAGCAAAAACGCGCGATTGTCACCCTCACAGCTTGGGATTATCCGATCGCGCGACTGCTCGATCGAGCAGGAATTGATATTATCTTGGTAGGTGATTCCTTAGCTATGACCGCTTTGGGCTATCCTACCACTTTACCGATCACCCTAGAGGCGATGATTCACCACGCGGCGGCCGTGTCTCGCGGGGTAAAACAAGCTTTAGTTGTCTGTGATTTGCCTTTTCTCAGCTATCAGGAAAGTGTCAGTCAGGCAATTCACTCGGCGGGAAGGATGTTAAAGGAAGCGGGAGTACAAGGGGTAAAATTAGAGGGAGGTTATCCCGCTATGGTCGAGACGATTAGCCGTTTAACCGAGATAGGCATCCCTGTTATGGGTCATATCGGATTAACTCCCCAGTCGGTGCATCGTTTAGGATACCGTCAGCAGGGAAAAACTCCATCGGATGCACAAAGATTAATCGAGGAAGCTTTAGCCTTGGAGAAAGCGGGAGTATTTGCCCTGGTTTTGGAACATATTCCCGCCAATTTAGCCGCTACTATTACCGATAAATTGACTATCCCGACGATTGGTATCGGTGCGGGGGAAGATTGTGATGGTCAGGTGTTGGTAACGGCGGATATCCTAGGATTAACCGAAAAAGCTCCCCCTTTTGCCAAAGTTTATGCTAATTTAAGCGAGACAATTACAAAAGCAGTTGTAGAATTTGCCAAGGATGTGAGGAGAAATGAATAACGGCGAAAAAGCTACCTTTGGGGCCGGCTGTTTTTGGAAAACCGAGGACGCATTTCGGCGTTTACCAGGGGTTTTAGCCACTTCCGTGGGTTATATGGGTGGACATTTCCCCAATCCTAGTTATCTCGATGTCTTATCGCGAATTACCGGTCATGCGGAAGTGGCACAAATTGCCTATAATCCCCAAGAAATAAGCTATGAGGCGTTATTAGCTGTTTTTTGGTCAATCCATGATCCGACTCAGTTAAATCGCCAAGGACCAGACCGAGGAGAACAATATCGATCGATTATTTTCTATCACACCCCGGAACAAAAGTTAATCGCCACTGCTGGCAAGCGTCAACTACAACTATCGGGAAAGTTTCAGCAAGATATCGTTACTTTGATCGAACCCGCAGGAGATTATTATCTGGCCGATCAGTCCCATCAACAGTATTTAGAGAAAAAACAGGCTCGATCGGTCGGGGATTTGCAGAAGAAAATATCAAGACAGGATCGGGGTATAATGTAAAGTTGCTTTCGCAGGAGATCAGGAAAAATGCCCGAGGCGGTCGGAGTCATTCAAACGTTGGGTTTTCCCCCCGTTTTAGCGGCGGCGGATGCCATGGTTAAAGGGGGACGAGTCACCCTAGTTTATTTTGATCTAGCGGAAAGGGGCGAATTTTTAGTGGCGATTCGCGGTCCGATTTCCGAGGTTAAACCGGCAGTAGAGGCAGGATTAGCGGCAGCGATGACCGCTTTTGGTGGTAATGTGGTCAGTCATTACATCGTACCGAATCCTCCAGAAAATGTACTGGCGGTTTTACCAGTGCAGCATACGGCTAAGTCAGACCGTTTTCGCAGTTAATTTCCCTAGCGATTGGCCCCAAACTAGACTATAGTTAAAGACTGGAAAATAGATTGGATTCTATCAATTGAACTTATCTGATTTTTGTTATTAGGAGTTAATTTATGACAGCCCAACCCGCGGTGGGATCGATCGAGACCAAAGGTTTCCCCGGTATTCTAGCGGCCGCCGATGCGATGGTAAAAGCAGGACGGATCACGATTGTTGGTTATTTAAGGGCAGGAAGCGCCCGTTTTACCCTCAATATTCGTGGGGATGTACAGGAGGTAAAAACCGCTATGGCTGCCGGCATTGAAGCCGTCAATAAAACCGAGGGGGCAGCTTTAGAAACCTGGGTAATTATTCCCCGTCCTCACGATAACGTGGTGGCTATTTTACCGATCGATTATAGCGAGGCAGTGGAACCTTTTCGCGCCGCCGCCGACGGTGCGATGGCACCAATCCGTCGTTAATATTCAAGGTCAATTTTTTGTTACTGGTTGGAACTTGTCTAGTTCCAACTTAGTTTTTAATGATGATTTAAGTTTTAGTTAAAAAACCGAATTTGATAATTGCTGCAACAGTTGCACCGATAACAGTGACTATCAAAGCCCATATTTGAGCCGTTGCCCTTTCTTTCAAGTCTTTGACATCTTCTTTGAGTTGGGAAACTTCGGCCTCTATTTTCGGTAATACTTCTAGTTTTGTTTCGATTCGCTCTAACCGATTGTCAAGTTTAGCGAGAATATCTTTTAAGTCAGTTTCAATGATAATAGGGTTACTCATGGGGAGATTCTTCTTTTGGGGACTAGGGGGTATCAATTTGTGTTAACAGTTCCTCTGCTAGATCAATAAACAAGTCTTTTTTGCCAATTTTAAGACTTAAGGGATCATCGGTAACTATCCAGCCATCTTTGATTAGGGCGTGTTTTACACAATCATGGAAAATATCTTTGGCAGGCATTTTTTTATGATTCGGCGATCGCGTTATTTAGTCAGTGAGCAATAGTCTCGATTAGGTTGGGACGGATAGAGGGGAATTTTTCTGACTTGAAGCAACGTGCTAGTTGATTGATTCTTAAAAAATCAGTATCTTGAGTAAAAATCACGCGACCATTGGCTAAAGCAAATTGCAATTGTACTTCATCAGATACCCCCAATAAATTTTCTTCTGGAGTGGTAGTAACATCAAGGCCTCGCTGGCGCAATCCAAGAGCAATGCTATAGCTTACATTTTCATCAAGGTGAAATTTAATTTTATTGCCCATTCATTTTTTTTAGTTTTTCTTGGACTAGAGAAGGTGTTTTAGCTTGCATTTCCTTGGCAAAGGTATCATCATCTGTGATTTGTTGTCTAATTTCTTCAAGGTGATCGTGATAGTAAGAAAGGGCCGCGTAAACATCAGCTAAAGTAATGCTGGGATAATGATAAACAATTTCATCGGGTGACATTCCCAGGCGTTCGTGCCAAATAACGACATCTTGGACTTTGATGCGATGACCTGCGATGCGCGGTTTACCGCCACAAGTTTCTGGGGTAATTTCAATGTGATTGATTAAAGTTGTTGTCATTGATAATAACGAATTTGTCCGATTATAGGGTCACAAGGAATCTGCGCCCAAATGTCATATATATTATATCACGTCAAGGTTTATAGAATAATTTTATTATGACAACTCTTATAAACTTGAAGCTAATTGAGGCGCGACAATAGTTTCGAGGGAAAAAGCATTCAGATCCGTTAAGCTTTTGGCGTGTTCCAAGGTGATTGCACAAATATTACCCTGCTGATCAAGATCGGCCAAGGTATTTTCATTGATTTCTTGAGTCTCGACAATGGGATTGTTATTGAACTCTAAATATAGAGTGTCCGTATCTTGAAAGTAGGTGATTTTCATGGCTGACTTGGGTTATCAAGAGTTTCTAATCTTCTTCTAATAGTGATTCATTTGGTGGGTGATTGCGGTTTTGAGAATTGTCCATGATATTTGAAAGTTAAGCGACAGCGAAGCCTGTATATTGACGTATTTTAGGTTCATGGAATCCCAAAACAATATCTTCTTTAGCAATGCCTGCGCTTAGTAATTCTTTGGTGATACCGTCTTCGGTGTTGTCACATTGTACCCAAATTTTCTCGTTAATAATTTCTAAATGAATCAGACAATCATGATAACGCTGATTCTGTTGCCAACCTTCTGAAATGACGAGATATTGATCATTCTGAGGATCAAAAGCTAGACGATTTTGAATGTCCGCATTGTTATAAATAATTTGGCTATAGGGGACAAGAATCTGATGAATAATTTTGCGGTAATGGTTGAGTTTATCCATTGGGTGATTACCTCATTGTCAGGGTTAAAGATAATTAGTCTTAGTGTTTTTTCTTCAAGGAGTATTTGACCAATTTCTTGATGAAATAAGCTGTTGAAAGTTTTTTCCCGAATAGCAAGATAAAGAGTTCTATCTAAAAGTTGGCGAAAGTTTTATCTTAGACTGAGACTAATTCAGGTTCACTGATCAGCCGTAGAAGTTTTGAGTGATCAACGGTTTCCATCGCAAAGGTTTGGCCGTTTTGATCGGTAAAATCAATCAGAAAAGCTTGCTGATTAAAAGACATTAAAACAGTTCCCATTTGTCCGCGACGCAGAAGGATGGGCTGATGGGTCGTTTTGTGAGTAGCCGTAACATCTTCCGTTAGGGCAACGAGATCGTATTCTTGAATGGTGTTCATCATGGGCTAGTTAATTAATGGGATAGACATTAGTAAGACGAGGAAAATTTTCAGTTATTTGGACAATCCAGCAACTTAAAATTAAGGATTCTCCGATGTCGGTACAGAGGTTAAATTTCAGATCATAGTGAGTGCCATATTGATCGATTTTATAAAGTTCGGCTTCTCCTTCCATTACTGCTTTTTTAAGAGCATTTTCTAGGATTTCTTTATTAGCTAAGGTAATCCCTAATCTTTGTTTGAAAAGCAAGGCTTTATGTTTTCCTTTTGAATGCTCAGGATTGAGGCAGTAACGTTCAAGTTTGTCTCCTAGGTTGGCTTGATCGGCATTGGGAAGTTTCATTTTATTTGTTGGCTTCTCCTAAGTTTCCCTGAATTTGCCCTAACAGTTCCTCACAATCTTTAACCAAGGTAATCCCCAGTTCTTGGCATAATTCAAGCGCTTGTTGGCAGTAGTTGAAAGCGCGATCGCAGTGATTCATTTTGTGGGCTATTTCGACAAAGGCTTTTCAATGATTCTTTATCTACCGAAATTTTACGCGAAATAACGATAGAATTCTCGACGATGAAGAACACGAGCAAATGTAATTGTATCTTCTTCAATAAAAAAACCAATTCTATAGTCACCAATTCGGATACGATAGGCATTATATTCTCCTTTTAATTTTTTAAGGTTGTTAATTTCGCTTAGCTGCTTAACTGCTAAAATATCAGTAAAGACAAGGTTTTTTATGACTGAGTAAGGGGAGGTACTTTTTAAATCTTTAAGATCCTTGATAAAAGTAGGAAGATAGTTGATTTTCATTCTTTTTCTAATTCAATTAAAGCTTCCTCCAAAGTTAAGGGAGTTTCATCTTTAACGTCTATCATGGCGCGATAGAGTCCAGTATCTTCATAGGTTTCTATTATTTGTTGATAGTCTTCAAAGTTAATAATAACTTGCTGTATCTGACCTTGATTATCTGTAATCAAGTCTTGAGCAAAAGGATAATCTTTGATATTCATAATTCACTGTTCCTCATTTTGATTGGATTTCTAATCTTCTTCTAATGTAACCTGAATTTGCCCTAACAATTCCTCACAATCTTTAACCAACGGAATCCCCAATTCTTGGCATAATTCAGAGGTGTTTACCGATTTTTCCAGTTTAAGATCACTTCGATTAGGTTGGGTTGGTTGGGGGAGAAGGTTTGTAGGTTAGCAATGGGGTTTTCGGTAATCCATGCGATGGGAATAGTCGGGTTAAGTTGTTGACAGAGGGATAAAAGGGTGTCACTGGGGTCACTTTCTCCGAAAATGAGAGTTAATTGGGCATTTTGGGCGATTAGGGGTATAAGATGACGTTTGAGTTGGGGGATATTGTTGGTGTTTATTGTTTCTTTCTTGGTTTTTTTCTGTATTTTTCTAACATTTGCAAAAGTTTAGCAGAGACTTCATCAATCTCATCGTTGATTTGCACTGCTTGAAAAGCATAAAAAGAGTTATTCCAAATTTCATAGAATTTACCATAGGAATATATTTGGGTAAATTTATAAAAAAAAGCATAAATTGTTTCGTAGTATTTTTTACTTATTGACATTTTTTTAGAAATATTATTTACGAAGTAATCGCCAATTTTTTGAGCCACTACTAAGGAGATTGGTTTGTCTTCAAGAATTTCTGTTAAAGTCTTTATTGCGTCAAGATTTTGGGTAGATATGAAAATTTCAATTAACGTTTCATAGGCTTCAGAATTACCTGGTTCTACTTTCCCTAAAGCTGATGCTAAATTTATGCGATGGGAATAAGAATGATTATTATTGGAAGCAACTAGGAGAAGTTTTTTCAAAATTTTGATAACATTTTTATCTCGCTTTCCTATGTCTTCTAAGATAATAATTTCCCACCAATAAGATGATTCTTGATCATTTAAAGATTGTAAAGAATTGACCAGCTGATTTATTACATTTGAATTATTGATGCCTATTTTGATTAAACTACGAGTTGCCAATTTCTGCATTAGGAAATAATTTTTGTAAAGCGGGCGTAAAGCATGAATTAGTACGGCAATTGTTCTTGGATCACTCTGTCCGATTTCTCCTAAGCTTTCCGCAGCAGAAGCCAGGATAAGATCCCTACTCCGACAAGATTCCGACATCATATCTTCGCTTTGTAAAGACATATCTTGACTTTGCAAAGATTCTAAAATACTAATCAGCGTATTTATGGCTTGCAAATTTCCCTGTCCAATTTTTGCTAAATTTTCTAATGCAGTAGAAACTATTGTAGCTTTAATAGAATGAGATTGAATAATGTCAACTAATATAGGGATCATATCGGAATTTTCCTTGCCAATTTCAACTAGACTCTTTATGGCAAAGTCGCCTATCTTGCTATCAGGAGAATGAGATTGCATAATATCAACTAATATAGAGATTATATCAGAATTTTTCTTGCCAATTTCAATTAGACTCTTTAGTGCAAAGTTGACTATCTTGCTATCAGGAGATTGCATTAGTCTTATTAATGCAGAGATTGCCTCTGAATTGCCAGATTCGATTCTACCTAGACTATATGCCGCACGACTACGTATCTTGTCATTATAGGATGTAGAATTAATAATGTTTATTAATTCAGAGATTGCTTCTGTATTGCCTTTTCCAATTTCACACAGACTTTTTATTGCTTGACTACGTATTGCGTCATTATAGGAGGTAGATTTAATCATGTTTATTAATTCAGAGATTGCTTCTATATTGCCTTTTCCAATTTTACCCAAACTTTCTACTGCATGATTAAGTGTTCCATTTTTATCATTATAAAAATAAAAGGTAGATTCATTGGATTTAATAATGTTTATTAGTTCAGAGATTGCTTCTATATTGCCTTTTCCAACTTCACCCAAACTTTTTATTGCATGACTACGTATTTCGTAATTATAGGAGGTAGATTTAATAATGTTTATTAATTCAGAAATTGCTTCTGTATTGCCTTTTCCAATTTTACCCAAACTTTCTATTGCATGACTACGTATTTCATCATTATAAGAGAGGGATTCAATCATATTTATTAGTGCGATGATAGCATTTTTATTGTCCTGTCCAATAATTTCCAAAAGTTCTATTATTGAGTTATTTTCGAGTATTGAGTTATTTTCGAGACTAAGATCAATTAACTTAGAAATCACTCGCTTGGTGTCTGTTTCTTGAAGACTGGCATAATATACTGATATATGATCAGCCAATACCGAAACGGACGAAACCTTATTAACGTGAGTTTTTAAATGATTACCAAAATCTAATTTATATCCAGTTGTCATGTAAAGAGGTTTATCGTTTACAATATTCCATTTAATAATTTGATGCACAATTTTATCAGCAAAAGAACAGGTATTAAATTCTTTAATCCCGTTGGCTGCCATAAAATAAGCTCTATACTCATAAAAACCGCGATCAACCTCTGGTAAATTCCATTCTCCACAACCATCCTTAAACTCAACTAAAGCCTTAATAAAAGCCTCTTTTTCCTCATCTTTAACATCACTCCTACCCAACCATAACAAAATCACCTCTTTCCATTTCGCCTCAAAAATGCGATAAACCTTCCCCTCTACAGGACGATCTACATGATTTCGGGGTAAAAAGAAATCCCAATCTTCCACCCCACAAGCAGCAAAAAACTCCTGAAAGGTAGGATGAAAAAACGCATAAACCGCCTCATCCGTTGCTTGATCCCGATCTACAATATTTAACCACCCAAAATCTACCGCTAACTTAAATAAATCATTACCCATAATGGCTTTAGCTAATTTTCTAGGCATACGATAGCGAGATTCTCCCCCTAAACTCGCAATAGCTAATTTTCCTAATGCTTGATGTAACAATTCTTGTAACTCATCATTATCTGTTAAATCGCGGATCTCCCGTTTCCACTCATAAAAATAAGGCAAATAACGCTGATAAAACTGCGCCTTGGTTTCAGGTAATGCTCCCTCTCCTAACGACCAAATTTGACACAATAACACCAACCGTAACGGATTTTTAACTAACTCCCAAATCCTTTCTCTTCCCGTTTCCTGCAAACAAGCGATTAACTGTTCCCCTAACGCTATATTGCCCTTTTTCCCGAACCATTGCCTAATAAACTGATCTCGCTGAAAATCGGCAAAATCTAAGGTTTTATAGGTAACAAACGCCCGTAAGGGATTAATATTGGCATCCCAGACATTTACTCGACAAGACACCACCACCCGCGCCTTTTGTAAATAACCCGATCGCACTTCATTTTCAATCCATGTTAACGCTTCTACGGGAGAATCGGCGGAATACTCATCTAAACCATCTAATAGCAACCAAACCTGTTTTTTATCAAATAATTGACGAAAATCAGCCTTATCCGACTCCTTCACCTCTCCTACCGCTAACCCATCGCGTAACCAAGTCTCCTCAAGATAACCGATCAGCGATCGCTCCTTAGATAATGCACCCAAAGAGACACAGATCGGTAAACCTTTCTGCTGATCACTGATAATTAGGGCTAAATTCTGCAATAAAGTGGTTTTTCCCGCCCCCGGCTCTCCAATAATGGCAATATTTTTATCACTCTCTCCCTGAGTTGTTCCTAAACCGATATAGTTCAAAAACTCCTCATGTTCAAAGCGTCGGGTGATTTCTTCCTTTTCTTCCACCTCATAGACTTGATTTCTCTCCATTTCTTGATTAAGGGGGCGACGTTGCTGTTTTTTACGCTCCACTAACCCCAAAGGAACGAATATCTCAAGCTCACAGGGTTCATCAGTTGCAAATCGCCGGAGGGGTTTATTAATTAAAGCTTGTTGACAAATTTCTGTCCAATTAATCTCCGTGTTGGATGATTCGTCATAATTCCACTCATCAGAATCAACCACATCAGTAATCTCTAATCCTAACGCTTGACAAATCGCCAACGCATTATCTCGATCAATAAGTTGTAGTCTTCGCATAAATCGCTCAACCGTTTTCTTATCCACTACCGCTTTTTCAGCAATATTGTCATAAGTTAACTTTTTCCCAAGCTCATTTCGTCCATTAGCTTTGGCTTCCTGAAGTTTTTGTTTTCCGGTTGGCGTGGCTAAGATACCCCGTTGTTTACGTTCTTTAGACATAAATCCAACTCATTTACTACGAGTCCCATTATCAATCTAACTGATTCGATCGGAAAAGAGACAGAAAGGGGAACTTATTATCTGTCCTATTCTGATCTCGTCAATTATAAGCATTTTTCAGAAGATTGGGATGTTCTAAACATTCTATTTCTTCGAGAGGCTTATTATGTCTTCAATTCTCACATTATCACCCTTCACTCAATCCACAGCTACCCTAAAAAACCACCTCAAAAAAAACGGTTTTTTTGTCTTCGATAACCCTTGCGGCGATCGCTGGTTGCAAGGTTTAGAGGATATTACCCAAGCAACCCCCGTTATCCAAACTAACGGAGAGATTATCTATCCTATCAAAGCAAATCCTGACGCTATGGGAAAAAGTGATGCACAATCCCCCGGAATTGGGCTTTTACCTCATACAGAATGGTCCTACAAAGCTATCCCTCCTAAATACCTCTGTTTGCGCTGTAAAACTCCGGATCGTTGGGGTGGGGGTGCGACGACTTTGGTTAAGTTTGATGACTTAATGCGTCATTTTACCCTTGAGGAACAACATTTTATGGCGGCTCAACCTCAATATTTTATGTCCAAAGACGGCAAAGAAAGCTGTTTTGCACCAATCTGGCAACGAGATGCCGAAATCATCCGCTTTAGCTATAATGTGCTGGTTTATCGGGAATTTAGCCCCGATCTTAGTAAACCGATCGCTTCTGGTCTAGATTCCCGTTTAATGGCTTTATGTGGCAAATTTTTGGCACTGTTTGAAGCCCATCACGTTCCGCTCTATTTAAAAGCAGAACAGATCCTGATCATGGATAATTATACTTGTCTCCATTCTCGCCAATCCTACATTGACCCCAATCGCTGTCTTGAAAGGGTAATGTTCGATGTTCCCTAACGGGAAATCGGGGTTAACTACTGGCTTTATTAGTAATGGCGGGAAGCGGATTTGAACCACTGACCTTCGGGTTATGAGCCCGACGAGCTACCAGACTGCTCTATCCCGCGTTGCTTTATCTAGTATAGAACTAAATCTCGGTAAATGCCAAGGAGTTTGTAATATTCCTTTACATTTACCGTCCGACCAGAGGTTAATACTTACGTTCCACGGGGGTGAAATCCTGAATCACTACGGGCATATAGTCGATATCGATGCCGGAGGGGGAATAATAGGCGAGGGTATGCTGAAGGAAATTTTTGTCATCCCGTTGGGGAAAATCCTCGCGGGAATGGGCCCCTCGGCTTTCTTGACGATTGAGGGCAGAGGTGAGGATAATTTCCCCCACCACCATGAGACTTTGTAATTCCCAGGCCTCGATTAGTTCCGTATTCCAGCAATCCCCCCTATCATCGAGGTAAATCTGCTCGTATTGGCGCTTTAATTCGCCGATTTGTTTAATTCCCTCGCGCATGGTCGCTTCGGTGCGAAAAACGCCGCAATGTTGGGTCATACAGTCTTGGAATTGCTGACGTAGTTGACCGATGCGAATCGTGCCTTTTTTGGTCAATAAAGCGGTGATTTCCTCTTTGGCATCCTGAAGGTAAATATCGGGATTAAAGACGGGAAAAGCGCGTTTTTCGACGTATTTAGCGATCGATTTGCCGGTTCTTCTGCCATAGACCACACATTCTAACAGGGAATTACTGCCCAAACGATTGGCCCCGTGGACGGAGACACAGGAACATTCCCCGGCGGAGAAAAAGCCCTCGGTGAGGGTATCGGCACTTAAGCGAACGCGACCATCGGTATTAACGGGAATGCCGCCCATACAATAGTGAACTGTAGGACGGACGGGCATCGGTTCCTCTACCGCATCGACACCGACGAGACGGTGGGCCTCCTCCCAACAGAAGGGAATGCGACTCATAATTTTTTCCCGGCCTAAATGGCGTAAATCCAGATAGACAAAGGGACCCCCGGCGCTACCGTCCAGATTTACCCCCCGGCCGGCGCGAATTTCTAGGGTAATGGCCCGGGAAGTGATGTCCCGGGGTGCCAATTCCATGCGCGAGGGGGCGTAGTCTTCCATAAAACGACGACCTTCGCTATTGATTAAATAAGCACCTTCACCCCGGACCGCTTCTGAGATTAAAACACCGACGGGATAGAGTCCAGTGGGGTGAAATTGGACAAATTCCATGTCTTCTAGGGGAATACCCGCTTTGGCCGATAAAGCTAAACCGTCCCCCGTACAGGCGAAATCGTTGGAGGTGGTGTTATAAACGCGACCATAGCCCCCCGTCCCGAACATAATTGCTTTTGCCCGAAGGATTTCTAACTGTCCGGTGGCGATTTGGTACATAACCACGCCTTTGGCCGTACCTTCTTCGAGGATAAGGCGCAAAACGTACCATTCATCGTAGATTTTTACCTGATTACGGTGTAAATTGCTGACTAATTCGTGCAGCATGGCGTGACCGGTTTTATCGGCGGCGTAACAGGCCCGGTTATGGCTGTGACCGCCAAAGGCTCTTTGGGCAATGCGTCCATCTTCGAGACGGGAGAATAACACGCCTAGATGTTCCAATTCGATGATAACTTCGGGGGCTTCTTGGGTGAGGATATCCACCGCATCCTGGTCAGCCAGAAAATCGGAACCTTTGACGGTATCGTAGGCGTGGGCCTTGGGATTATCTTTGGGGTCAACGTTTTGCAGGGCGGCGGCGATACCTCCCTGGGCAGCGACGGAGTGGGAACGAATTGGGTGGGTTTTGGCAACGACAGCAACATCGATAGTCGGGTTGAGGCGTTTGATTTCTAAGGCGGCGCGGCATCCTGCTAACCCACCGCCCACTATAACGACATCGTGTTCTTTCATGGCTGATTTTCCTACGGGCTTCTGTTTCTATGGTGGAGGGAGAATTGCTCGCAAGTCAGTTTTGTAACCGAGACTTTATATTTCAGGAGACAGCCCTTTCAGTTATCAGTTATCAGTTATCAGTTATCAGATGCGAGTTTTCAGTTCACTGATTACTGAACTTGGTATGGTTCGCTCGGGGGGCATAAATCGACTAAATCCTTATCTGGCAAAAAACTTAATTGATGAGTTCGTTCTAGTTCAAAAACAATTGACAAAAATCGCCAAATGTCTTTCTCTATAAGAGTTTCATTCCTTATAACCCTGTCCGTTGCATAAGACAAACTGAAGAACCTCACTGATTACTGATTCCTGTTTACTGATAACTGAAAAGTCTTCATAATTCCCAAAAAAACAACCCGCGGCAGTTAACCGCGAGTTATTTTTGGCTAAAATCGGATAATTACTGAACGGTAATCGTTCCGACCATGCCGGCGCCGCGATGGGGTTCGCAGTAGTAAGTGTAAGTACCCGGTTCGCTGAAAGTGCTTTCAAAGGACTCACCGGCGGAAAAAGCCAGACCTTTATGGGATAATTTGCTGGCTTGGGCTTCGGGAACCTTGGTGCTATCGAAAACTATGTTATGGGGAGAAAGTTTGTTATTGACCCATTTCACCGTATCTCCTGCTTTAATGGTGAGGGTGGGGGGATCAAATTGTAGTGTACCTGCATCACCGCCCATCTTCACCGTGAAGGTTTCCGCAGCAGCGGAGGCAGTGTTGAAGAAGAAGCTAGAGACGACTAGCACCACGGTAGCGACCAATAAACCTAATTTTTTCATGCTTGTTAATCCTTTACACGAGGGAAGATGACAAGTTTGACAGCCTGTCTTTTGACAAAAAAGTAAAAGTTTGCTTTTAACTGTCCCATTGATTCATTCTACACCAAGTTTGACAGCTTGTCTTTTGACAAGAAAACCGGTTTTTTCTGACCATGGTTGGGGAATTTCTTAAGAAATAGAGGAGAACCAATCGTGAAAAGACTATTAATTTCCCTGTGCTTGCTCTTGGCTGTGGTTACATTCGGTATGGCTCGTCCCGCTTTAGCTGATGGGGCTTCGATTTTCAGTGCTAACTGCGCTTCCTGCCACATGGGCGGTAAAAACGTGGTTAATGCCGCTAAAACCCTGAAAAAAGAAGATTTAGTTAAATACGGCAAAGATTCCGTTGAAGCTATCGTTACCCAAGTTACCAAAGGTATGGGGGCGATGCCTGCTTTCGGTGGTCGTCTCAGCGCTGAAGATATCGAAGCTGTAGCTAACTATGTCCTCGCTCAAGCGGAAAAAGGCTGGTAAAAATTAGTTATCGGTGGCCAGTTATCGGTTGTCAGTCTGGTAAGAATTGTAGCGATCGAAATTCTTGGGTCAATTGCTGGCTTAAAATAGCTAATGGTTCATCTCGGGACAAGGTTGTGAAATTGCGATCGTTTTTCTATATTTTAGGTGCGACGGTAATCATTCTCCTAGTAGTCGCTACAGCCAGTTTTGCTTGGATTCTCGCCGATAGTCCTCTGTCTTTGCTCAAAGGTGGGGTGCTGCGGGAACCGATGGCGGCGATTTTTGTGCCGAAACAGGCCCCGGTTATGGTATCCTTGTTGGTCAATCCCGAACGTTTAGAGTCTTTTGGTCAATTAATCGCTACACCGGCTAATCGACGACGTTCCCACCAACAAATTAAAGATTTAGAAAAAAGTCTGCTCGGTAAAACGGGATTAAATTATCAAAAGGAAATCAAACCCTGGTTAGGGGAAGAAATTACCCTCGCTGTTACTTCCCTAGATTTCGATCGCGATACCGATAATGGTATCCAACCGGGTTATCTTTTGGCAATTCAAAGTAAAGATGGTGAACGCGCTAAGGAATTTCTGCAAGCTTCCTACTCAAAACAGGCGGTTTCGGGCAAATTTGACCTCGTTTTTGAACTCTACAAGGGAGTTAACCTCATTTATCAACGTCCCTTGACCGCAGGAGATAATAATCGTTTTCTCGCTAGTGCCGTGGTGGGTGATACGGTGCTTTTTGCCAATAATATCAAGGTTTTGCGCGAGGCACTTAATAACGTGCAAGTACCGGATTTAAACCTAAAAAATAGCCCTGATTACCGAGAAGCTCTCAAAAATATCACCGAACCGCGTATAGCTATCGTTTACGGCAATTTACCCCCGTTATCGGCTTGGATCGCGAATCAACCCGTCCCGGAGAGTCCCGAAGCGAAACAACGATTAGCCACGGCTTTTACCCTCAAATCTGGGGGAATAGTCGCTCAAACTGCCTTAATTGGAGTCTTAGGACAGGATGACCAAGCACCAATTTTATCTAGTCCCGTGGGAGCATTATCTTTTATCGGCGAAAATAGCCTTTTAGTCGCCGCTAGTCGCGATTTAAATCGTTTTTGGACTCAGGTAGAGGAGGGGTTAGAAGCAGATAGTCCCCTACAGGAATTAATAACACAGGTCTTAAACCGCTTCCAATCGCCTTTAGGTTTAAATTTGCCTGAAGACGTTTTTAGCTGGGTTAGAGGCGAATATAGCCTCGCTCTCGTGCCTAGTTCAAAGGGGATGGAACCCGATAGTGTTTTTCTAGGGGAACGGGTGATGGGGGTAGAGGTGGACAGTGCGATCGAGCATTTGGATGAGTTGGCCCGCAGTCGCGGCTATAATGTGGTTAATCTGCCTTTACTCGATCGAACGGTGACAGCTTGGACAAAGTTAACCACGGCGGTCCCGGGGGGAAAAGCGCAACTAGAGACGCTCGTGACGGGAGTGCATACTAGGGTCGATAATTATGAAATTATCGCTAGTTCTGTGGAAGCGATGGGTTTAGCTTTATCTGCACAGAAAAACCCCATCTTAAGTAGTGGTAAGTTTCGACAGGCAATTACTGCTTTACCCGCAGAAAATGATGGTTATTTTTACGTCGATTGGCGACAATTGCAACCGGTAATCGAGGCAAAATTTCCGATCGTGCGGGTGTTAGAATTATCGATTAAGCCTTTATTTAATAATCTGCGTTCTCTTACCATTAGCAGCCAAGGTAGCGAAAATTCTGTGCGTCGGGGAACGATTTTCTTTAACTTGGGAGTGAAGTCTTAATCAGTTATCAGTTAAGTAGTCGTGCAAAATTAATTTCCTAGTGAAGATAGGCAAAAGGCAAAAGGCAGGAGGCAAGAGGTGGTTAGATATGTGTAATTAATTTTGCTTAGGTACTTATCAGTTATCAGATAGAAGCTTGTAGTTTGGGTTGAGCGATTTAATACTTAGGAGAAAACTGCTCGATTCAATGGTTTGAGCAAAACCCAACATTCTTGACGACATTGGTGTGGTTGGGTTTTACTCAAGCGTCGCTAATAACCGTTCCAGGGTGGTTATCAAGTAGCCAGTGGTATTGATTCTGTGGAAGGACTCTCCTGGGGTAGTATAAATGTAGAGGGAGAAACATTACCTCTCCAGACGCGAATCGCTGAGGGTCATCAATTCCCAGATTAGATTCCAAGGTAGCAAGCCCTAGCTTGAAAAATTCGCTAAGATATATATAATCAACTTAAAAGGAGCAATTTATCAAACTATGAATATTACTGACGTTCAAGTAAATCTCTCGACCTCAGAAGATTTTTTAGATTCTGAAACATTAGCACAGATTGATTTAATGCAGCAAAAAATTCAACAATATCTCCAAACCTTGTCATTAGAAAATTTAAAGACTATTCTAGAATTTGCTGCTTATTTATCAGATAAAGAGAGTGAGCAAGCAACCCAAGAAATTAGAGAAATTCCCAATATCATAGAAAAATTAAAAGAAGCTGAAATGGATTTACAATCAGGTCATCTCATTGATTGGAAAAACTCAGATGATTTATAAAGTCTGTTTAACAGCTAAAGCTAATAAAGTTTATTCTGAAGCTGATTCAGTCTTGAGAAAGAAGATTGCTAAGTGTTTAAAGATTCTTCAAGAAACGCCCAAAAATCACCCTCAAATTAAAGCATTAAAGGGAGAATTTGCTGGGAAGTATCGCTTCCGAGTCGGGGACTATCGGGTTATTTATATCGTTGATGATAGTCAATCTCAAGTTATTGTCTTGCTCATTGAACATCGCAGTCAAGCTTACCGCTAATAAAACGCGATGAATGCAACAGCGGTCTAGTACTTTTTCTTGGGTTGAGCGAATCATACTAAATCCTGTTTTAAAAAGATGATAACAATCAGTCATAAGTTAGCCAATGATAGTTAGTCAAGTTTTTAATTTCATTAGTCATTGTTTCGAGATACTGACAACGAGTTATCAGAATTTCTTCTATTTCTTCAATCGTCTCAAAATACTGATTAACCAGAGGTTCATCTACTAGAGACCACAATCTCTCGGCTGGCTGTAGTTCTGGCGAATAAGCCGGTAGAAAATCGAGCATGATTCCATCGGGAACTTCAAGTTTTTGACTTCTATGCCACCCAGCATTATCTTGTACTAATAGGACAATTTTTTCTGCCGATAACACGACATCTTTTGCCAAAGATTGATAGACTAAACTTAACCATTGATGATTAACTCTTGGGATTAAATACCAGAGTGTTTTTCCTGTTTTTGGCTCAACAAATCCGTAAACATATAACCATTCATAACGAGGATGCACTAGGGCAGAAGGCCTTTCTCCTATTGGAGCCCAGACTTTTCTAATAATCGGTTTTAAGCCGATTCGATGTTCGTCAAAGAACCAGACCTCTACCTGAGAATTAGGAAATTTATCTCTTAATTATTAGAGTCTTACTGGGAAATTCTGCTTAAATTTTTCTGATTCAATTGGTTACTATTTTTATGTTTTGGTCTGGGTTCTTGACAAGAATATCTAAACTTTTTTAAGTAATCCCATCCCCTTTGATTCCAAACTTTTTCTCGTCCAGTTTCCTTTTCTATCCATCTAGCCACTTTGGGTCCAGTCCATATTCCACCATCGGCAGGACGTTTTTTCAGTTCTTCTTTTAATTTTTGCCATTGTTCTTCCTTCAGTAGAGGTTCTTTTCCTCTCCGATGTTCGTGACTCTTTTTCTTGAGATTTTTAACTCCTTCTTCTCCTAACTCATTATATCGTTTGAGAATTTTAAAACTATATTGATAATCTAATCCGACGGCTACTGCCGCATTTTTTATTGTCCATCCTAAAGATATTTTCCACAACAAGTGCCATCTTCTTGTTTCCACCGAATCTTGACTTGCTCTGTATCTATCTTTCAGTTCCTCTGAACTTAGATGTTCGGCTAAATACGCTTTTTTGGGCATTTTATTTCCTCGTCTTTATTCACCCTATTATAACGGGATTTACTATAACTCTTAATGAAAATCTCTCAGTTTTAATCATAACAAAAACTTCATCTATTAACCTTCTATAGTCGCTCTTGTCCTTTGGGTTAAAGATGCAGCTGAACTGACACAGCAATTTTATCGAGTTAAATAACCCCATATTTTCGTTAAAAAAGGAAAATATAAGTATAATCAAACAACAAAAAAGCACCCCCTTGCGGGAGTGCCTTTTCGTTCAGACTAGGAATTAACCATTGATAGCAGGAGCGGTCAGAGCTACAGGAGCCTGTTCACCACTAGCTAAGTCTAAGGGGAAGTTGTGAGCATTACGCTCGTGCATTACTTCCATACCGATACCAGCGCGGTTCAGCACATCGGCCCAAGTACCGATTACACGACCTTGAGAATCGAGAATCGACTGGTTGAAGTTGAAACCGTTGAGGTTGAACGCCATGGTGCTAACACCCATCGCCGTAAACCAGATACCGATTACCGGCCATGCACCTAAGAAGAAGTGCAGAGAGCGGCTGTTGTTGAAAGAAGCGTATTGGAAGATTAAACGTCCGAAGTAACCGTGAGCGGCAACGATATTGTAGGTTTCTTCCTCTTGACCGAATTTGTAACCGTAGTTCTGAGATTCGATTTCAGTGGTTTCACGCACTAAGGAAGAAGTTACTAGAGAACCGTGCATCGCGGAGAACAGAGAACCGCCGAACACACCAGCCACACCTAACATATGGAAGGGGTGCATCAGAATGTTATGTTCTGCTTGGAACACGAACATAAAGTTGAAGGTTCCAGAGATTCCTAAAGGCATACCATCAGAGAAAGAACCTTGTCCGATGGGATAGATTAAGAATACAGCAGTAGCGGCGGATACAGGTGCAGAGTAAGCCACACAAATCCAAGGACGCATTCCTAAACGGAAAGACAGTTCCCACTGACGACCGAGGTAGCAGAAGACACCTAGTAAGAAGTGGAAAATGACTAACTGGTAGGGACCACCGTTGTATAACCACTCATCTAAGGAAGCAGCTTCCCAGATGGGGTAAAAGTGGAGTCCAATCGCGTTAGAAGAGGGAACAACCGCACCAGAGATGATGTTGTTTCCGTAGAGTAGAGAACCAGCTACAGGCTCGCGGATACCGTCGATATCTACAGGAGGGGCGGCGATAAAGGCGATGATGAAGCAGGTGGTGGCGGTGAGCAGGGTGGGGATCATGATCACACCGAACCAGCCGACATAGAGACGGTTGTTGGTGCTGGTGATCCACTGACAGAACTGCTCCCACAGGGAAGCGCTCTCGCGCTGTTGTAGAGTGGTGGTCATTGGTTTATGATTCCTATTAAGTTATCGAGGTACGATTGATTGATGATGTCTCTATCTTAGAGAGTTTGTATCGGTTTGTAAAGGGGTTTGACGATATTGTTACTTATGCCATTGATAAGCTGAGGTTATGAACTGGGTCGGCTGCAGTCCGGTCTTTTCTGGTCTAAGATTGAAGATATGACTCGACAACCTCACGATCAATTTGCCAAACAATACCTAGAAGAATTGCTGTCTCCTCTGGGAAAGGTGGAAGTCAGCAAGGAGGTGGCGGATGAAACCCGTCAGGTGGATATTTTCTTCTCTCCTCACCCTAATATGCGGGGAAATGCTCAATTTTTGGGTCTTTTAGGGCAAATGGTGACCACAAGCACTTTGCTTGAGCCTTTTCGCAATGCTCCCAATCGAACGGAAATTCGCAACTGTATCTTAAAATTGTTTTCGATTTTCGCTGAACTTCAACGGAAAGGGAAACGGGAAAAAACTGAGTTAAACGAGGATGACTTACCTAGATTATGGATTTTGGCTACTTCTATTAGTTTCCAGATACTAGAGAGTTTTGATGCTAAATTAGAACTGGAAAACTGGACAGAAGGGATTTACTTTTTATCTCCTTCTCACCGAACGGCAATTATAGCGATTAATCAGTTACCTATTACCCCAGACACTTTACTGTTAAGATTGTTGGGACGGGGGAAAACCCAAAGCCAAGCGGTGAGAGAGTTGCTTGAGTTGCCTTCTGGCGATTCCTTCCGTCAAAATGTCATGGAATTATTGATTAGTTGGCGTGTGAGTGTTGAAATTAACAATCTTTTAGAATCAGAAGATAGGGAGGTATTTATGGCTTTATCTCAATCTTATTTAGAGTGGAAAGAGGCGACCAAACGAGAAGGACTTCAACAAGGACAACGACAAATTATTGAAAATTTAATGCAAGTGAGGTTTGGAGAATTGGATGAGTCTTTAATAAAAGTTATTGATGAGTTGCTTAAGTTATCACCGATGGAGTCTAGTCGTTTATTATTGGAGTCTTCACGGGAAGATTTAATCAGACGATTCCTCTCTGAATAAATTAATTAAGGTTCTTCAGTTTGTGTTATGCAAGGGACGGGATTATAAGAGATTAAACCCTTATAGGGAATGACATTTAGCGATATTTGTCAATTGTTTTCGATCTAGAACGAACTAATCAATAAAGTCTCTTGCCAGATAAGAATTTAGTCGATTTATGCCCCCCGATCGAACCATACCAAGTAACGAAGAACCGATTGTTGCAAGAGAAACAGACAAAGCCACTAGATTTCACTTCAACAAGGTAGCGATCGCATCCCTTCTCTCCATCACTGCCAAGACTTTTTCTGGTGACAACTCCTCCAATATCTGGACGACGGAAATTTCTAAGGAGCAATCCCCTTGATTGCAGAGTTAAAGAGGTAAGCTCATCTTGCAAAAGTACCGCAAGACTCAACCGAGACAAAGGACGTTTTAACCCTGTTCGGAAGTGAAATAGATCAGTTAGATAGCTGGCGTGACTAGGTAAAATCAGGCGCAGTATTTATACTTAATACTTTAAATCCTTGATCAGAACTTGCTGTCCTAAAGACTGCAAATTCATACATTTCTTTAGGTTTATGTATATAAGTTTACAGAATATTGTCGAACTACTTATTACTAAAAAAAGTTGAGTTTGATTGCAAACCATCTTAACACCTAAGCTTGCCAAACTGAACTTTAGCCGATTCTCGATCGCAATTTTAGCCCACCCTAGCACTGCGCTCTTTTCCCACGAAGATTTTTACCAAGAAAAATGATCTGTCTGCCTGAGAACAGGCTATAGTGATCATCAAACCCTCAGTGAAAAACTTCCCGTGTCTTCAGTATTCCGCCTTCCTCCCTATTTTTCTCCCTCTGTGCAGCGTCGAGTCATGAAAACTCTCGCCGCAAAAAAAACCCGTCAATTCTTGACATGGGCGGCAGCTTGTGCTAGTTTTTTGATCCTCTGGGCGTGGAATTGGCAGTTAGTTTTGGCCACTTTAACCGGGGTGGGGGCGATGATCGGAGTTTACCATCTCCAGGGTCAAAACTGGCCATCGCTGTGGCTGTGGGGGCGTGCTTTTTTCAGCGCCGATAGCGGTAAGTTAACTTTAGCGGTAGTCTGTGGCGGTTTGGGCAGTTTAGCCACCTATCTCGCTGTGGCAATTTGGACCTATGCCGAAAATCGCTGGTTGGCCCTGGCCTCAATTTTGCAAGGATTTGGCACGGTTTTGACCTTAATCCTACTAGGATGGCATTTTCTCGACCATCGCGGTCAAAATGAGTCCAAAAACTTTGATCGCTGGTTAGAAAAATTAACAGTCAATGATCCCTTAATGCGCTTAATGGCAGTCCGACGTTTAAGTGAAATGGAACTTTCCCCCAGTCGTCGAGAACAATGCCAAGAATACTTCCGCTATCTTCTCTCACGAGAAACCGATGCACAAGTGCGATCGGCTTTACTCGATAATTTTTCTGGCCAAGAAACAATCAAACCGCAACCTTTACAAATACCCCTACAGGTGAAAAAATCCCTCTTTAAATATGATTAAAAAGCTCTCTGCTATTAGCAATCAGCCCCCAACTAAAGCTGACTGCTAGAGGCTGAAGACGATATTTTTTTACACCAAAGTTAACTGGCGATCCTCGATATTTTGGAACATCAGCGTACTCAGATAACGTTCTCCAAAACTAGGCTGAATCACCACAATTAATTTACCCTCATTTTCCGGTCGTTGGGCCAGTTGAATTGCGGCACAAAGATTGGCACCGGAAGAAATCCCCGAAAGCAACCCTTCCTCTTTTGCCAGACGACGACCAAATTGAAAAGCTTCCTCATCACTGACAGTAATTACCTCATCAATCAGATCTGTGCGTAAAACTTCCGGAATAAAACCCGCACCGATACCTTGAATTTTATGAGGACCGGGATTACCCCCAGAAATCACCGGACTATTGAAAGGTTCCACCGCAACCACTTGAAAACTAGGTTTACGCGATTTAATCACTTCAGCGACTCCCGTAATCGTGCCTCCAGTACCCACACCTGCAACAATAAAATCTACCTGTCCCTCCGTATCTTGCCAAATTTCCTCAGCAGTGGTGAGACGGTGAATTTCCGGGTTAGAAGGGTTGCGAAATTGTTGCAACATATAAGCGCCTGGGATACTATCAACGATTTCCTGAGCGCGTAAAATTGCCCCTTTCATGCCTTGGGGACCGGGGGTAAGTTCTAGGGTAGCACCGTAGGCTTTTAACATCGCCCGGCGCTCTAAACTCATCGTTTCCGGCATAGTTAAAATTAAGCGATAACCCTTAGCTGCCGCAGTCATCGCTAGGGCAATTCCCGTATTGCCAGAGGTGGGTTCCACTAAAACCGTGGTTTCTGGATTGATTAAACCCGCTTTTTCGGCGCTATTAATCATGTGAGTGCCAATGCGGTCTTTGACGGAAGCAGCGGGATTCATCCCTTCTAATTTCATCACAATTCGGCCAAGACAGCCCTCCGCCTGGGGAATCCGATTCAATTGTACTAAAGGTGTGCGGCCAACCAATTCGGTGACATCGTGAGCGATACGCATGATATTTTCTCTGTCTGGGTGATTCGTGTGCTTATTTATAGCGGTAAGCTCTCAGCTTTAGCGTTTGAGAATTTCCTCACTAGCCAAGGAGGCGCTATATAGCTCACTTATAGCAAAGGCCAGCCCTAGATCGGTAAAATTTCCATTTTCCTTTGTTTCTTCACCCAGTCCGAGTTGATTCCCAGAGACAGGCAAAACTACCTTGACCGATAAGATTGCTTTTTTCCAAAAGCTTATACTTGTACTAAAATAACTATGGATTAAGTTACTAAAGTCAGAATTACGGTCATGACCATTAAATCTAATCTAGCCCTATTGAAAGAACAACATATAGAAATCAAGGGCTATTTGAGCGATAGGTTAAAAGCACGTCATCTAGAATGGATTGCAGAACATCTTGATGATCCTGTAGCGGCGGAATTGTTCCAGATTATCATACAAGAACGAAATGATAGAGCCAAAGTTAATTCACATCAGTCCTTGCAAATATCCAGACACGAGGGCAAAATTGAACAGTTAGGAAAAAGTAATCAGAATTTATACAACCAGAATGTTGAGCTTAAACAAGAAGTCAGTTATTGGCAAGAAAAAGTTAATGAATTGCTAGAAAAGTTAGAGCAGTTACGTCAAGATTTATTAGATTTTGATCAATCTGAGATTTATCGTTTAGGTCAATGGTTAAAGGCTAGTCTATCTAAAACTGGCCAGGAACGTCAACAGGCCTTACTAGAAAAGGAATTAGTTCATAAAGACAGTTATAATCTAGCGGTGAGCGATCTAAAAAATACTATTCAGCAACAACAGCATGGGATTACACAAATAAAAGAGCGAGCCATCTCTACAGTTGAATCTCTGGAAAAAACTAATGATAAACTACGAAGACAACTGGGGGATATTAAAAAATATATTATTAATAACTATGGCGATAAAAAGTGGCAAGAAATCACTCGTTACTTTGCAGATGACCAGGAACTCAAGCAATGAAGTTACTAGAAGAAATAAACTATCGCCAATGGCAAAAAAGAAATAGTGAACTATTTCATGACCTTTCCCTAGAGCAACAAAGACAAGCGAGAAAAAAGGGCTATTATAATAGCGGCTGGGGGAAGGTTAAAAGCTCTTGGGAGCTTCTTCAGGATTTTAAAAATAATACTTATAAAGTTGTCAGTTTATTTGAGCATGAATTAAATAAGGGAAATCTTGTCAAAGCCATTGATTTATCAGTTATTGAGTCTGAAAAAGCTAAAAAAATATCTGAGGAAGGAAAACAAGAGTTAGAAAAAATCTCGAAAAATTTGCATGAAATAGCAGATAAAGCCTTGGCTAAATATCCTTTATTATGATTATTATGTACTGCCATGACTAAAATATCAAAATCAAAGTTGTCTCAATTATATAGCTCCGATGAAATTGCAGAAATCTGGAATGCTAATCAACATCTAGCAGTTATCGAACATCCCCAAAAAGGATTAATTAGCCCGAATCAATATCGAATAATGGCCAAAGAAAAACCCTGTCCTTTTTGTGGCAAAAAGATGAAACATGGCGAAGAATTTAAAACTTCTTCCCAGTCAGAAGCTATCAAAAGGGGTTACGAATATAATAATTATCAAGGGGAAAAAGTTATTAATCAAATCAATCAGATATTTTTTCATCCCAATTATGTCACTATCGATCATATAATTAATAAAGCCCGCTGTCCCGAAAAAATGTTTGATTTTGATAATTTACAACTGGTATGCTGGCAGTGTAACCAAGCAAAAAGTGATGATAATGCCTATGAACTTCGTCACACTTATGAGTATTTATCTAGTCTAGTCGATGAAACAGCACTTCGTTATCCTCTTCTGGAAAAGACCAATGACTTAGCCAAGTTTAACAAACTTTTTAATCAACCTTAATTAAGTTTATAATCTGACTAAATAGCCTTCAACTCTAATCGAAAACTCATAGTAAAATTTCACTATAATTGAATTGAGCTAATCTGAGTCAAAATCAATAACTTGTTTGCTTTTGCCTCATGTCTAAAAGAGACAATTGACACCTATCATTACGTCGCACTTTAGAAAGGGAAAATTTAAAATCAGGCTAAATTTTTGTTAATTTTTCTTGACTATTATGACAAAAGATGCTAATTCTTCCGACAATTATCAGTAGTTTTTGATGAAATCATCACAAATTACTGGTAAGTTGGATTATTAAAAAAGGTTGAGCGCCGATGGTCAAACCCGAAACCTAGCTGCTAACAACCGAAAAAGTTGGGTTAGTATGAGGGGAGATACCCTCTGAGGAGTTGCACTAATTATATGGACATCAAATTAATCTTGTTGGCATTAACGGCTGTATTCACCGTCTCTTGTCTCTTTTTCGGCACCCGCAACGGTTTTTACGATAGCGATAACTACGATGGCAATGGTTCCGCTCACTAACCAGTCATCATAATCAGGGTTGCCATGGTTCAACGCTCTACTGCCGTCTGGGGGTCAAAATCCCTTTTATCCTGTTTACCTTTTGGTGTCGGTCACGCGTCGGAAGGGGTTTGTCTCCTACTGAAAATCGGTCCCTATCGCATACTTTTAGATTGCGGTTTGGCCGATATGCAACCCCTGACCCAAAACAAAAAACCACCCGTGGATCTGGTGTTCTGTAGTCATGCCCACAGCGATCACATCCGTGGGTTAATGGCTCTCCATCAGACCTATCCCCAATTGCCAGTTTATGCCAGTGAGGTGACAGTACAACTGCTGCCCCTACAATGGCCCGATTCTGCCGAGGAAATCGGCAGTTTCTGTCAGGGTTGGCCATGGCGATCGCCGATCGCTCTCTTTGATGATCTCACCGTCGAGATTTTTCCGGCCGGCCACCTACCTGGGGCTGCTGTAGTCCTATTCACCTACAAAACCCCCAAACGCACCTATAAGGTCCTCTATACCGGCGATTTTTCCCTGTCTAATTTTCAACTGGTGGAAGGATTATCGATCGATCTGCTGCGGGGAATATCCCCCGATGTGCTGATTATTGAAGGCAGTTACGGCACAGAACGCCATCCCCACCGACGACAGCAGGAAAAACAGTTGATGAATCGCATCTATCATGCGATCGCTGAGGGGCAAAATGTCTTACTACCCGTCCCCGCTTTGGGATTGGGTCAAGAAATTTTAAAATTACTGAGATCGCACCACCAATTCACGGGCCGCGACATTGATATCTGGGTTGGGGGCAAGATCGCTAAAGCTTGCGATGCCTACCTAGAAATTTTACCACAATTTCCCGCATCTGTCCAGAATTTTGCCAAACATCAGCCCTTATTTTGGGATGAGCGCATCTGTCCCCGGTTGCGAAGGTTGCCAGAAAAACCGACACCTCTAGGGGGAACCACTCCGATAATTTTACTAATTGATCGCCTAGAGGAGGTGAGTAAATATCTGCAAGGGGATAAACCTTGGTTAATGTTAGCTCCCCAACACCTGCACGATATCAACCTGGAGAATCCCCGATTAAAAGCGGCACAGCGTTCGGGATTAATTAGCCAAGAAACCTATCTACTGGCCGAACATAGCGATAGTCGCAACACCACCCAACTGATCCATAACCTGCGACCACAGCATATCATGTTCGTCCATGGCTCGCCCCTATATCTAGCGGATTTGACCAGTTTAGAAGAATTACAAAGCCGTTATCAACTCCATTCTCCGGCCGTGGGAACCCTGGTAGAATTGCCTATTGGCGATCGCTTTATGCAACCGACACCCCCGGCCCCCAGTCACTATGAGGGAGAATTAAATGAATCGGATTCGATCATCACTATCACTTTACCAGAGTCGATCACCCGGGATCCCCGGTGGAGTAATTTCGCCGATACGGGACTGGTGGAAGCTCGCTGGCAAGGGGAAGAATTATTATTGCGGGGAGTCTCCCAACGGGAATTATTAAGCGAGAGTCCTAATCGCATCACCAAAGCTTTAGAGGAGATGGATTGCTGTCGTGTCTGTGTCCACTACAAAAGTCAGCGCTGTTGGAATCCCGCTTCTCCCCTCTACGGTTTTAAAGTGGTTGCCGAAGGCTATTGTCCCGTTTTTGAGGCCAATATATGATTAGGGTCTGCCTCCATACAGAAATACTAAAAAATTAAATTTTAACTCAGGCTCTGTAAGACTTTTAGCCATAGCTAGTATATTCCTAGGGGGAAGTTCAGAAATAAAAGCATGAAAACTGACACGATTTTTTATCAACTCTTTCAATCTTTCCCCTCTATCTTCTTTGAATTAATTCAACTCCCTATCAGCGAAGCCAATAACTACCGCTTTGACTCAGTGGAAGTCAAACAACTTTCCTTTCGTCTCGATGGAGTCTTTCTGCCTCAAAATAATCACCCCCAGACTCCTATCTACTTCTGTGAGGTACAATTTCAGGAAGATGAGGCTTTTTATCAGCGCTTTTTCACTGAAATATTCTTATATCTCAGTAAAACTGACTTAACCAATGATTGGCGGGGTGTGATTGTCTATCCTAACCCTCAAGTAGAAACCAATCAAATTCAACGCTATCGGGAACTCCTCAACTCCGAGCGAGTCAGACGGATTTATCTGAATGAATTAGAAAACATTCCTCAAACTTCGATTGGTTTAGCTACAGTGCAATTAATCACCCTATCTAAAGCAAAAGCGATTGATAGCACCCGAAAATTAATCCAAAGAGTGAGGCAAGAATTAACCCCCGACCAAAAACCGCAAGAACTCTTACAATTAATAGAGACGATTCTCGTTTATAAGTTACCACTTCTCAATCGTCGGGAGATAGAAGCTATGTTTAGTTTAGATGAATTAAAACAAACTCAGTATTTTCAAGATGTGCGCGAAGAAGCGCGTCAGGAAGGTCGTGAGGAAGGTCGCGAGGAAGGGATTGAGCAAGGCATTGAGCAAGGCATTGAGCAAGGCAGACTAAACAAAGCATTAGAGGCAGTCCCCCGTTTGTTAGCCTTAGGGTTAAGTGTTGAGCAAGTCGCATCCGCCTTAGAGTTAGAGGTTAAACAGGTTAGAGCTATACAAAAAGGGACATAAAAAAATGCGATCGCCTTGTAAAATAAAAGCATGAAAACTGACACGATTTTTTATCAACTCTTTCAATCATTCCCCTCTATCTTCTTTGAATTAATTCAACTCCCTATCAGCGAAGCCAATAACTACCGCTTTGACTCAGTGGAAGTCAAACAACTTTCCTTTCGTCTCGATGGAGTCTTTCTGCCTCAAAATAATCACCCCCAGACTCCTATCTACTTCTGTGAGGTACAATTTCAAGAAGATGAGGCTTTTTATCAGCGCTTTTTCACTGAAATATTCTTATATCTCAGTAAAACTGACTTAACCAATGATTGGCGGGGTGTGATTGTCTATCCTAACCCTCAAGTAGAAACCAATCAAATTCAACGCTATCGGGAACTCCTCAACTCCGAGCGAGTCAGACGGATTTATCTGAATGAATTAGAAAACATTCCTCAAACTTCGATTGGTTTAGCTACAGTGCAATTAATCACCCTATCTAAAGCAAAAGCGATTGATAGCACCCGAAAATTAATCCAAAGAGTGAGGCAAGAATTAACCCCCGACCAAAAACCGCAAGAACTCTTACAATTAATAGAGACGATTCTCGTTTATAAGTTACCACTTCTCAATCGTCGGGAGATAGAAGCTATGTTTAGTTTAGATGAATTAAAACAAACTCAGTATTTTCAAGATGTGCGCGAAGAAGCGCGTCAGGAAGGTCGTCAGGAAGGCATTGAGGAAGGTCGTCAGGAAGGTCGTCAGGAAGGTCGCGAGGAAGGCAGACTAAACAAAGCATTAGAGGCGGTCCCCCGTTTGTTAGCCTTAGGGTTAAGTGTTGAGCAAGTCGCATCCGCCTTAGAGTTAGAGGTTAAACAGGTTAGAGCTATACAAAAAGGGAGATAATCTTCTTCTGTCCTCATGTCTAGGAGGTCCTGTTAATCCTATCGTCGGGAGATAGAAACTATGTTTAGTTTAGATGAATTAAAACAAACTCAGTATTTTCAAGATGTGCGCGAGGAAGGTCGCGAGGAAGGGATTGAGCAAGGCATTGAGCAAGGCATTGAGCAAGGCAGACTAAACAAAGCATTAGAGGCGGTCCCCCGTTTGTTAGCCTTAGGGTTAAGTGTTGAGCAAGTCGCATCCGCCTTAGAGTTAGAGGTTAAACAGGTTAGAGCTATACAAAAAGGGAGATAACACTATACCGCCACCCTAACCAAAAAAGAAGGCTGTTAAACCTTCCTTACAGCAGAATTGGTCATTTATTGCCGTTTGCGAGCCAATACACCCAGAGAACCCACCGCTAATAAGCCTAAAACGGTGCCTGGTTCTGGGGTTGTCTGTGTCTGGGCAGGTTGAATGGTCCAGTTAGCAGCAACGATGTTACCTGCTACATTGGTCAAGCTGACCAAGTTGCCTAAATTATCAGTAGTGTAAACGGCATTACTTCCATCCAAGGACCATGAGCTGGGTGTTTGTGTAGAATTGGTTGAGACGACATTGACATCAGATTCATCAGACCATACGAAAGGAACAGCCGTTAATTGTCCTAAGGCATTGGTGACAAAGCTTCCTATATCACCAGTCAACCCATCACCACCATTAGGATTAAAGGTGGTAACGTGGGCCCCATTACCAAAATTGAAGGTGACACTCACAATGTTACTCGCGGTCCATGTTTGGTTGAACAGGGAACTTCCCCCATTGTCAAGCTGATAGGTAATAACCGCAGTATCACCAGCAGCAACGTTATCGGCACCACCAGCAAATAAAACAGTGTCCGTATAGGTAGCGGTAAAAATGGCAGCATGGGCGGGAATGGCACTGAAAACGGCACAAGTCACCGCAGGAAGGCAAAGGGCTTTTAGCAGTTGATTAGTCATTTTTGATTAATTGACAAGTTAATTTCATGGCTAATACTGGGGAAAAATTGCTATTTATACCCCATAAATCATTGCTTAATAGTAATAAGCATCATAATCCTACCCCCCCCCCCGAATTTGTCAAGTATTCTCCGTTTTTTATTGATGAACACGGAAAAAAGCCCATCAGGGAGAGAGTGGAAGGGTTAGAAATTAACCAGTCCGTTGATCCGGTCTAAGAGCAAGCGCGGATGAAGAATTGACATCCTCACCGCCGGGGCCGGACGGTGATGACCGGCAGATCGAACAAACTTAATTGAACGATCTTCGGATGGGTTGACGCTTCACGGGATGCTGCTTCTTTAACAGAAGTCTTACACTTTCCTCCACGTCCGTTTTTTGAGGTCTCCGATTGCCCACCGGCGACCTTGATATTAATTGCTGCGTTGATGTCCCTATCATGGAAAGTTCCACAAAAAAGACATTCCCACTCACGGATATTTAACGCTTTTTTCCCGCCGATATTCCCACAACAGGAACATCGCTGAGACGTTGGCTCCCATCGGGAAATTATCCGAAAATCACGCCCATATTTATCAGATTTTGCTGATAGCATATCTCGGAAAGAACGCCATCCTAAGTCTGATATGGCACGGGATAACTTACGATTTTTAACCATTCCCGATGTGTTTAAATCCTCTAAAATTATCGTTTGATTTTCACGAACAACTCTAGTGGATAGTTTATGCAAGAAATCAGTGCGAGTGTCCTTAATCTTTGCATGGATTTTAGCTACTCGTTTCCTAGCTTTTTCCCGTCGGTTACTTCCTTTCTGTTTTCTAGAAAGGTTTTTCTGTGCTTTTCTTAGTCGTTTTAATCGTTTCTTTAGCGGTTTCGGTGCGTCTATCTTTTCCCCCGTTGAGAGGGTAGCAAAAGTAGCAATCCCTAGATCAATCCCCACTGACTCCCCATTATTAGGAAGTATTTCGGGCTGAATCTCGACGACAAAACTAAGAAAATAGCGATCTGATGCGTCTTTAATCACGGTGACGCTAGAAGGTTTAGAGGGTAATGGACGACTCCAAACTATTCTTAAATCACCGATTTTTGCTAAAGTAACGTGGTGTTGGTTAACGGTAAAGCCGTTATCGGTAAATCTCGCTGATTGCTTAGATTTGCGTTTTTTAAACTTGGGAGGTTTGACTTTCTTTCCCTTCCTTTCTCCCTTACAAGATGCAAAAAAGTTAGAATAGGCTGTCTCTAAGTCTCTCAAGGACTGCTGCAAAGGAATAGAAGAAACCTCGGTTAACCACTGTTTTTCTTCTGTTTTTTTGACTTGAGTTAGTCTTTTAGATAACTCAGTGTATTTAGGTTTTTTCTCTCCTTGTCGATAGAGTTCTTGGCAATAAGATAAGGTATCGTTCCAGACAACGCGCACACACCCGAACAATTGAGACAAAAACCTCTTTTGTTGGTCTGTTGGGTAAATGCGGTATTGATACCTTGCTTTCATTGAGTTAAGATGTGTGTGTTTGTACTATATTTTAACTAGGTCTGTCAATAATGCCAAGTCGGTTAGTAATCAGTGATCAGTAATCAGTAAAAAGACAGTAGGAAACTTCTATTTAATACTGCACACTTAAAAACTCACATCTGATAACTGATAACTTACCCACTGATAACTGATAACTGATAACTGATAACTGAGAGGTGCGCCACTGGAAGTTCTTAAGTGCTACATCAAAGATCAGGAAAAGCCGTCATAAAACGACGGGGTTTTAACCCAAATTTTTGATAAAGAATATGACCGGCTTGGGCATGAGCGAAACAGGCGGCGATCGAATTGAGTAAAACCACACCTAAACTGGTGACAATGGCGATTTTGATCTTTTCTGCCAAAAAAATCATTTGTAGTGGCACCATGATCGCCCCACCGCCAATTCCGAAAATACCGGCTAAAAATCCAGCGATTCCTCCGGTTAGCAGACAGGCTAGATTAGGATGCAATCTAAGGGCAGAAACTGGCTCTTTTTGGCTTAAATTTTGCTTGAGATTGGTTAAATAGATATTGAGCAGTAAAAAACAACCAAAAGCCGCTTCTAGGAGGTGTTTGGGGCTAGATTTGACCAGATAGACCCCGATAAATGCCGTAAAAATCCCGGGTAAACCTAAGAGGAGAACTCGCTGCCATTTGAGGGAACCTAATCGCCAATTTTGGATCGTACCCCCTAGGGAAGTGAAAACGATCGCTAAACTGCTGGTAGCCACCGATTCTCCGTAACTGTAGCCCAAATTTAACAGGATCGCCACGGAGATAGTGCCACCCCCAATACCGAATAAACCCGCTAATAAGCCCGAAAAAACGCCTGTTATCAGTAAAATTAAGTAATTGTCTGCCATTATCTTCGGTTCATGGCCTTGAGGGGGCTGAATAGTCGTGCAAAATTAATTTCCTAGTGGAGACAGGAGACAGGAGACGGGAGACAGTATTCAGGAGATTATTTTTATTTAAGTAGGTAGGCGTTAAAAATTATCAGACACCACCCTTATCAAGGGTAGGGTTGATTCATGAATCAACCCTACCTTATCAAGGGGAGCAGGGGGGATCGAACCTAAAATCCATTTTTAATTTAATTATAACGAGCTACTTATTCTCCCCACTCCCAACTCTGGCACTCCCCACTCCCAATTCATAATTTATAATTTATAATTCATCATTCCCCAAGAAAAACCCCACGGTTATAGAAACCTCGGCGGAAAAGTCTCTATAACTGGGTTTTTCTAGGAATATTAGGAAAGGAGATTGCCGCGACTACCGTTAGGAAGAATAGTCTCTTCGAGGGAAGCAGAAAGGAGATTATTTTCGGTTAAAATCGCCCCAATTAAGTTAGCTTGTTTGAGATTAGCTCGTTTAAGATTGCTTCCCACTAAATAACTCAAGAGTAATCCCGCTTGGTGTAGATTAGCACCGGAAAGGTTAGCGGAGGCTAAATTAGCACCGAGCAGATTACAACCGGTTAAGTTAGCCTGGCGAAAATTGGCTTTATTAGCGTCAGTTTTGCTTAAATCGGCTCCGGTTAAGTTAGCTCCCTCAAAATCACTACAATTGAGGTTAGCTCCCGTCAGATTAGCACCTTCGAGGTTAGCACAACGTAAATCCGCCCCGCGTAAATCCGCCCCGCGTAAATCGGCATAGCTGAGGTCGGCGTATTGAAGCTGGCAGTTTTCCAGATTAGCTTGATAGAGATAGGCTCGAATTAGGTTAGCCTCTTTTAAGTTAGCATGGCTAAGATTAGCAGAGCTAAGAATAGCACGAGTGAGAATAGCCCGTTTTAGGTTAGCTTTCCCCGCCATGGCATGGGTTAAAGTGGCTGAGGTGAGATTAGCGGCTTCCAGATTTGCTTTGAACAGTTGGGCAAAAAGTAAGCTACTGTGAATTAAACAGGCAGAACTTAAATCAGCCTTTTTGAGAATGGTATTACTCAAAATTGCGCCGCTTAGGTTAGTTTGGCGCAAATTTGCCCCAGAAAGATCGGCTTTAGTTAGGTTAGCATCGATAAGACAAGCTTTGCTTAAATTAACTTCTTCCAGGGAAGCGTCCTTGAAATTAGCGTTAATTAAACAAGCTTCGGTTAAATTGGCTCGTTTTAAGTAACTATGACTTAGGTTAATCTGGTTTAAACACTGTCTCTTTAAATTGACTCCGCTAAGTCTGACTTCGGCAAAGTTGCGTTCACCTCGATTATACAGTTCGATTAGATGTTCACGATCGGTTAAGGCATTACTACTCAGTGCGACGTACACAACCCCAGTCATGAGGGTGTAAATCCCCCCACCTTATCGGAAGGTGACTCCACAGCCCACTTCCTATCTCTGACAAAGATAGGGGGGGAAGCAAGGGCAAAAAAAGCTAGGAAAGACAAGTCCAGTCGGAACTAGAAAGTGGGAGTCTATATGGTTAGCGAAAGCGAACTCACGCCCGAACTACGGAAAAGTGCAGCAGTGAAAAGGACTGATACACTGCGACCAAAAGGTCAATACGGCCAGTGGTATAACCTATGTTGAGTAATAGGAATCCGATTACCCAGACCGTACCGTAGAAAGTGAGAACCTAAGTGGACAAACAATGACAGGGGAATAAGGTACGGGAACCTCCAGACTCTCAACCTACTACCGTAGGAGATTAAGTCAAAATCTGAGAATGGGGGGAAGGAACTTATCTCAAGCCAAAGCTCTACCGTAATAGTAGAGATATGCCGAAAGATAAGTGGCTACATCAGAGTAAATCAACAGGTTGAACTTATGTCTAAGGCTCAAGAAGCAGAATGGATACAAGTGGATTGGACAAACATCCAATACACCGTATCAAAGTTACAATCCAAAATTTACGAAGCATCCCTAAAGGGTGACAAAAGTTCGGTTGTTAAATACCAGAAAATCCTAATTAACTCTTTCAAAGCTAAATTACTAGCCGTAAGAAGAGTGACACAGGATAACAAAGGTAAGAGAACGGCAGGAATAGACGGCAAGAAAATCCTCAATTACGAGGAAAGAATCAAACTAGCTGAAAACCTGAAACTAGATGGTAAGGCAACGCCACTGAGGAGAGTAGAAATACCCAAATCAAACGGAAAAACCAGAAATCTAGGAATCCCCACCATAGAGGATAGAGCCAAGCAAGCATTAGCGAAAATGGCACTAGAACCCGAATGGGAAGCTAAATTCGAGCCTAACAGCTACGGATTCAGACCAGGTAGAGGCTGTCATGATGCTATAGATGCCATCGAACTCCAAGTCCGTCGAAAAACCAAGTACGTCTTGGATGCGGATATCAGTGGCTGTTTTGATAACATCAAACACTCAGCGATAATCGAGAAATGCAATACTTTTCCAGTCATGGAAACCCAAATCAGAGCTTGGCTAAAAAGCGGAGTAATGGTGGGGGATGTATTTCATCAAACCGAAAAAGGCACACCACAGGGGGGAGTAATATCTCCGTTACTGGCAAACATAGCTTTACACGGTTTAGAAACTCACATTTCAACCAAATTCCCTTGTAGAAAGACCAGAATAGGTCAGACTAACGGAAAAATGGAGGAAATAGGGGAAGCTAGATTAATCAGATACGCTGATGACTTTGTTGTACTTCATGCCAGAGAAGAAACAATCAAAGCAGTCAAGATTGAGGTAGAGAACTGGCTAAAGGATTTGGGATTAAGCCTAAATCCTGAAAAAACCAGAATAGGTCATACTAAAGAGGAATACAACGGTGAAAAACCTGGACTTGACTTTTTGGGATTTAATATCAGAACCCATGATATAGGGAAATATAAATCCAATAAGAAAGGAAATGGGGAACCACTAATGATGTTAACTAAAGTTAAACCATCGGAGAAATCGGTGGAACAATTTATCAACAACATCAAAGAAATCCTCAATAGTGGACACGATAAAGCCCCGATAATAATGATTAACCAATTAAGCTGGTTAATCAGAGGATGGGCAAACTACTTCAAAATAGGAAGCCATTCATGGGAAACCTTTGGGCGACTAGAATTTCACAGGCTAAACAAGCTATACCTAAACTGGGGAAGGAAAAGATTCGCCAAAGAAGGAATAGGGTACATTAGTAAAAAAATATTCCACCAAACATCCAAATCCAAATACACTTTCGGATGGAAGATTGGAGACAAAAAATATACAGTACCTACCCTATACGATTTCCCATACACCCAACATATCAAGGTAAAAGGAAATAAAAGCCCTTACGACGGAGATTGGGTATATTGGACAAAAAGAATGGCAGACCATCCGCAAGCCCCAAAAGATATAACTTACGGGATAAAACAGCAGCAAGGTAAATGCTACATCTGTGGACAAAACCTAACTGTAGAAGATTCCCTAGAGATACATCATATAGACGGAAACAGGGAAAACAACAAAAAAACGAACAAGGCAATAGTGCATAACTACTGTCACAAGTCACACCATAGAATGGCGGTATCTCTCCAAGAGATATTGGATGTAGCTTGAAGCCGTGTGCGGTGAAAGTCGCACGCACGGTTTTGCAGCCGAGCTAATCAAGTAATTGGTTAGTTTAGGTAACTAAAATAACTAAATTGTTCTGGAAGGTGATTTCCAGAGAATGGGTTGGGGAAAATTACTGAACAGGGAGCAACTAGGGATTTTTGCGAATAAATAGAAATTTTCAACCAATTACAGGCTTAATCCCTATTGGCAATCACTAAAACCGGTAAAGAACGAACAGAATCGGGGTTCAATACCAAAAACAACCTCTACCTAAACCCGCCACTTGTTGCCAGCCAGGTCTAGGCATTAAATTAGAGAAGTCTTGTGCGTCAGTTTTTCTGACTGAATCTACTGCCTCGCCGATGTCTTGACTCGGTATCATACAGTTGAATTGGTTAGGTCTGCTTAGTCAGTCCAGTAGCCAAAAGGCTAAAACTCTTAATCACCAGATTTCGGGGACTCTCCAGTTGAGCGGGCATAAAACCTTGTAAAAGTCAATCCCTCTTAGGGATGAACTGCTCCATTCTATTCCCTGAAGCCTTGGTTTAATGAGTCTATCAGGTTGTGGCCTGTTTTGGCAAGAGCGCTTAATGGCTTTTTAATCAATTCGCCAAAAGGCTTGATTTTCCCTAGGGGATAATTGTATAGACTGGTCATCTCAATATTGTCTGAGACTGGGGGCAGGATTGAGGAGATAAAAATTACAGAAATACAAGCCTCCGATCGTGTAAAAATTTATATACAGTTCGAGAATATAGAAGAAAAAACAAAATTTTTTTAAACAGGAGTTAAGTAGCTGGTTATAATTAAATTAAAAATGGATTTTGCCTTTAATCCCCCCTTGATCCCCCCTTGATCAGGGGAGTGCCGATAGGCGGGGGAATCTGAAAGTTTTCAATACCTACCTACTTACTAATATTGTCAATGACTATGTATAATTATTATTAAATTCGATCAAACAGGGAGTTTCCCAAGCCAATCCACCCAGTCAGGTTACTTGAGAATTTGGGTTACAAGTTTGGGGTAAAACTGGTATCTCTTTAGTGACCAAAGGTTCAGCACAAGCCAATATTAAGGCTGCTATTGAATGGAAATTTAACCAAGATAAGGGAGGTTAGTATGCAAGTTCAAATCGAAAAACGGTATTATACACCCGAAGAATATTGTCAGCTAGAAGAAACAGCAGAATACAAAAATGAATATTTAGATGGAGAAATTATTCCTATGACGGGAGCAACTACTAATCATAATCTGATTGCTGGTAATTTTTATAAAAATTTTCCAGCTAAGATTAATAATGAAGATTATTGGACTTTCATGAGTGATGTACGGTTATGGATGCCAATATACCGCTTTTATACTTATCCTGATGTCATGGTAATTAAAGGCAAACCATTATATGAAGGAAAAGGCACAAATACTGTAACTAATGCGTTAATCATTGTCGAGGTTTTATCGAAATCAACTCGAGATTATGATCGCACTGATAAGTTTAAGTTTTATCGTTCAATTCCTGACTTTAAGGAATATATTTTGATTGATCAATACCGTTATTATGTGGAACAATTTTATCAACAAAATAATGGAGAATGGTTGTTTAAAGCATCTGAATCAGAGAATGATGTTTTAAGGTTTCACTCTGTGGATTTTCAAATCTCATTGCTGGATATTTATCAACGAATTGATTTTAACTTAAGTGAAGAATAATGATTAAATACAATCTCAATTATATACCAAAATCAGTTGATATTGCGGGTTCTTCTAGAGTAGTTATGATATATTATGGCTCTAGAAGAGCCGAAATTAGTTGAATGGACACAATACTCTGCGCGACAAGATATGTGATTAATCTTGTATCAGTGCGTATAAATGTTGCCGATTTACCTTCCCGGAAGCTAGAAATCTGTGCTAAGTTATTGCGAGGATTATTTTCTGAGGCAGCCCTCAGAAGATAGACCATCAATCGAGATCAACTTTATCCTTTTTAACCTTAGAGTTTGAAAAATGACCAAAAACCAGCAAATTTTGGCGAAAATGGGGGGGGGTAGCCTTGCTCTCCTTCTTTCCTTGGGCTTAGGACAACAAGCTTCTGCCACCACCCTCGTTAGCAACCTACCTCCAATAACCTCAGATCCGACTACTGGAAGCGATATAACATTTAATCAATGGGTGCGTTCAAGTTTTAAAACTGGCAGTATTAGTTATGGTTATACTCTTAACTCGGTCACTCTTTTGTTCCGAGAACTGACTGCAAATAACTCGTTATTTGTGCGCCTCCATCGAGACGACGCTGGAGACACCGGTGCTCTGATAACCACTTTTAATAATCCTAGTCCCATTACTAGCACTGCCGCTAATAACAACTTTAGCGCTCCTACTCCGCAAACATTAGCCGCTGATACTACTTACTGGTTAGTTGCTGGGATTTCATCAAACGTCAGTGGGGGGCAATATCGATGGGCTAGAACTAACTCTGTTAACCAAGGAGGAGAGCTTGGCTGGTCGATTGGTGATAGTTCCCTTTTTAGTATTAATCAAGGAGGTACTTGGTCCGTTGATCCTGCATTTAAAGCTTTTCAATTCAGTGTTAACGGGACAGTAAACACTCCTCCTACTCCCCCTACTAATATTCCTGAACCGGGTTCCGCTGTTGCCTTGTTAGGACTAGGCGGATTGGGGTTAGCCTCTAGGATGAAAAAACTCTCTACTCGTGCTTAGAAATTAGCTGAATTGATAAATCTTCTTGACCTTATCGTGATATAGAGATTTATCAATAACTACGATTAACTTCTGTAAATAAAAACAAATTACCGCTAATTTTTCGATCAGGAAAAAGTCTTTCTCGGGGAACTTTTCCCGTCTCGAAGTGTTAGCGGTGTGTTTTTTCTTATTGAACCAACGAGAAAATTTTGGCTCTTCTTGACTTTCTGTGACAAGTCTGCCATAAGCTTCGGGAAATCCAGCCGCCGCGAGTGCCAGCTAATCTCCCTCTCGTTTAAGCAAAAAAATAGGGTTCTTTTCCGGCATTTTTCGCTTTTACGGTAAACTCAGAAGGGCAATATATCCTCTGTCTGGTTTTAATCCGAACTGAGGTTAACCACGGCTAATTCTAATGTTGTCCCTTCCTTTTTTAGCTCCTTTTTGCTAAAACTTAACACCTCATCCAGACAATCAATTACCACCGTATCCCCTTCCATAAAAGCTTGTTCGAGAATTTTTGTGGCTAAAGGATTCTCTAACTCTCGTTGGATAGCGCGTTTTAAAGGTCGCGCACCGTAGGTAGGATCGTAACCAACAGTAACGATATGATCTTCTGCGGCCGCAGTTAATTCTAGATTAATTTTTTGTTCTGCTAATAATCTTTCCAGACGCTGTAATTGCAGACGAACAATGTAACGCAATTCTTCTTTTTTCAGGGTATGGAAAATAATTAAATCGTCGATACGATTCAAAAATTCGGGACGAAAATGACTCCGCAAAGCTGTTAAAACCCGTTTCCGCATCTCCTCATAATCGGCATCTTCGGAAACATTTAAAATATGGTCACTGCCAATATTACTGGTCATGACGATAATCGTATTCCGAAAATCCACCACTCGCCCCTGAGAGTCGGTAATGCGCCCATCGTCAAGCACTTGTAATAAAATGTTAAAAACATCCCGATGGGCCTTCTCCACTTCATCCAATAAAACCACAGAATAGGGACGACGACGCACCGCTTCCGATAGTTGTCCCCCTTCCTCGTAACCCACATAACCGGGAGGAGCGCCGATTAACCGCGAAACCGCGTGTTTTTCCATGTATTCCGACATATCGATGCGAACCATGGCTTCCTCGGAGTCGAACAGTAACCCCGCCAAGGCCCGCGCTAACTCGGTTTTACCCACTCCCGTGGGTCCCATAAATAGGAATGAACCAATCGGACGGGAGGGATCTTTCATTCCCGCGCGTGCGCGTCGAATCGCCGCCGCTACTGCCGTGACCGCTTCATTTTGTCCGACAACTTTTTTTTGTAAATGAGACTCTAATTCTAATAATTTTTGTCGTTCCGATTCCATTAAACGATTGACGGGAATTCCCGTCCAACGGGCGACTATTTCGGCGATATCGGCATCAGTTACCTGTTGTCTTAACAGGGTTGCCCCGGCAACTTGAATCGTTTCTAGTTCTTTTTCTTTTGCTTCTAATTCCCCTTGTAAAATTTCTAGTTTGCCATACTTTAATTGGGCCGCTTTATTGAGATCATAAGCCCGTTCCGCCTGTTCCACCTGTAGGCGCAATTGTTCTTCTTCCTCTCGCAATAATTTAATTTCCTCGGCGATATGTTTTTCCGTTTGCCATTGGTCAGCGAGGGGCTTTTGTTTACTTTCTAATTCCTCAATTTCTTCGATAATTCTTTCTAAACGATCTTGAAAAGCTCGATCTTTTTTCTCCTCTTTTTCTAAGGAGAATTTTTCCATCTGTAACTGCATTAAGCGACGATCTATCATTTCCAAATCAGCGGGTTTAGTGGTACTTTCTACCTCTAATTTTGCCGCCGCTTCATCAACTAAATCGATCGCTTTATCCGGTAAAAAACGATCGCTAATATAACGATGGGATAAGGTAGCTGCTGCCACTAGGGCTGAATCGGTAATTGTCACCCCATGATGCACCTCATAACGTTCTTTTAAACCCCGGAGAATTGAGATAGTATCCTCCACGGAAGGTTCCTTAATATAAACCTGTTGAAAACGTCTTTCTAAAGCGGGGTCTTTTTCAATATGATTGCGATATTCATCTAAAGTTGTCGCCCCAATACAGCGCAATTCTCCCCGAGCTAACATAGGTTTTAATAGGTTGCCCGCATCCATCGATCCGCCTTCCCTAGAACCCGCACCGACAACAGTATGTAGTTCATCGATAAAGAGAATAATTCGCCCTTCTGATTGGGTCACTTCTTTCATGACTGACCGCAATCTTTCCTCGAATTCGCCTCGATATTTTGCCCCAGCAATTAAACTTCCCATATCGAGGGAAATTAACTGACGATTTTTCAAAGATTCGGGAACATCTCCGTTAACAATCCTTTGGGCTAATCCTTCAGCGATAGCGGTTTTTCCTACCCCCGGTTCACCGATTAAAACTGGGTTATTTTTCGACCGTCGCGAGAGGACTTGTACCACCCGTCTAATTTCTTCATCACGACCGATAACCGGGTCTAATTTGCCTTCTTTGGCCGCTGCTGTTAAATCCCGGCCATATTTATCTAAAGCTTCGTATTTTTCCTCTTGATTGGGTTCAGTAACCTTTTGAGTACCGCGAATCGCTTTGATGGCTAATTCTAAATCTTGGGGGTCAAGATTGAAAGTGCGTAAACATTTCCGGCCAACCCTTTCATCTTCGGCAAAACCGACGAGAAGATGTTCGACGGAGATAAATTTATCTTGCCAACTTTCCCTGGATGCTTCCGCTCGATCGAGCAGCAGATCCAGACCACGACCTAGGTATAATTGATCGACCATGGCCACTTTCGGCTGTCGGTTGGTGAAGACTTCTAGCTGTTGTTGCAGTCGGGGAATTTCTATATTAGCTTTTTGTAAAATCCGGGTGGCTAGACCGTTATTCTGCTCTAGGAGGGCAATAATAACGTGTTCCACTTCTAAGGTCTGATTTTTGAAGCGTCGCGCAATTTCTTGCGATTTAACGATTGAATCCCAAGCTTGTTCGGTAAATTTATTCGAGTCTGTGGGTTGCATTCTGCACCAATGAGGAAAGCCAGTGTCAGAGGTATAGTATAGCAAGGAGTCTCGATCGATCACAAAGTTCTAGGATCGAGAAAGAGGCTGAATTATTGATCGATATTACCCAATTCGGTTAAAGCAGTCCCGGTGAGGCGACAAATTTGCCACTCGTTTAAGACCCTAGCTCCCATTTTTTCATAAAAATCGATCGCCGGTTGATTCCAATCTAAGACACTCCATTCTAAACGTCCTGCATCCCTAGCGACGGCAATTTTAGCCACAGCCATTAGTAAAGCTTTCCCGATACCTTGACCGCGATAATCGGGTAAAACGAAGATATCTTCCAGATAAATCCCCGGTTTAGTGAGAAAGGTGGAATAGTTAGCAAAAAATAGAGCAAAACCGACTATTCTACCCCCTACTTCCGCCACCAATGCTTCGATGTAGGGTTTTTCCCCGAATAAATGCTCCCCTAAAGCTTGGCTATTTCCCGTGACTAAATGGCTAAGTTTTTCATAGGCCGCTAAGGCAGCAATTAGGTCAAAAATAGCCTTGACATCGGTAGCAACGGCGGCACGGATGGAATAATTCATGATTGCTGGTCAAATCTTGATTTTAATGCTGATGATGTTTATGGGGAGATTCAGCCGGGGGAGAATTAAGATTGGAAAAATGGCCGTTATTTAATCCCATGCCAACGCTGCCAATACTGAAAAGTCCCATGGACACAAAACCGGTTGCAATTGTCCCCATGGCCACGGTTCCAATGGAAACTACTCCCATAGGAACAATACCGATGGAAATAACGCCCATGGGAACAATACCAATAGAAATTATACCGGTGGGGGCAATACCGATCGACAACCATTTTCGCCCAGAATTACCACAACTATTCTCTTTTTCTTGACCTAGATTGGAATCCATGCTTTTAATCCCGAAGATGCTTTCAGCCTTCCCATCCTAGGTTAGGGGTAGAATTCTTGTCAAAAGACCGCTAGTCAAAATGAAAGTTAATTTTTTCTAAAAACTATTGACTTTTAATCTCAGTTATGTATTGGCGGGATACCAGCCACATCGAGAATTTTCGGGACTAAATCCTCTCGTTTAATCGCCATGATGTGGACCCCTTGACATAACTGCTGGGCCAATTTTATTTGTTCGGCGGCGATTTTGATGCCTTCTTCGAGGGGATGGGCTGCATCGGCGAGTCTTTGAATAATCTGGTCAGGAATTTGTACCCCCGGCACATTTTTATTTAAAAATACGGCATTTTTAGCTGATTTTAACAGAAAAATCCCGGCTAGAATCGGTTTATCGGCCAGCGAGGCCACCTGCTGCATGAACTTATCAAGACAATCGAAATCCGTAACTAATTGACTTTGAAAAAACTGCGCTCCTGCTTCGATTTTACGCTCAAAACGGCTTTGAAGACCAGACCAACTTTTTGACTGCACATCGACGGCAGCCCCGGCAAAAAGTTCTAGGGGTCCATCGGGTAAAGATTTATCGTTAAAGTCAAAACCTTTATTTAATTTATCGATTAATTTTAACAAACGTACCGATTCTAGGTCAAAAACTGCTCTAGCTTGGGGGTGATCTCCTGCTTTGACGGGATCTCCAGTTAAAGCTAGTATATTTCTCAATCCCAAAGCATGAGCGCCCATGAGATCTGCTTGTAATCCGATCACATTGCGATCGCGACAGGCCATTTGACAGATGGGTTCAATGTCGTGTTGATGGAGAATAGCGGAGGCAGCCAGAGAGGACATTCGCACTACGGCGCGACTGCCATCGGTAATATTAGCCGCATGAACGCGATTTTTTAGCCAGAGGGCCATTTCTAGCATATGACTGGCATTACCACCCTTTGGGGGAGTAATCTCGGCTGTAATCAAAAATTCTCGGTCTTGAACCGCACGTCGTAAACGAGTAGTCATCAATTTATCTAGGTTTTAACCATAAATTTTATAGCAGATTTAGCCCGGAAATGGCTCTTAGGCAAGCAATGATCATCGGGCTGCTTTATACTGGTCAGTGCTGGTGCTTGGCTGATATCAGATGACTTCACTGGCAGGAAAAATTTTCTAATGTAGTATAATACACGGACAGTTTAACCAAATTCGTTTACAAGTGTAAAGGACAACCGATTCGATCGAGCGATCATGCAAACTCTTCCTCCTCCTACTAAAGACAAAGCCTTAATCATGACCCATCCCCTCAAAATCGTCGCTTTAGGAGATAGCCTTGTTTATGGCTATGGCGACCCCGTGGGTGGCGGTTGGGCCGAACGCTTACGTCGTTTGTGGATGGAAAGTGCCGGTCATGCCCTGTATAATTTGGGGATTCGCGGCGATCGAGTGGTACAAGTGTCCGAACGTTTAGAACAAGAATTTCGTCTCAGGGGGGAAATTCGCAATCGTCTTCCTGACCTGATTCTTCTCTCCGTCGGTGTTAATGATACAGCCCGTTTAGGCCGGCCGGATGGTCGCACCTATACCGATCACGATCTTTTTCAAACTCAAATCGAACATTTACTCACCCGGGCCCGTTCTCTTTGCCCGGTTTTGTTTATAGGTATGATTCCCGTGGATGAGCGGAAAATGCCCTTTTTAGATTGTTTTTACTTCAACCATCGCGATCAGTATAGTTTTAAGGAAACCACCAAACAAGCTTGTCTAGATCAAAATATTCCCTATCTCGATTTATTTGATCTCTGGATGAACCGGGGTGATCTGTGGTGTCAAGAAAGATTAATGGAAGATGGACTTCATCCCAATGTCCAGGGCTATCAATCAATTTTAGAGGATATTTTAAACTGGTCGCCCCTCACCTCCTTTGTCGGTGTGGATGGTTTTATTCAACCGTTCACAGGAATTGTAGAAAAGTGATGTCCTCTGTTATCAGTGGTTCTAGCGGCGCTACGGAAACCGTAAGAGACAGTAAAGAAACTGGTCAAACTAATCCTATTAAAAGATTAAATAATCATCTTCGACAAAGAGTTTTTAGAGCGTCGGGGTCAGTGACCGTCTATATTGTAATTTGACATCCTCACCGCCGGGGCCAGACGGTGATTACCGGCAGAACGCCTGTTTTATTGGGTTTGCTGCCTCCTATTAACAGTAGGCTAAAACTAATAATTAATATCATCGTCGCAATCACTCGTGGACTGGAGACAACAACTGATTATTTTTACCCGTTACCCAGAATTGGGGAAAGTAAAAACCCGTATGATTCCAGCTTTGGCAGCCAAGGGAGCCGAAGAATTACACCGCAAACTGGCCGAATATACCCTCAGTAAATTAGCGGGTTTGAGGAGTTTTCTCTCCCTGATCATTTACTATCATGGCGGCAGCGAGGAAAAAATGCGTACTTGGTTAGGTGTGCATTATTCCTATCATTCTCAACGGGGAAAAGACTTAGGAGAAAAGATGCAAAATGCTTTTGCCGATGGTTTTGCTCAAGGGATGACAGCGATCGCTATGATTGGCACAGATTGCCCAGAAATCGGGGAAAAAGAGATTTTAGCAGCCTTTGAAGCCCTAAAAACCCACGATATGGTTTTAGGGCCGGCGTTAGATGGGGGATACTACCTAATTGCTTTAAAACAGGTCTTTCCAGAGCTTTTTGACGGTATTCCTTGGGGGACGGGGGAAGTCTTGGCCAAAACTCAGACAATCGCCGCTAAACTGGCTTTAAAAACCGCCTATCTGCCTAAATTAGCCGATATTGACCGCCCGGAAGACCTGCTCATCTTAAAAAAATACCTGCCGGAATTAAGGTTGAACGATGACGGGGGTTCCCATGCGGACTAAATCAAACAACACTTTCACATCCCGATTCCGCATCCGCACACAACCATGGGAAGCGGCGCTACCGAGGGAATTTTCCGCGGGGGTGCCATGAAAACCGATGGAATTTTTGCCGTCACTCCAAAAACCGATCCATCTTTCCCCTAGGGGACTATTGGGACCGGGAGCGCTGACTTTTCCCGTCCAGGGACTTTTCCAGACGGGATTGCGAACTAATTCCCGCACCTCAAATTTACCTGTGGGGGTTTCCCAGCCTTTTTTGCCGACGGCGACGGTAAATTGTGCTAAAACTTTACTATCTTGATAAACGTAAACTTTTCTCTCTTTCAGTTTTAGGACTAGATGGGTAGCGAGAGTTTGATTGGCCGCCGTATTCGGGGTGACAGTGCTGATTTGGTTAGCTTGGGCCGGATATAGGGGTAAACAAGTTAATCCTAATCCGATGATTAAGAGGGTCAAATTTCGTTTGAACGCCATTATTCCCACACTCCTCAATTGCGATAGCGATAATTTTTAAGGATAGCAAATAGGGAACTGTTTGGAAGCTCAAGCCGCTTACACTGTGCCGGTTTTAGCTTCGTACTGCCGACAACCTTCACAGGGACCTGTGGGATTAACCGCACAACGCAAATGGGGGGAATAGGCATTAAAACGACAACTAAGATCACCGATCAAGGCCGGTTTATTTTCTGTCCCTAGAGGGATTGACAAAAAATCACTGGCCATCACCTGGCTGTATTCGTGACGATAGCGAATCCCCCTCAAACGGTTGCTTAATCTCTGTTGGGATCGGTTAATCAACCAGAGACTAACGAGAGAGGGAAAGAGGGCGAGGATAAAAACAAAGGTTATCCTGATCACGATTTCAGTTTAGGCGATTGCCAGTGCTGCTAACTTATTATTGAGGCCGGCCCTAAAAATTAGGCCATAACCAGGGAAGACTTAAGGGGTTCTTCCTTTTTGCTTTCATAAACTGCCGCAGGACCGGGGAATCCTCTGGTTAGTTCCCGCACTTTAATCTCACCTGCTTGCAGGGATTTGGTCAAAATTTCCATGGCAACCACGGGTTTACCGGCACCACAGAAGAATAAATCGGCGGCGAAATAGCCGTGTTCAGGCCAGGTGTGGATCGCGATATGAGATTCAGCTAAAGTCGCCGTCGCGGTAACTCCGTGGGGACTGAACTGGTGGACACACAAATCGATCAGCGTTGCTTCTCCTGCCGTAATTCCATCGAGGATAGCGCGACGAATGCGCTCGGGATCGTTGAGGAGGTCAGCAGGTACTTGCCAAGCATCGACAATCAAATGGGTTCCCAGTTTGGTCATTTTTTTTTCAATACTCCCTATCGAAAAACCTTCACAGATTTACCAATATAACACAATTTTTCTAACTTGTGAAAAAAAAATCAGGTTTTTCTCGGGTACTTTCTCTAAAAAACTGAGACAGTGTAGGGTGTGGGGTGTGGGGTGTGGGGTGTAGGGTGTAGGGTGTGGGGTGTAGGGTGTGGGGTGTAGGGTGTGGGGTGTGGGGTGAAGGCTTACGTCTGCTTGACAATAGTATTGTTAGGCGTTAGGATTCGAGCGTGGTGGACTACCACTAAAATTAGCTAAATGCAATGAACAGCGACCATTTGCCCAATATCCACCCCGGTGAAATCCTCAAGTTAGATTTTCTGGAACCGCTCAATATTACCCCCTACAGACTGAGCAAAGATTTAAGCGTAGCTCAAACTCGTATCGGTGAGATTTTAGCGGGTAAGCGTAGTATCACTGCGGATACAGCTTTGCGTCTGTCACGATATTTCGGTAACAGTCCTCAGTTTTGGCTGAATCTTCAAACAGACTACGATCTCCGTCAAGCTCAGGCAAAGAATGCCGAAATTTATAACCACATTCCTATTACTCCCTTTGCAGATGTGGCCGAGGGTCCTAATTTTATCTGGGAGGGGGGACAGGATTAGTGGGGACGGTAGGACTGGGAGAAGCGGCGGGAATGGGGGGATTTTCGGGTTTACGGACTTGGGGGACGGGTAACAGATAGAAAAGTAGGGCGCAAGCGACAAGACTGCCTAATCCCGCCAAAAAAGGTACTGTTCGACTGGCCGCCGATTCATTCACCTTATGGTAGCGACGGGAAACTGGCTGTAATTTCAGGGTTAGGTCAGGTAAAGTGCGAGTATCGGCAAAAAATTGGTCAATCGCTTCTATTAAATCGAATAACTGCACGGTACTGATTTCTATCTTGACCGGACTTTCTGGGATGTTCAAGTCCGTTGATGGATACCAGACCAGACGATGGAGATTCTGGTCAATCTTTTCTAGGTACACATGATCTGGTTCATGGACGGGGTCTTGGGGATGACGAACACCACTTAAAAATTCTTGGGCATACTGACTGACCGCTTGTACCAAATTTTCCAAGAAAACCCGACCACCTTGCGGGACTTTATTGGCCCCGATTAACCGACATTCTACGTTAGTCAAAATTGAGAGTAAAGGTCGGCTATCACCGGGGTTAGCCGGGGCAAAATCATCGCCGAAACCATCGAGAATCAGGGTACAATTGGGCAGGCTATACTGTCTTCTCATTTTTACACTATCTCCCCATCAAATAAACTAATCCAAAACCGCTGCATTCCCGTCGTACCAGTACAAAATAATAACCGATCGAGGAGGGATAAAGCCAGTTCATTTAAAGCATTTTCATCGGCAAGATAAACCGATACTTTGGCCCGACGGGGGTTCATGCGACTGCGAAAATTGGAGCGAAATCTTTCTAGGTATTCTGATAAAAGAAAATTATTATCCACGGGTAAACCCTTTGATTCCATCTGTTGCCGCGCTAACAGTAATTGTCTGATGGATATAGCTAGAGGTTTGGCCCGATAACTGGCAATGATAACTAAAGCTTTTGCTTGGTCAAGGGTGAGACGGTCGAGGGTGTAGGAAATTCGCCACGGATTGGTACAGCGTAAGCGCCAGAAAATAATCCGGTTTTTGACAATTTTATCGAGTCCTAGTTCTTTACAGAGGGCTAACAGGGCCTCCCCGGCACCGACTTCTAAGGATTCCAACGCTAACAGCATTAAATCGATATGCTGTTGGAGATGTAGGGCGCATTGCTGACTGGCAATCGGAAAATCGGGTAAAACGCTTAAAATAAACGGTTTTTCTGGGGCTGATGTTGTAGATTCGGGCGTTAGGCTAGTAGGGGTCATGATATAGGAGAACTAAAACACAAGGGCGATCGAGTCAGGGTATTGTAAATTGTATTGTATAGATAGCTGTCCCCCATTTTACGAGACACGGAAACCGAATGGATCTGAAATCATTGATTCGCGATATTCCCGACTTTCCCAAACCGGGTATTGTCTTCCGCGATATTACTACCCTACTCAATCATCCCCAAGGATTACGTTACACGATCGATACCCTAACGGCAAAGTGTCGCGATTACGGTTTATCCCCCGATTACATTGTCGGTATGGAATCCAGGGGTTTTCTCTTTGGTGTTCCTTTAGCATACCAATTAGAAGCGGGATTTATTCCTGTCCGGAAACCGGGCAAATTACCCGCCGCCGTTCATAGTATCGAGTATGATTTGGAATACGGAAGCGATAGCCTGGAAATTCATCAGGACGCGGTGGCATCCCATCACAAAGTCTTAATTGTCGATGATTTAATCGCGACGGGAGGGACGGCGAAAGCAACGGCCGATTTATTAGAAAAAATTGGTTGTGAGGTGTTAGGATTTGCTTTTATCATCGAGTTAATCGACCTCGGTGGTCGGGAAAAATTACCCGATTTACCGATTATTACCCTCATCGATTATTAGGTTTTTTTCTATGACGGCGACTGATGATAATTATAAGGCTGCAAACGCTCGATCGAGTGCTAATGGGTTACAATCTCTCCTAACTAGCGAAACTTTTTTATATATTGTCAAGCGTGTTCTCCAGGGTTTATTAACTCTGTTGTTGGCTTCGGCTTTGAGTTTTGCTATTATCCAATTAACCCCCGGCGGTTTTCTGGCTTTGCTTGACCTTAATCCCAAGATTAGTCAGGAAACTAAAGAACAATATATTGCCCTTTTTGGTTTAAAAGACCCGGCGATTGTCCAGTATGTTAAATGGTTGTGGCAAGTGGTAACTCAGTTTAATTTTGGTCTGAGTTTTACCTATTTTCGTCCCGTGTCTTCCCTATTATTAGAGAGAATTCCAGCGACGTTATTAATGTCTTTGACTTCCATCATTTTAACCTGGGCGATTGCGATTCCCTTGGGCATTCTCAGCGCCGTCAAACAAAACCAATTTATCGATAAATTTTTCCGAGTTATCAGTTATCTTGGTCAAGGTTTCCCCAGTTTTATCACTGCCCTTTTACTGCTAATTCTTGCCCAAAATGTTTCGCCGCTTTTACCGGTGGGTGATATGACCAGTATTAACTATTCGGAATATTCCCCTATCGGTAAAGTTTTAGATATCGCTTGGCACATGATTTTACCAACTATTGCCCTGACAGTTACCAGTTTTGCTGGATTACAAAGATTGATGCGGGGACAATTATTAGATGTTCTGCGACAGGATTATATTCAAACCGCCAGGGCGAAAGGTTTACCGGAAAATAAAGTTATCTATGTCCACGCTTTACGCAATGCTATTAATCCCCTGATAACTCTTTTGGGCTTTGAATTTTCTAGTTTGCTAAGTGGGGCATTTATCGCCGAATTTTTCTTTAACTGGCCCGGATTAGGTCGTTTAATTCTGCAAGCTGTGACGGCGAAAGATTTATATTTAGTTATGGGCAGTTTAATGATGGGGGCTACTATGTTGATTATCGGTAATCTCCTGGCTGATTTACTTCTCAAAGCTGTAGATCCTAGGATTAAATTGGAGGATTTAAAGTAGGGGAAATGGCGTTGGGTTTCATGCTTCAACCCAACCTACGTTCTTTTCACTTTTTACTTAACCAACTATGTTAGCAAATACACATTATTTACTCAGGTCAAAACAAGACGGACAATACCTAGTGGCGCGTCTGAGAAAAGGTGAAAGCGAAACTCCGGCCAGTTATCTGCTTCTGTTTAAAGAATCCTACGATGCTTTAAGTTATATCAATACCCATGCTCAGGATTTAGCCAATAATTTTTCTGTGGAAACTCTCTCAGGAACACAATTAAAGGGACTGATGCAGCGATGGGGATTTGCAGGAATTGGTTTAGTTAGTGAACCTTTGGAACCACAAGTGCAGTTTTTAGCCTACGAAAAAGGATTTAATCTCTAAACTATGAAAACGCTGTTAATCACTGGAGTTAGTGGGTTTTTAGGTTGGCATATTTACCAAAAAACGCGCTCATCTTGGGCAAGTTTTGGTACATATTTTAATCACAATGTCAATAGTAATGACCCGAATTTAATTAAAGTTAACTTAACAGACTTAGCCGCAGTTAAAGAAATTTTTCAACGGATTAAACCCGACGCAGTAATTCATGGGGCTGCCCAATCAAAACCGAATCTCTGTCAAGAATTTCCCCAAGCATCCGAGGCAATTAATCTGACAGCTTCTCTAGAAATTGCCCGTTTATGTAGTCAATATCAAATACCCCTAGTTTTTACCTCTACCGATTTAGTTTTTGATGGTAAAAATGCCCCCTATTCCGAAAATGATCCTGTTTCTCCCGTCAGTATCTATGGTGAGCAAAAAGTAGCGGCAGAAAAGGGTATTTTAGCAATATATCCTCGGGCGGCTATTTGTCGAATGCCTTTGATGTTTGGTTCCCCTTCTCCCAGCGCTAATAGTTTTCTGCAACCCTTTTTAAAAACCCTGCAAGAGGGAAAAGAACTATCTCTATTTACTGATGAATATCGCACAGCTGTTGGGGTTAATAGTGCGGTGAATGGTTTACTTTTGGCATTAGAAAAAGCGCAAGGGATTATTCATCTGGGGGGTAAAGAAAGAGTTTCTCGTTATCAATTTGGTTTACTAATGGCGGCAGTTTTTAACATTCCCAGAGAACAAATAAAACCCTGTTTACAGTCCGATGTTCCCATGAGTGCGCCCCGTCCCCAGGATGTTTCTCTTGATAGTTCTCTTGCTTTTTCTTTGGGTTATCAACCATTAAGTATTAAAAGCGAATTAGAGGCAATTAGAGATGAAATTATCTGAACAAAAGCGGACTATATTAATTATCTTGCTCCTGTTTTTTACCGCTATTCTTATGGCCAATTATTTTGAGGTAGGAATGACAGGAGTGTTGGCTTTTTTTGTTGCCTATCTATCTAAAGGATTGCGAAAAGTTAAGTAAAAAAATATTTTTTCAATCAACAATCTCAAATTCTATTGACTGCTCTTGGGCAAAATTATAGGTAAAATGATCGACAATATTAGTATCGCTCAATTCAAGATTATAAAAATCGATCGCTGGTTGATCAAAAAGTGGGCCAGCGTGCCAAGTTCCCACCTCTAATTTAATAAAACAGTCCCCGGGGATGCGAAAAACCTTTAATTTTTCTAAATCCGGTTGAGGATGAGGACTAGGGGGGGCCACTCCTAAAAACCACTCTTGTCCCCCCAAAGAACCAAGACATTGGGTACATTGACTATGACGAGTAATTCGCTTAAATTTACGTCCGCGAGTCTGTAAACGCATAATATAAAAGCGTGGCACACCATTTTTTAAATGCAGTTGTGCATCGCTTTCATCAAACAGTTTCCCGTCATGGCTAGGGGTTATTAATTGACCGTAGGGACGGAAACTCTCGGCGGTAATTAGTTGCGCTGACAGGGGACGAACGGTAATCGAATTACTCATAAAAATTACTGCTGACTAACAGTTATAGCTGTACCATCTCGGAGAGAAAGAATATTATTAATAGCAATTCTTTCCCCGGCATTTACTCCAGAAATAACCTGATAAGCTTGCCCTTGAATTGTGCCGACTTGAATTGGTTTTTGTCTGACCACTAAACGCTCCTCGGCATTTTCTTGACCTTCTTTAGCCTTTTCTTTTTCGGCCACAAAAACAAAATTTTGCGCCCCGATGCTAGTCACTGCCGTGGTGGGAACTAATACCCCTGGTTTTTGATCCCAAATTACCCGCGCCCGCACATATTGGTTATTGCGAAGACTGCCATCATTAGTAAAGGAAAATTTGACTAAAACCGATTGGGTAGCTTGGGAAACGGTGGGGGAAATAAAAGTTACTTGACCGCGAACCCCCGGGCTGCCATCGGGATTAATAATTTCCACAGGCAAACCGACGCGCAGACGCGGTTGTAATTCCACGGGAATCTGCACATTTAGTTCCAAAGTTTTATTATTAGTCAACGAGGTTAATTCTTCACCCAGGGAGATAATATCGCCGACTTTTCTTTGATTAAAATCGCCGACAAAACCATCAATCGGGGCGGTAATGGTGTTAAAAACTAAATTCTGACGCGTCGCCCCTAATTGCCCCTCGGCGCTGGCTACCGCCGCTTGACGACTGTTCACTGTTGCCGCCGCCGCCGCCACCTGTTGCCGTGAGGCTAATTCGTTTTGAATGGCGATATTTAATGCTTCTTTGTTTGCCTGTAGGGTAGCTCTAGCCGCCGTCACCTGTTGACGGGCCGCATCACGATTTTTAGACCGGGCCTCTACTTCCGCCCTGGCGGCCTGAATGTCGCGGCGGCGATCATCTAAGTCCTGTTGGGGCTGTGCGCCTTGTTTAACCAGAAATTCGGCTCTTGTTAGGTTTTTTTCCGCTAAATCTAAATTAGCTCTCGCTCTCTGTAAATCGGCTTCGGCGGCGCTCAAGGTGGCGATCTGACTTTTCACATTAGCTTCGGCATTAGCCACATTAGCCCGATTCTGGGCAATTTGGGCTTTATTTGCCCTCGCTTGCGCTTGTCTTTGCCTTAAATCTGCTTCAGACCCGTTGAGGTTCGCTTTGGCCGAATTTACCTGGCCGATACTGGCGTTTACCTGTTGCTGTTGTTGTTCGGGATCCAATTCGGCGATTTTTTGTCCCTGAGTTACCTGATCGCCAGATTTAACGAAAATAGACCGAATTCGACCGGTAATCTGAGGGGAGACGCTAACACGCTCTTGGGCGATCAAAGTACCCACAAATTCGCTACTTTGCACTAATTTGTCGGTGCCGAGGGTTTGCAGTTTGACGGGAACAGCCGCCGGTCCAGTGGCCTGGGGGGTTTGGGTGGCGCAACCGGTGATAATTAGGGAAACGGCGATCGACGAACCGATCGCTCTCGATACGTTAACGGATCGTTTAATCATTGTTAAATTTACGCGTTTTTAGCGGCAAAAGTGCTAGTAAATCGGAAAAGGAAGAGGAAGATGAGGAGAGAAGCTTTTCCTTAAATTTTATTCTACAGAATTGATCGCGTGATCACTGTTTGCTTTGCCCTAAGCTAACAATATTACAGGTGACTAATCTTTGGGCGAGGGTGGAGTATTCTAGGCGACCACCGGCGATCTGATATTCGTCCCGGGGCGCCGGCAGATGACCGACGGGAGCATTGAGGGTATAGTTAAGATTTTCTTTAAAAATAATCCAATCACCACCTTTACGCCAACCGATACGATCGCCAAAAGTTTGAAAATTTTCGATCGCCACTAAGCGCCCTGGTCGATTACCTGTCTCGATAAAAATGCGAAATTGGGTACTGAAACTAAAACGACCCCCGGAAGCTTCTTTCCAGAGTTGGTCCATCTTTTGCAGATCCCAACAGGCCAATTTTTGCAGGTCTTCCATGGTAAACCAGCCCTGTAATTCCCGTCCGGTCGCTTTCAGCATTAAATTACGGGTTTCATCGTTAGCTTGCCGCCAATTTTGTTGAGCGAGGAAATTTTGCAGGCGAGTGTAATTAATGCCCGTGGTCGGTGATACCATTTCCCCAGAGGTGGTAGTCTGGGCAACGATCGCTGGCAAGGGATTAAGAAATAAAGCGAGCGCAAGGGTGATCTGACAGAAGGAAAAATTAATTCTCATAAACCCTATTTATTAACCTGATGCAAAGAAATCCTACAATAGCATAGACGAAATTTGCCGTTTTTACCGCCTCCTTAACTCCTATGGCTTTCACTTGGACCCGACACCACATTTTGGGATTGCAAGACTGGCAACCGGAAGAATACCAAACCCTGCTACAAACGGCCTCTAGTTTTCGTGAAGTTCTTTCCCGACGCACCAAGAAAGTGCCGGCCCTACAGGGACAAGTGGTGACGAATCTTTTTTTTGAACCTTCCACCCGCACCCGTAGTAGTTTTGAACTAGCGGCGAAACGTCTTTCGGCCGATGTTCTTAATTTTGCCCCGGGTAGTTCCAGTTTGACTAAGGGGGAAACGATTCTCGATACCGCTTTAACCTATGTGGCCATGGGTACGGATATTTTTGTCATCCGACATCAACAGTCGGGGGTTCCCGATTTAATTGCCGCAGAAATGGATCGTTTGCAGTCGGGGGTCAGTATTCTTAATGCTGGGGACGGTCAACACGAACACCCCTCTCAGGGACTTTTAGACCTGTTTACGATCTGTTGTCTGTTAGACGAGGAAAATCCCCGTTTAGAACTGTTAGAGGGCAAAAAAATCGCTATTGTTGGGGATATACTCCATTCTCGCGTCGCTCGTTCCAATATCTGGAGTTTAACCACGGCTGGGGCGGAAGTACATTTGTCCGCACCCCCCACCCTACTACCGAAATATTTTGGAGAATTGTGCGATCGCCTATTTCTCCACTGGGATTTAGAACCAGCTTTAGAAAAGGCCGATTTTGTGATGACCCTGCGACTGCAAAAAGAACGCATGACTGCCAATCTTTTGCCCAGTTTACGCGAATATCATCAAAGTTTTGGCATTACTCGTCCTCGTTTGCAATCCTGTCAACCGGGGGTGAAGGTACTTCATCCGGGTCCTGTGAATCGGGGAGTGGAAATTAGTTCCGATTTAATGGACGATCCCGATTTTAGTCTGATTTCCCAACAAGTTACCAGTGGTGTCGCTGTCAGAATGGCTTTGTTATACCTGATCGGTAATCTTCGCAGCGACCAGTAAAAGCTTCTCAGGGATTTGAGCGTTTAGTCTGGTTTCATTGAAACAATCCTCAAGTTTTTATCAAGGTAAATATCATACTTTCTTCCTCCCTCACACACAGCATCTTCTGCTTCAAACTGGTTAGTCTCAACATCAAATTTCATCGCTTTAGGATTCCTACAACCCTGTTTTAGCAAAGCATCAGTCAACCGTGATTTTTCTTCCGGGGTCAAGGCTCGATAATCACTACTATTAACTTGACCTGCATAGATTGACATTCCCATAATACTAAGGGATAGTAAGCTTATGATCGATTTGGTCTTCATTTTTTCAACTTCCTGAATACAATAAAAACATCATTCTAAGAGTTTTAATCCCTAAGTTTTCGGTAATTATTTCTGGACGATTACCAGTCAACTTTATCTTAGGGAAAGCATACCTGGATTACAATAAGTATAAATACTCAAGCTATCCCCAAGGCTTTTCTAGGAACTTTGACCCACACCGAATTCCGTTCTTTAAACCTCTTGCATAATTAATTTTTCATGGTTCAAAAACGGCAAAAATAAGAATTAAATGGCATAGAATCTGTAAATAGACCATTTAATTGATTAATGCTCATTTTTAATTCTCCTGACTACTGACTACTGGCTACTGACTCCTAACCCTAACAACGATTTTTGATTTCTGCAAGAGGTCTTTTTTAAACTATCCCTTTTTTCCCTCTTCCAGGTCATGATAATGCTGATAAGCGCCGATTTCGGGGTTAAAAGGGGCGATTTCTTCATTTACAGCTAATCCCAAACCTTCTAACATTGCTTGTAGGACAGAATCGGGGGCCAGACGGAGATAATCGGGATTAATTTCTAGGGCTACATGACGATTACCGAGGTGATAGGCAGCTTTGAGGAGTAAATCGGTTGAAGGGGCAGTAATAGTGATAACTGGTTCTGGTTTAGCAATTATTTGAATAATTTCGCCGTTTTCTCCCCGCAGGAAATCGCGGTCCTGTAGAATTGTGCCGCGGGGTAAACGAAAACAGAGGGAAAAACCTTCGGGACTGTCGAGACGATAACGGCTGCGGGTACGTTCTTCGGCCGTAAGTAGGAGGCTAAAAAGTACCGTTTCTGGGGGAGGTAGACTAGCGGTATGACGGGGTGGTAAGCGCTCGGTAAAAGTTAACATGGTAGTGGTCAATGGGAAAAAACATTCTTAATTGTAGCCCTGACTCCAGCTTGACCCGAAAAACTGAGGAACTTTTTCTATTTATTCTCCCGTTGCAGACGAATCATCTCATTTTGCACCCGTCGTCTCAAGTTATCATCGGTACGAATCCGGTTAGTAATAGCGTTAAACTGAGCGGCAGTCAGACCACTATCTTTGACAATCTTTTTTGAGTTATTACAATAATCTACGGCAATTCTTTGGGCATTAGCTGGAAGATTATTAAAGCTTTCCCGTTGGTTACAGGTGATTGCTGGAGGACTTTTCCCTAAAATTCGCGAAATTGCCTGATAAGCTTGTTTTCTTTGGGTTTCGATCAACAAAACTGCGGTCGCATAACGTTTAATTTGGTCAGCCGTAAAATCTTGAGTATAAGCGGAGGACTGGAAACTAACCACCTCCGTCGTCCAAGAAAATTCGGGAATCAGACCGCCAAGAATGGCGATTACTGCCAAAAAAGTCACAATAAAAGAACGTCTTAAGCTTTGACCTAGATCGGCTAGGGGATAGCAGTAAATCACCATGCGAGTTTGTCGCTGAATAGATAATGATAGCAAACTTTCCAGTTAAATCCTGCTTTTTTGAATATTTTTAACGATCATAAGTTCCAATTCTAGCGAATATCTCCTTAGCCCGAACCTTAATTTTTGGGCAGAAATTGCTTTGGTAAACTTTTTTAACGTTTCTAGGGGCAAAATTAGTCAAAAATCTTTGAGAGAACCGATGAACGATTTTTGGGAAGTTAGGATACCTATCGCTTTTAGAGAATATTTATCGGCAATTTAGCCAACTAATCTCTTTTTATTAGCTTATATCGCTGTTAATCTCTCGCTTATTCCCTTTTGTCACTCGCCTTGGCGGGGAATCGGGAGGAAATCTAGATAAATTAAAGGTTTCAGCGATTCCGATCGAGACAATTCCCGCTTAGAATAATGCAGTGGAATATATAGCCAATGGGGATTTGAGGCATTATTTATTGTTCTCGATCCTGGCGAGTCCTCAACAGGAGAACCATAAACTACTGACAACCACCCTAAACTCAGAAAAACCGCAAAAAAAGGAGTTAGCGCATGAATAAAGGTGAATTAATCGATCAAATCGCTCTCAAAGCCTCTGTCACCAAAAAACAAGCAGATGCTGTTCTCACTGCCGCCATCGAAACTATTATCGAAGCGGTTTCTGAGGGGGACAAAGTAACCCTAGTAGGATTCGGTTCCTTCGAGGCCCGGGAACGTCAGGCCAGGGAAGGACGCAACCCGAAAACCGGCGATAAGATGGAGATTCCGGCCACTCGCGTCCCGGCTTTCTCGGCCGGTAAACTGTTTAAAGACAGAGTAGCCCCGGATAAGGAATAATTACTGTTGAGTTTCGTTCGCTGTAAGTCTTTTGCCTAGACCTAAACATGGTGGTAATCTTGACTGGGCGGCCGCCATTGCCGGCTGTCCGGTTTCCTCTATTCTCGATTTTTCTGCCAGTATCAACCCCCTCGGTCCGCCAGAAAGCGCCCTAACCGCTATTAAAAGCCATTTAACCAGTCTGACTCGTTATCCTGACCCCGCGTATTGGCAGTTGCGTTCTGCCCTCGGCCAATGGCACAATATCGGCCCAGATTGGATTCTCCCCGGCAATGGTGCGGCTGAGTTATTAACCTGGGCCGGTCGGGAATTGGCCTCATTTGATAGTGTTTATGTACTAACGCCCGCTTTTAACGATTACGAACGGGCCTTAAAAAGTTTTGGTGGGAAAATCTGCCAACATTCCCTAGATTTAACCACTTTAAAGCCGTTTAATCCCAAAAAACAAGGCTTATTACTCAATAATCCCCACAATCCCACGGGGAAACTCTGGACGGTGGCGGCCATTCGTCCCTATCTATCGCAATTTGGTTTGGTGGTAGTGGATGAAGCTTTTATGGATTTTTTACCCCCCCAACAACAGGAGAGTTTAATATCTCTGTTGCCGGAATATCCCAATCTCGTGATTTTGCGTTCCCTAACTAAATTTTACAGTCTCCCCGGTTTACGTCTAGGATACGTCCTCGCCCATCCCGATCGCCTGTTACAATGGCAAAGATGGCGCGATCCTTGGTCGGTGAATAATTTGGCTGTGGTTGCCGCTATTGCGGGAATTGAAGATAGGGATTTTCAACAACAAACTTGGGATTGGTTAACGGCAGCCCGTGAGGATTTATGGCAGGGATTAGCTAAATTTCCGCAATTACAGCCCCAAACCAGTGCCGCTAACTTCCTCTTAGTACAATCTCAATCTTCCTGTTTACCCCTACAGGAAGCTTTATTAAAATATCATCGAATTTTTATCCGCGATTGTCTCAGTTTCCCCGAATTGGGCAGCAATTATTTTCGGGTCGCTGTCCGTTTACCGGCAGAAAATCAACGATTATTATCGGCTTTAGAGAGTGTTTTAGCCGCGTCTGAGGATGTCAATGTCTGATATTAACCACAAAAAGGCTCCCGCCAACTAGACGGGAGCCGCTGCCATCGAACTAACCGAAATTAGTCGAGGTCAGGCATTGCCAATGCGGGTTCAGTCTCGCGGTCAATTCCTTTCTCGAAACCGGCGGCGGCGGCGCGAGCGCGTCCAGCGTGCCAGAGGTGTCCAATCAGGAAGAAGAAGGCGAGGGTGAAGTGAGAGGTAGCCAACCAAGCGCGAGGAGACACATAGTTAAACGAGTTAACGTCAGTGATAACCCCACCCACAGAGTTCAAGGAACCTAAAGGAGCGTGGGTCATGTATTCAGCCGCGCGGCGTACTTGCCAGGGTTGTACGTCATTTCTGATTTTGTCGAGGTCTAAACCGTTAGGACCGCGGAGGGGTTCTAACCAGGGACCGCGGAAATCCCAGAAACGCATGGTTTCACCACCGAAGATAATTTCGCCAGTGGGAGAGCGCATCAGGTATTTACCTAGACCGGTGGGGCCTTGGGCAGAAGCGACGTTAGCGCCTAAGCGTTGGTCACGCACCAAGAAGGTGAAAGCTTGAGCTTGGGAAGCTTCCATACCGGTCGGACCGTAGAATTCACTGGGATAGGCGGTGTTGTTAAACCAAACGTAAACGGCGGCGATAAAGCCCATCATGGAAAGAGCGCCCAAGCTGTAGGACAGATAGGCTTCTCCAGACCAGATGAAAGCGCGACGCGCCCAAGCAAAGGGTTTGGTGAGAATGTGCCAGATACCGCCACCGATACAGATTAAGCCAATCCAGATGTGACCGCCGATGATATCTTCCATGTTGTTGACGCTGATAATCCAGCCTTCGCCACCGAAAGGAGCTTTGGTCAGATAACCAAAGATAACTGCGGGGTTGAGGGTAGGATTAGTGATGACGCGGACATCACCGCCACCGGGGGCCCAGGTATCATAGACACCGCCAAAGAACATGGCTTTAAATACCAACAACAGCGCACCACAACCCAAGAGAATCAGGTGATAACCGATGATGTTGGTCATTTGGTTTTTGTCTTTCCAGTCGTAACCGAAGAAATTAGAGTATTCCTCTAGGGTTTCCGGTCCGCGGATAGCGTGGTAGATACCACCAAAACCGAGTACAGCCGAAGAAATTAAGTGCAGAACACCAGCGACGAAGTAGGGGAAGGTATCGACTACTTCACCACCCGGACCGACCCCAAAACCGAGGGTAGCTAAGTGGGGAAGCAGGATTAAACCCTGTTCGTACATCGGTTTTTCGGGGATAAAGTGGGCGGTTTCAAACAGGGTCATCGCCCCGGCCCAGAAAACGATTAAACCAGCGTGGGCGACGTGAGCGCCGAGCAGTTTACCGGAGAGGTTGATGAGACGAGCGTTACCAGACCACCAAGCGAAGCCGGTGGAACTTTGGTCACGACCACTAGCGGTAGGGATATTAGAGAGCGTTACCACGCGGGAGAACCTCCTCAGGGAAGATAAAGTTTTCGTGGGGTTGGTCTTGGGGAGCCATCCAAGCTCTCAGACCTTCGTTAAGCAGAATATTTTTAGTGTAGAAGGTTTCAAATTCCGGGTCTTCCGCCGCTCTCAATTCCTGAGAAACGAAGTCATAGGCCCGTAGATTAAGCGCTAATCCAACCACACCCACAGCACTCATCCATAAACCAGTCACGGGGACAAAGAGCATGAAGAAGTGTAACCAACGTTTGTTGGAGAAAGCGATGCCGAAGATTTGCGACCAGAAACGGTTCGCAGTCACCATGGAGTAGGTTTCTTCCGCTTGGGTGGGTTCAAAAGCTCGGAAAGTGTTGGAACCTTCACCGTCTTCAAACAGGGTATTTTCTACGGTCGCTCCGTGAATAGCACAGAGAAGCGCACCACCGAGGATACCGGCTACACCCATCATGTGGAAGGGGTTCAGGGTCCAGTTGTGGAAGCCTTGGAAGAAGAGAATAAAACGGAAGATACCAGCCACGCCGAAGCTAGGGGCAAAGAACCAGCTAGACTGACCGAGGGGGTACATCAGGAAGACACTGACGAACACCGCAATCGGACCGGAGAAGGCAAGGGCGTTGTAGGGACGAATGCCGACTAAACGGGCGATTTCAAACTGACGTAGCATGAAGCCAATCAAGCCGAAAGCACCGTGGAGAGCGACAAAGGGCCATAAACCGCCGATTTGACACCAACGGGTGAAGTTACCTTGGGCTTCCGGTCCCCAGAGAAAGAGGATGGAGTGACCGAAGGCATCGGCGGGGGTGGAGACGGCTACAGTCAGGAAGTTGCCGCCTTCCAAGTAGGAACTGGCTAACCCGTGGGTGTACCAGGAGGTGACGAAGGTGGTGCCGGTTAACCATCCACCTAGGGCCATGAAGGCGCAGGGGAAGAGTAGTAAACCAGACCAACCGATGAAGACGAAACGGTCTCTTTTGAGCCAGTCATCGAGAGCATCAAACAGCCCTCTTTCTGGGGCGCGTCCGACAGCAATGGTCATGGGTATTTTTCCTCTTGCTTAACTGAAATCACGGGCAAGATTTCTTAACTTTTTTGAGTCTGGGATTACTCCCATTGTCTTATAAGATGGGGCGATCGATTGACTGGATTAGCTTGACTAAACTGGCTGCGATCGCCTGTTAATCCTCACAAACTGTAAAAGATTAACGTTTCTTAAACTAGCACAAGCTAGACAATAATTTCGAGTTTGGTAAGATTTTGGTTCCTTGCGGCCTCTATCTACCTTTACTCATTATTAGCAAAAAATTACAAATCTATACAACTTGACTCATAATTGATTTTTTATACACACAAAAGTTTTTTTGTCAATGAGTATTTATATTCATTTTTTTAATTGATCGCCATTCCCAATCCTCGAGGGGTTGCTCTAGCAATTGACAATCAAAGCATTCCTCGGCGGCGGTTTTCAGGGTAGCGATAATTGTCTCTAGGGTCAAATCTGGGGCTAAATTGACCTTTTGAGGGGCATAACTGCCGAAAACTTGTTCAAACAGCGAATGATCTTGCTCTAGCACCATGGAACCATGTTGGAGAATCGAGGAACCCCGTTGCAGTTGGGCGCTACCAATAAATTTATTGCCCCAATTATCGACTAGATCCGCACCGGTAGCCGTACCGAAACAGTTAGCAGAATGGATATATCCCCGGCCGGCAGCACCGTAGGACAATTCTAGACCGAGATTTTGCCAGCCTGTGATTAAGAATTGACAGATTTGCTGGTAAACTTCCCTAACATTCCCCTTCATCCCCGAATTTACCACCATATAAGTCAAATCCCCCTGATGTAGTACGGCCCGTCCACCAGTAGGACGACGAATTAGGGAGATTTTTTGACCTTGCCAAGTCAAATTACGCCAAAAATCTGGATATTGTCCTTGATGATAGCCCAAGGAAATAGCTGGGGGCGACCATTGATAAAAACGCAGAGTCGGGGGATGATGACCACAACGGTGTTGTTCTAGTAACCAAGAATCGATCGCCATTTGTAGCTCTGCCGATGAGATAATTGGAGGGATATAACGCCAAATTTTAGCTGCCACCAAAGGATTCTCGTAACATTTCATCATTATTATCTGCTACCGTCGCCACGAGAGTAATTGCTCGCGAAATCTCCCCAGGAGACAAATCGGCCACAGTACGCTGAGAAATCACCACCACCTGATCATTCATAATGGCAAAATGAGATTCAAAGGTTTCGGCACAATTCATCGCTAATAACTTGCGGGTTAATCCCAATTCATCCTTAACAGGCAATGTCAGCACAGAAGACCACACCGTGAGAAAATCATCATCGCTTTCCCCAGTTAACTGCACAAACACCTCAACGCTACCATACTGAAACTTCCACAGATAACCTTTTTCTGTGTGTTGTACCATAGCAGTATCATGCTGCTGCAGAGTAGAAATAACTGTTTCAATCATTTCTTGGTGACTGCTTGTACTAGCCAGAAATTCATCGGTCATTGACTCTATTGCTTCTGAAGTCGCTAAACTTTCCGTCGTCATAAAAATTCCCTAAACTCGATCGATCACAATCTTATCCCAAGGGAAAAGAAAAAAAGACATTCGGGTTGGGGAAGTGGGGTTTAGTTGAATTTCCCCATTTCCCTCACCCCTCACCCCTCAACCCAATTACTCAAAATTTTATGAAGCATTTGAGTCAACACCTGACTTGATCGATGACAATGGCTCTATCCCCTTCTAGCTGTCAATGATCATGCAAAGTCTTTTTCGACGTTCCCTAAATGAGACCAATTCTGGGGAAGAAGATATCCGTAGTCGTATTCTACAGGCCGCTTTACGTTTATTTGCCGCCAAGGGTTATGAAGGAACCACGACCAAAGACCTAGCAGGAAAGGCAAATGTGGCAGAAGGAACTTTATTTCGTTATTTTCCCAACAAAAAGGCGATTTTAATCGAAGTGGCCACTAGGGGATGGGTGGATATTCTCACCGACTTGCTGACGGAATTGAGCGAAATGGGCAGTTATAAAGCGGTAGCGCAGGTAATGCGGCGTAGGGTGTTGAGAATGCGAGAAAATAGCGATTTATTGCGAGTTTGTTTTATAGAGGCGCAATTTCACCCCGAATTAAAAGAGCGAATTCAATCGGAGGTAATTGCTAAAATGACCGATGTGGCCGAGGCTTTTTTTCAAACAGCGATCGATCGTGGTATCTATCGTCCCATGAATCCGAAAATTGTGGCCCAGGTTTTTCTAGGAATGTTCGCAATTGCTGGTTTTTCCAGTGAAACTATTTTAGATAGCAATGCTTCCCCCTTCGCTTTACAAGAAATGGCCGAAGGTATTGCCGAAATTTTTCTGAATGGAGTGTTAGTTAAAGAAGTTTAATTATTGCCTATTTGCCATTACTTTCCCGACGGTTAACTTTAATCTTGTCCAACTACTGATGATTTCCGGGGGATACTTGAGACACAAAGGACACAAAGTTTTTTCGATATCATCGTAGTGGGCTAAAATGTCGGCAATAGTCATGCCAGAACTAAGTAATTCTAGGATAAATTCAACAGGATAACGCTATCCTCCAAGGCACGGTTTGCCGTGACATATATTTAAGTTGTTTTTCCATCGGTAATTGGGTTGCCTGCCATCGTCAGCTAATAAACTACTCCCGTCCGCTACTTTGTCCCTAGCTGCTATACTAAGTGGTTAAACCGTGTTTTAGGGCAAAACGTACCAATTCCGTGCGACTATTAGTACCAGTCTTGCTAAATAAGCGACTGACGTATTTTTCTACGTTTCTGACGCTGGTTTCTAGACGACTGGCAATTTCTTTATTCATCAATCCCTCCGCTACTAAATCTAAAACACTTTGTTCCCGGGGGGTCAGATCAATTTTAATTGGGGGGGGAGTAGTAGTAAAAGTGTTCTGTTGTCCCACCTGCTGTTTTAATTCCCGGATATCTCGGGCAATTTCTTCTAATTTAGCGTTTTCGCTGGTGGCTTGCAAGGATTGACGACGGCGCTCGATTAAAGACTTGATTAATGCTTCTAATTCTTCGGGATCGAAAGGCTTGGATAAATAAGCATCACAACCGGCATTATAACCCTGAATGCGATCGCTGGTCATCCCCCTAGCGGTGAGAAAAACCACGGGAATTGTCTGAAAACGGGCATCTTCGCGCAATTTCTTGAGAAACTGATAGCCATCCACCTGCGGCATCATAATGTCGGAGATGACTAATTCCGGAATTTCTTGATTGAGTAAATCCCAGGCTTCGTTAGCATTACTAGCAGTTCTTACCTCGAAGTCATCCCCGTACTGTAGATATGCTTGCACAGATTCACGAACCCCCGGTTCGTCATCCACTAACAAAACTTTCGCAGGTGTATCCATGAATTTCTCGCAGCGATCGAATATTGTCCGAATCCTATCTTAGCGGTTTTTTGCCCACTTTCTGGGGCAGTGTTAACGACGATAACCAGTGAGTATTTACCTAACAGGTTTGAGAACAGCTTGCAATATTTCAACATTTTCTGTATGATATCCGTGTTACTTAACCAAAAATGTCATGCTCTCAAAAGGAATATATACTTTAGCCAATGACACTGTTTATGACCAATTGGTTGCACTGCTTAACAGTATTGAAAAGAATATTGGTTCCGATATTCCTGTCTGTGTAATTCCCTATAATGATCGCCTAGAAAAGACTAAAAAAGAAATTGATTCTCGACCCCAAGTAACTCTTTTTAATAATTCTCAATCTCTCGCTAGATGGGATGGTTTTGTTAACGAGGTATGGGAGTATCATTCCCAAGCGTCAAAACCCTTAGAGCGTCCCGCTTGGTATAAGGGTTTTGTGCATCGTAAATTTGCGGCTTTTGACGGTGATTTTGATAGATTTGTCTTTTTTGATGCCGATAGTTTAGCAATGAAACCCTTAGATAAAATTTTTGAAAAGCTCGATGTTTATGATCTAGTTTTTGATGATTGGGAACACAACAAAAAAAGATTTTCGACAGAATTGGATTTGGAAGCGATCAAACAAGCGACTGGTTTATCAGAGGCTGATATTCGCCCTAAACTTCATTGTGACAGTTTTTTTGGTTCTAAATCTGGGCTTTTTTCCCCCGCAGAAATGGATGTACTCAAGGAAAGGTTAACCAAGAAAAAAGAGATTCAATGGGTGTATGATCGCTGTTGGTGGTCTAGTTCGGCACTGTTCAGTTATCTGACGTTCCACACTAACTATTCCATGTTTAACTTTACTCTAAGTCCTAATGGTCAAGACAGGACAGGGAACTGTGCAGATGCGGATCCCTTTGTGGAAATTGATGGCATTCTTTATAATCAAGAAGGACTCAAACCTATTCATAGGATTCACTATATGAATTATTCTTCAGCTGGATTTACTCGTTTATGTCAGGGGGAAGATATAGATATTCGTTATCGAGATACGTTTATACACTATCGTTTTCTCAAAAATCCTGAACAAAAACCCGATAATTTTCAGTCACCGAGTCCCTTAACTAAAGTAAATCGAAAACTAAATAAAATGATCAGTAAAGCGAAAAGATTTTTTTCCTGATCTATCTTAACCTTGAAAATATTTAAGTGACTAAAATGCCTAATTTGTCAACTCCACAGGATGTAAAAGATGCTTTACATCAATCTTTGTCTGTACTCCGTTCCCTCGAAGAATGTGCATTGTTAGATTATCCGAACTATTCTAATCTTGGAGATCATTTAATCTGGTTAGGGGACATTCTCTATTTAAGTAAAACTGCGAAAATTAAAATTAAATATACTGCCCATGCTAATAGTTTTTCTGAGGATGATCTAGAGCGTAAAGCAGGGAAATCTCCGATTATTTTTACTGGAGGTGGAAATCTAGGAGATCTCTGGGCAAAGTATCAAAATTGTCGGGAAAAAATTATTGCCAGATACCATGATCGACCTATCTTTATTTTACCCCAGTCCATCTATTTTAAATCCCAGGAAAATCTACAAAAAACTGCCAAAATTTTCAACTCCCATCCCGATTTAACCATTTTTGTCCGCGACGATTATAGCTATGCTATCGCCGGGGAACATTTTGGCAATTGTCGCATTATTAAAGCCCCGGATATGGCTTTTGAAATGGTTAATTTACCTGCCCTGCCTAATATTACAGCGACTAAGAACTCAATTCTCTATATCGATCGAGTAGATACAGAGAGAAATTCGGCTTTTTCTGCCTCTAAGCTAGAGATTCCCGATTTAGTAGTGGAAGATTGGATATCCCTTCAATGGATGAATAAACTGCCCGAAAAATGGGTTTATATCCCCGGATTGGCTAGACTTATACGCGAGGGTTGGCAACGAGGATTAGCTACTCCTAATCAATGGCTTTCTCGCCAAAAATGGGAACTTTTTCATCCCTACGCTTCTGTCTTTAAGGACATAGATAATCCTCGTCTCCATCAGAAATCATGGAGTTTAATGCACAGTGGCATCTATCAATTAAAACAATATCCGATCGTGATTACTAATCGTCTTCATGTTCATATTTTATGTCTGCTGCTTGATATTCCCCATCTTGTCTTTCCAGGCTCTTACTATAAAATTAAGGCCTTTTACGACACTTGGACTCATCAAATTCCTATCGCTAAATTAGTTGAAGACCCTCTACAGACTAAAGTAGCCCTCCAAGAACTGCACAATCGTCTAGGTTAAGGGTTTTTTCCTTAATGACGACATAATCCTCAAGACAGTGACAGTAATTTACAGTAGCAGATAAAAATAAAAAGCGACAAAAATCACACAATGATTTTAGAATCCTTTCACCATTCTTAACAAATCGCGTGACCATTCTCTGCTGGCTCGATCGCATTAGTGCTTCTGATCGCCCCCTGGTGGGGGAAAAAGCTTTTATTGCCAGTGAATTGCACCAACGAGGATACCCAATTATCAGGGGATTTGCCATTTTTAACCGCATTTTTGCGGAATTTTTGGAAACTATCGACAATGCTGACTCGTTTCTGACTGATTTTCCGCAATCTTCCCTCTATTTAGACGTAGATAACGCCAAAGCTCTGCAATTAGTTGCGCGAGAGAGTCGGCGGGCCATTTTACAAGCGGAAATTCCTCCTCTCTGGTTAGAAGAACTAGAGGCGGCCGTGGCACAATTATCCATGGCTACCCTAGTATGGCGCTTTTCCCTACCAGCTAATCTGGCTCGGCGAACTCTCGGTTTATTTTCCGCCCCCATCAGTGGAATTAAAGCAGATAATCTAGAAAATGCTCTAAAACAAGCTTGGGCGGAGTTATTCACCGCCAGAAGTCTATTTTATTGGCGAAAAATGGGAATTGGTTTAGAAAACATTCAATTATCTTTACTGGTACAACCGTTATTACCAGCCAATTGTGCGGGAAATGTGTTGATTAATGAGGATAACTGGGAAATTCAGGCGGTTTGGGGTTTAGGACACAGTTTAGTTAATGGAGAAGTGGCACCGGATACCTACATTATCGATCGCTCTGGTCAATTACGCAGTCGGCAATTAGGCAATAAATCCAGGGCTTATTATCTCAATAGTGACAGTAATCTGCTCGTACCACAATTATTAGCACCCAGTTTACAGGAAAGCTACTGTTTAGATAATTTCGCCCTCGATCGCCTTTGTCAACTGATTCAATCTCTACTGGCGGAAAAACCGACGTTAACCAGCATAGAATGGCTGATGATGCTGGATGGTCAAATTTATATTCTCAACTGTCACAGTCAGGAAATCACCCCCACTACCTCCAATTATCCCTTAAGAGGATTAGGGGCATCCCCAGGGTTGGCATCGGGAGTGGCAAAAGTGATCAGCAATTTCGACTCCCCAGAGGCAAATTTTCAGGATTGCATTCTGGTTACTACTAATTTACCTCCGAAAAAACTGCCCCATTTACGCCAAATTCGAGCAATGATCACGGAACAGGGGGGATTAACTAGCCATGGAGCCATTTTAGCCCGGGAATTAGCCATTCCTGCCATTGTCGGGGTGAAAAATGCCACGGAAATTATCCGCTCAGGCGAGATAATTTTAGTAGATGGTACGAGGGGAATTATTTCTCTAGCATCTCAGGAACAGATTTCCTTGCCCCCTCCACCCCCCAGAGAAACCGACGGGACGGCAATCGCTACCCGTTTGATGGTTAATCTCAGTCAAACTGAAAGTATTGCCAGAATCCAAGAACTGCCTATTGATGGGATCGGTTTATTGCGCTCAGAATGGATGATTCTAGAGTTACTTTCTCAGCGTAATCTAGAAGAATGGTTAACGCCAGAGCATCAAGAAGCATTGATCGAGAGATTAAGTGATTTAATCGCACAATTTGCCCTTAGTATCCAGCCTAAGCCTTTATTTTACCGTTCTTTTGATGCTCAAGATTCGGCTAAAGACAGTCGGGGAACCCATGGTTATATATTAGATCCGACTCTATTCGATCTAGAATTGCAAGCTTTACGACGGGTACAAACCACCGGCACCACCAATATTAATTTACTGCTTCCCTTTGTCCGCGGGGTTGAGGAATTTATTTTCTGCCGGCAACGGGTACAGTCGGCTTTACTCACTCAAGTCCCTTCTTTCCAATTGGGGATAATGGTGGAAGTACCGGGGGTAATCTTTCAATTGAGGGATTATGTGCAAGCGGGCGTACAATTGATCGCTATTGGCACTAATGATTTAACTCAATTACTTTTAGGTAGCGATCGAGAAGATTTCTCAGAATATTTTAACGCTCGTCATCCCGCAGTCAGAGCGGCCTTAAAACAAATTATCACTCAGGCAAAACTTTTACAGATTCCCTGTTCGGTTTGCGGCATGGCTATCGTCCAGTATCCCGAACTTATCGATGATCTGATTGCTTGGGGTGTGACTTCTCTTTCGGTGGATAGGGAGGCAGTTTTAGCCACTAGAGAGGCAATTGTTCGGGCAGAAAGAAGGTTTTTATTGGAAAATAGCAGATAACTTCCGAACTACCCCACTTCCCCATCACCCCATTACCCCACTTCCCCACTTCATAACGCATACTTTGTGCTTTTTGTCAAAAAAACTTTTTTTTTGCAATAAAACTACACAAAAAAAAGATCATCGTTGTGGGTGAAATTGACTCATTTACCTGTCTTAATGAGGATTACCTTCTAGGTGTGGCAAGGGTTTCAACCGTTGCTGCCCAAAAAAGCATAGAATACCCCATTATGAAATTCAGTAAAATCGCTGTAACCAGCATAACATCGTTGTTAAATAAAAATCTTTCTCAATTAATTCTTAAGAATTTGTAAATATTGCGAAATGTTAATTTAAATATTCTCAAGTTTTTGGAGTAAATAAATAATTTTTGCTTATCTTTGACCAACATTGGGTTAGGAGTCAGTATTCAGGAGTTAGGAGTCAGGAGATTATTTTTATTGATTCTCCCCACACCCCACACCCTACACCCCACACCCCACACCCCACACTCCACACCCCACACCCCACACCCCACACCCCACACCCCACACCCTACACTCCACACCCTACACTCCACACCCCACACCCCACACCCCACACCCTACACCCTGTCCCCTAATGCCTAGAGAATTTCAATAATTCCTTGAGTGCCATCGAGACGAATTAATTGACCATCTTTTAACAATTTCATGGCATGATGCACATCCATAACCGCCGGAATTCCGTATTCTCTGGCAATAATAGCACCATGGGATAATTGTCCCCCCACCTCGGCAATAATGCCCACAGCCCGGGATAATAAAGGGGACCATCCTGAGTCAGTATAGGGAATAACGAGAATAGTATTAGGGGCAATTTCTAGATTTTGTAAGGTTGGCATAATTTTGACTCGTCCCTCCACGGTCCCCCCACTAGCGGCAATTCCCTGTAAGCGTTTTTTGGCAGTTAAATTTGAGACTAAAAATTCTTTTTTCGGGGGTTGTCCATAAACGATATAGGGAATATCGGTTAATTGAGAGTTTTCTTGGAATTGTTGGCGACGCTGACGGATAATTTGCTTAAGATTGGCGATTTTATTATTCTGACCTAACTGGATAACTTCTGAGTAATTTAGATAAAATATATCTCCCGTCTCCGATAATATTTGCTGCCGTAACCAGAGGGTTTCTAAAGCGAGAAAATGCCAGCGTAGGTGAGCTAAAAGACGGGAGTAAATTTCAGTCCCTTGGTTTTTGATATTTAATCTTTTTTGGACAGTATGGGAAGATTTAACTTTTTTATGGCTATTATTGCCCGGACTATCTAAGGGTAGTTGTAGCAGCTCTTGGGGATTTTCTCGCCATCTCGGTATCGAAATATCAGTCCCCACTTCGCTTAAATAACCGTAGGTTTCTAACCAGAGGGAAAAAGCCGAGTCAAAATCTCGATCGAGCGTATTTTTTCTCAGTTCAGATAGCGATCGCATCGAGGCTATTTCTGGTGCTTGGGAGTTATCCAATTTCTCAAAAGGTACTCGGGAAATACTGCGACGCAAAGCGAAGCTAAGAGGGGCAAGAATACTATAATAGGTGGCTTTTTTTAAGACGTTTAAAATCTCCTCAATTTGCTCTAAAATCTCCCCAGAAGATAAAGTTTCTAGGGAAGTAGCGTTAATTTTTTCGAGCGTCGGTATAAAATAGTTTTTTTGATCTTGGCTAAAGTCTTTTTCTAACTGTAATTCCCGTCCTAAAAGTTTTAATAAACCGGGGGAATTAGCCAAGGTTGCCGTTAAAGGTGGTTTGGTAAACTTTGACCCTTTGGTCAGGAATTCTAAGCTTTCTGGAGGTAATCCCATGCGACGGAAAATTGTTCCTAATAAAGAAGCATTAAAATAGGCTCTTTGATAGTGTAAAGTGGCTGTTTCATTGAAGTCCAAATCGAGGGCTTTTTTGCCTAAAACTAAACTGAAAATATCTCCCCAAACTCCACAGGTTAAGGGGCGATTAATTGACCAAGGCAAGGGACGAATTACCCCTGGGATAACTTCAGCCGCGATTTTTCTTGTCCAAATTGGCTGTAAATTGGTGATAGGACGGCACTGTAATAACCATAATTTTTGTCCGTCATGAGTCCATTCTATATCTTGGGGAATGCCATGATCAAGGGCTTCTAATTGCCGACAAAGATTAGCTACCTGTTGAATAATAGCCGGGGGAATATCTCCCGCTCCGATGATGATATCTTCTTCTAAATTAACTCGATAACTTTCGGGGGTGATTCTCCCCGATACAACTCTGGTAGCATCTCCGGGTAAAGCTTCAATAACTACATCTAAACTGAGAGGATTAATCGGATCGCGACTGAAGGCAACCCCCGAAAAAACTCCTCGAATTTGTTCTTGAATTAACACAGCCATGGCCGTGTTTTCTTGACCTCGATCGAGTCGATAATTAACGGCATTAGGACTATTATAGGAGGTTTGACAACTTAAAATCGCCGCCGCTAAATTTTCTTGATCGATGACGTTAAGAATTGTAGTATATTGTCCCGCAGATGAAGCGGTTTCACTATCTTCTCCAATAGCGGAAGATCGCACGACTAAGGGATGATTAATATCAGGATGAAGAGATTCTATTAAGGGTTGTGGATCATCTCCTGGTGGTAAAATCCAACCCCTAGGAATGGGATAACCGGTACGCTTAAGATAGGATAGAGTGGCGGCTTTTTGTCCCACTTTTAAAGCCGCTAGATTGTCATCAAGAGTTTGGATCGATCGATCTCCACGAAAAAAACGAAACATAGTTTTTGATTCATTGTTAACAGTTGCTTCGGGTAAGTCTAAATCGTCGGCTATTTTTTGAAAAATTGCCCCTAATAGACAGGCTAAAGCAATGGCAGTTATAATATAACCTAAATCGTGGGGACGGCGCAAGGTGAGAATTAAAGCTAATAAAAATAATCCTACCAATCTACCCGTAGATTTTTCTCGAAAAATAGTAAAGCTAATCCCACTGATAATTGAGGTGAGAAAAACAGCGACAAAATCGTGAACGATTAATCCCCAGAAAACATTAGTCGTTCCTGCACCTTTTCCTAACCAATAGCGCCCCACGACTAAGGCAATTAAAGCTAATAATTCCCAAGGAGAGCCGGTAGGAAAAAAGAAACGGGTTAGGAAAATAACGATAATTCCCTTGGCTGCTTCCGAAATTACCGCCAAAATTCCCGCTAATTTACCCCCATGATAAAAGGCGGCAGTTACACCGATATTACCGGTCCCTAATTGGGATAATTTACGTCCAGTTACTAGATAATTTATCCAATCGATCAGAGGCAATCCCCCGATTATGGGACAGACTAAAAAAATAAATAGGGATCCCCAAATTTCTGTCATTATATTTTCTGGCTCTAAAAAATAGTTACTTCTCGGTGGAGTCCTGTCAGGTATCGGGATTAGAAGAATTCCGCCCACACTCCCTTAAATCTTATATAGTATTTTAGCTCTACCAACCCACGACATTATTTATTTTAAATTTTACTTTATAAATACTTACAGCCTTTCTCAGACAGATGAGGTATAATGACAACAGTGATTGCAGCAATTACGGGTGTCTTTCTTGGAGACTGCCTTAAAAGCTTCTTCGAGAGCCTTGTCTAAATCTCGATAATTTTTCGGTTGTAATTTTCCCAAGATAGACTTGGCTTTTGGGCAAAAATTTTCAATAGTTTTCAATCGAGGTAAAGTCGAGAGAGTAAGGATGTAAATAAACTATCTTAGGCTCCTTCTTCTCCCACAGCTTGACGGACTTCTTCGCTGACATGAATTTTCTAACTCACCGTTCGCTCATTTCTGGAACCGAAAATTTGATAAATTGTCTCAAATGCAGTCTAGCAAACGCATTGAGCCTTCTACTAGAATATTTATTAATACAAAAAGACTATTTTGAGGTTAAGGAATCGCCACTGTTCTGTTTACCTTATTCGCTAAAAAGTATACAGGATAAAGGTTACAGCAATTTTAAAACCCTTGCCTTAAAAAATTAAGCGAATAATGACTTATAATTGATAGCAATTACAGAAAATTATTATATTGGAAATAAAATAAGACTAGGTTTATGTTGCTCGATCCTTTGGCAATGTCTTCAGTAGAACTAGATAATTTAAATCAACTTCCTGATTGTTCGGCCATATATTTTGCTATCGATTCTCAAAATAGAATTCTTTATATTGGTCAAGCAGTCAATCTTTTAAATCGCTGGAAAAATCACCATCGTATATATCAATTACAAGAAATTAATCAAGATTATCCTGTAAGAATAGCTTGGCAAGTTTGCAATAATGAAGAATTAAATGAAATTGAACTATATCTAATTAAACATTTTCAACCTTTGCTAAATAGAACACAAGTTAAATCTCCACAAATTGTACCATCAGAGTTAGTCTTCCAAAATTTTCTCAGGGAATTTTCTCGACGATTAATCATTATTGGGTTTAAACCACAAACTTCTCAAGAGCTACCACATATTCATTTGAAATATGACTGGACAGATTGTTCTCCGAAAGGGACAGCCGCAAAGATTAAAAATTTTATTCAAGAAAATAATCATATAAATACCAGTTTTAAGATTAGAAGAAAACCTTGGGGAAGAATCAGGGGGCCAGAAGAGTTTCAAATAGGCAGTCGCGGACAAAAAGCCCTAGCTCGTCAGAATCGTTCCTATAATAATCATTGGGAAATGGCTTGTAATGGAGTGATAATCTCTATCACCTCTACCGATAATTATAAACAGATTAAATCAGTAACAAATTTTCAAAAACTTGCTGGGGTAAAAATGAGAACAATCCCAGAACATGATTTTAAGAGAATGTCTAATCAATATCCTCATGATTTTGCGGATTTATGCTGCTTTGTCGATGATTTAGTTCCGTTACTTTGGATTGAAGGGTAATCTTGAATGGGTGCATCTCAATTTTGTAGAAATATCTATATTACATTTTGGGCGCATAGGATCATTGGTGTCAACTTAAGGGAATAGCCTCCCAAATTTGTTGAGAGAGAGCCTCCCTTTTCCTGTTCCCTGTTCCTTTGCCTAAATAACCAATTTAAATGTTCTACAGCTGACAATGAGTCAAAGCGATAAAAGAAATTGGGTTCTTCGTTACTTGGTATGGTTTGATCGGGTGGCATAAATCGACTAAATCCTTATTTGGCAAGAGACTTAATTGATTAGTTCGTTCTAGAACGAAAACAATTGACAAAAATCGCCGAATGCCTTTTTCTGTAAGGATTTCATCCCTTAAAACTCCCGTCATGGCATCACACAAACCGAAGAACCAGAAATTGAGCTTAATTCTTCTTTTGCTATTTTTAAATATTCCGCTAGTTTCTGTTTAAATTCTCTTGTTTTTTCAAGGGTTTGTCGATCTTATAAACTAGATTTTGCCTAAATATAGACTTTTTTTTAAAATGTTCATGACTTGAGAACTACTTAACTTGATTCCTGTCTGTTCTGTTAGATAAGTGGCTAATCTTTTGGCTGTCCAACGACTAAATTCATACCCCATTTCATGAGGATTTTTGTCAATTGTCTCTAACAATATTTTGATATACTCTTCCGTTGCTTTTCGATAATTACCCGCCATTCTCTTGTCTTTTAAACTATCTAAATTATCCGCATCTCCATGAACACACCAATAGGATACTGTGCGCAGTGAACACCCAATGATTTGAGAGATTTGGACTTGAGTTTTTCCGTCATTTAACAACAATAGTATCAAAATTCTTTCTCGAATGCAGGCATTTTTTTCTTCTTTTAATGCCTTTTGTAATTTTTCTTTTTGCTCGGAATTTAAGTGATTAGGGGCTGGCATGGCTATTAATATTTGACTAGGTTACTATTTCTATTGTACGCTATTTAAATTTTGAACAGCTTAACATAGTTTTCCCTGATAGATGTAGAAACTATGTCCACCAAAACATCCTTCGTGCGCCATCAGAACACCTTGTAAGCACCCTTTAGCTTTGGAGAAATCAATAGTTGCTTCGATGGCATAGAAACGAGTGCTAATATTAGGAGCAACAGCCTCGTAAATTTCTGATACCCCTGGATAATAGGTATAGCTAAATGTGGTATATTTTGAGTCATTAGAAAATGCCAGGTGACGTAATTGCGGAATTCTCCACCCAATACCGCACACCCAGAGCAATCTTCAAGGGGCATATATTGTTCAGTCATCGAAATCTCCTTAGTAATTGATAACGGAAAAAAGTGAGAGATTTAACTGGAATTACACTGATGGACAAAATTAACAAATCAACTCTGCTGTAACTCATACTACTCAGTCTTTTATGCTAAGATGATCCAAAAAACGCAAGTTTTTAAATTGATGGGCAAAAAAAATTTTAACTTTACTAAATAACCAAATAGTTATATATAGATAGATGTTTATTTTTGACAATAAAACCGATATTTTAATTAATTCTCAGGAATTAACCTTTAAAAGTGAATATGTTTGTGACTTTTCTCATTATTTTCAGAATCGAGAATTTGTCAACTTAGATGCTTTACAACTCAGTGGCGATAATTTTGAAGGGTATCTTTCAAGGATCATCATCGATGAAGTGATGTTAGAATTATCGCAACGTAATTGTTTAACGAATGTTGCGGGAGTAGTCCATTCTAAAATGTGGGTTTTTGCGATTCCTGTTCAGGTGAATTCTGTCTTCTTCCAAAATTTGTATCCATTAGAAAATAACTATCTGGGGATTATACCCCCTAAATCAGAAATTTCCGTTTTTCAGCATCCTTTTTCTAATCGTTTTCAGCTTTACGTTCATGATAATTATCTGCAACAATTGTGCCAAACTTTAGAGCTACCAGAAGCCAAAAAGTTTTTAAATTCTTCTGCTTCTTCTATTGTGATTTGCCCATCGGAAAAAATTCGTCATCTCCAACAATCTTGTCATCAACTTTATCAAATGCTATTTAATTTAGATCGTCAACAAATATCTGGGAAAAGAAAAGCATTAAGATTGAATTTTGTCAGTCAAAAATTAAAAGAAGAAATTGTCAAAGATTTTCTTTTTACTTTAGCAGTAACCAAAGATATTAAAACCCCTAAAAACGCTATCAGACGTACCTCTATCCTCAAAAAAGCAGAAGAAATGATGAGAAAAAATCTGCGTTCTGATCTGACTATTCCAGCGATTTGTCAAGACTTAGAAGTAAGTCAACGCACCTTAGAATATATATTTAAAGACTTCTATCAAATGTCTCCTTACAATTATTTTAAATTGCTTCGTCTTAATGCTTTACATCAATCTCTTAACCAAAATAATCAGACAAAATTAGTTTATGAAATTGCCGAAGAATTAGGTTTTTTTCACCGAGGATATCTGGCCTCTGATTATAAAAAACTGTTTGGTTACTTCCCCTCGGAAACCTAAAAAAATAGTAGGGGTAGAAATCAGGATTATTTTTGATTTAGCGGCTCTCCCGCACTTGTTTGGCAGGGGCGTATATTGTACGCCCTTTCTTCGATCCCATAACCTCAAGAGAGCCATTAATAATTAGCCCCACCGAGATTAATTTACTTAATTCCCACTAAAAAAGTTGTACCGATCGCCATAATTGCCAATCCGATTAACTTGCTAATTAGAGTTGCTTGCTTGGCTAATTTTTCCTTGATGACACTGCCAAGGAAAAAAGCACCAGATGCGATCGCTAATTGGATGACGGTAAAACCGATTAAATAGGCAACTAAAGCGGCAACTTGCGCCCCGATAATTGATTCTCCGTAGGCATAACCGTGAAAAATTCCCGCAATCATTGCCAGAGTTGCCAGAGCGATCGTATAGAGATTAGAATGAGTTTGTAAACCTTTTTTTAGGGTTAAAATCACGCCAAAAATCACCACAGAAAGGGCAACAATCCCCTCAGGAAAAAGTAAATTTATTCCCTGTAAATGAATGCCTGTGCCGATTAAAGTGGCAATCGCAAAAGCGATCGGAATTAATAAACCCTGTTCCATCCCCACAGCAATTAAACCACTAGCCACCACAAAAGCTAAATGATCTAAACCGATAACCGGGTGAGCTAAACCCGATAAAAATCCCTTCAAAAAATTATCAGGAGTTTCCCCTGCCATGGCATGATGGGCGAGGGTTTTGCTGGCAAAAATTAACAGGAAGAGAGGGACAATAGTTAATATCCTTGTCCAGCTTTGACGAAAAATTATCTTCATTGATTACCTCAAAATTATGATTCGGAAACCCGCGCAACAATCGCCCGGTGTCGGGGACTGGTGGGGGTAATGATCGGTGCTTGAAACCCGGCTTCAACTAATGCCCGTTCGATATCGAGAGTAAAATATTGATCGAGATAGGGTTCGGTACTCTTGAGTAAGGTTAGGACATAAGGGGGCATTTTTCGATAAATTTCCGAGCGCGGATTCATATCCATCAGCGTCAAATAACCTCCCGATCGCAATAAACGACGCGCTTCGGCGAAAATTTCTCTAGTAGCCTGTTGGGGTAGTTCGTGGAACATTAAAAACGAAGATACCAGATCGTAGGACTGACTGGGTAATTGAGTTTTTTCCGCCGCCGCGTGTTGCCATTGAATCGTCTTTTGTTTTTGTTGAGCTTGGTATTGGGCAACAGCTAAATAGTAGGGAGAGAGATCTAACCCAGTTACCCTGGCTTGAGGATAAGTATCTTGTAGCGCAAAGCTACTCATGCCGACACTACAGCCTAAATCGACAATATCGTTAATTTCTGCCTTGATTTGCTCCTTCAATATCCGGTGATATTCCCGCCGCAATCGCGGATCGCCGTCAATCCCCGCCCCGGGCCAGATGGTAGAATGAACAGCATAGGCGGCAGATTCTACCTCAAAAGCTGGCAACCAGTCTAAATTGCCCTTTTCGTAAGCGTGGAAAGAACAAACGTAGTATTCGGGATAGACGAGATCGGGATTTTCTACCGCTTGCAGTTCCCGACTCCAATCCCGTTGCTGCCATTGTTTGACGGTTTCCCGCCAAGGTACGCCTAGTTTTTCGGCTCTTTTAATCATCATATTGCGGGCCTGATAGCGAGCGATGTCAAAAAGCGGTTTTATGCCGAGAATACGGTTAACTAGACCAGAAACAGGATTAAAGGAGGCCGGAACGGGTGTAACTGTCATAGAAAAGCTTCGATCGTAAATTTTCCCTTTCTCATCTTATAACAGTGATCAGTGATCAGTAATCAGTAATCAGTGAAAAAACAGCACTGTCACCGCCATTTAATACTGCTCGGTTAATACCACTCACTGAAAACTCAAATCTGATTACTGTTTACTGACAACAGCAAAAAGCTCCCTAACCCCCCATCTTGCCAATTTTTATCATGAGAACAATCGCTGAAATCAACGACAAGATCGCAAAAAAAACGGCTGTAGTCTGGACAGTAGAGGAATTAAAAAGCCGCGTTACCGAGATGGGAATTAAGGAGGTTTTTTCCCAAGTAGATGTGGTTTGTACGGGAACCTTTGAACCGATGGAATCTTCGGGGGCAATTATTAATTTAGGTCAGACAGATCCGCCGATAAAAATTCGTCAATGTTGGTTAGATGGGATTCCTGCTTATGCTGGTTTTGGGGCGGTGGATTTATATTTAGGAGCCAGTGCTATTAGTGATCTAGCGGCCAAAAATGAGAATTTAGAGGGAGAAAATCCCGAAAGGGGCGGCGGACATATTATTGAGGATTTAATCGCCGGAAAATCGCTGCCATTGCGTGCTGTCGGCCAGGCCACCGATTGTTATCCTCGTGCTTCTTTTGAAACGATTATTTCTAAGGATACTATCAATCAATTTTATCTTTTTAATCCTCGGAATCTCTACCAGAATTTTATCGTCGGAGTCAATGGAGGAGAGCGGACTTTATATACTTATTTAGGACCACTACAGCCGCGATTAGGTAATGCAGTTTATTCTAACCCCGGGGCAATTTCTCCCCTGTTAAATGACCCGGATTTAGAGGCTATCGGCATCGGTACGCGCATTTTTTTGGGAGGAGGAATCGGTTATATTGCCTGGGAAGGAACCCAACATTTTCCCCTACAAAAACGCCTACAAAATCGAACTCCTATTGGCCCAGCTTCCACCTTAGCCTTAATTGGTGATGCTAAACAAATGAATGCTCGCTGGGTGCGGGGTTGTTATTTCAAAAATTATGGGGCTTCTTTAATGTTAGGGGTAGCGGTACCGATTCCGATTTTAAGCGAGGAAATCGTTCGACATTGTGCCGTAAAAGATGAGGAAATTGTCGCCCCAGTGGTGGATTTTTCCATTCCCCGGCGAGTCCGTCCTACCTTTGGTTTAATCACCTACGCTAAACTAAAAAGCGGTCGGATTATGATCGAGGGAAAAAGTGTGAGGGTGGCTCCTTTGGCCAGTATTTCCCTGTCCCGGGAAGCCGCTTTAGAATTAAAAGCACTGATCGAATCGGGAGAATTTACCCTCACGGAACCCGTGGCAAAAATTAATCTAGAGCGGACTTTTATCCCCCAGGATCGTTGGGGCGGAAAATTATCAATTGAGTGAGGAGTTAAGGGATTGCGTACAGGTGGCACAACTACAATTAAGATGACGTAAAATCGGATTTTCTTCCCCGGTTGTCTTGGCGATAATCATGTCACCTAAGTTCTCGGTATTGAAACTAGGATGAAAGGACTCTGGGGCAGCTTGTACGGAGTTAGTGGTAACTAATAGGGTTAATAAACTAGCGGAAGCAGTGGCAAGAATAACGACTTTTTGATTCATAAATTTGTGGGAATTATTGGCCATGAATACCACTGATTATAACACTGCCCTTACCGATGAGGATATCTTCTAATTAGGGTTTGCTGAAAAACTTTTTCGTGGGGGCAGGGTGTGGGGTGTGGGGTGTGGGGTTTTACTGGTTTTGAGGTGGCCAATTACCTAATTTTCAGGGAAAAAGTGCCTAAATTTTCTCCCCGATCACTCCCAGGCCCGGAACTTTTTGATTTCAAAAAAGCCTAAAGATATTATCCAACAAGGTTTTTAGATTTATTCAGCAAACTCTAATTATTCATACTAAATCCGTCGAGTATAAGCTACATATCAGGAGAGGCACTCTTGCAAGTGGAGTGACTCTGAAATTATTACAGATGTATTAGCAGCTGCGTGTAAGCATCTCACCGAAAAACTAATGCGCGGGGGGTTTGGGGGCGGCGCCACGCCCCCAACGGGGGGTTTGGGGGGTAGAACCCCCCAAAAGCTTGGATTGAGTAATCAGATCTGAAGTAATACTAAATCCCTTGAGTATAGGCTACATATCAGGAGAGGCACTGAGTGGAAAATAGAAGCTGAAATAACGCCAATTCCTCAATCAGAATATTCTCATGCTTGGCGGTACCAACTTTGTCATCAGGACTGCCGACCGCCTCCGTTAACGACCCAAAAGATTGGCAATATCAGCACATCCCCCCGGAATGGTTGCGCGGGACTTTTCCCCACACCAACGACAACAATAGTGACGTTGTTCCTCGCTCATGTTTTTCACCCCGGTAAAATTGACATTTTCTACCACTGCTCCCGTGTGTTCTCCTCTGTCATAATTGGGGGGAACGGTACGACTGCGGGGGGTAGCATTTTCTAGGGAACCATAAAATAAACGCATCCCTTTGATATCGGCCCCTCTTAAATTAGCTTCGTAGAGAATTGTTCGCGATACATTTGCTTTTACCAAATCGCCATAACTTAAATCGGCCCGCACCATATTCGCTTCGCTTAAATCCGTCCAGCGCAAATCCTGCCCAGAAATGTCGGCCCCCGCTAACATTACTCCCAATTGTACTACTCTTGTACCGAACTCTCGATCCTCCGCATAACCCCCTTCCCCGTCTAGAATCGGTCGGCCCAGATAACGATCGCGTTTAATCGGTGATAATAGCCGCGATTGACTCAAAAAACGCAGTATTTTCGCTTTTCCAGAGGCATCGACACTGCTGAGGATAGAAGCGGTGCGACCTTCTGCGATCGCTCTTTCCTGGGGCCAATCTTCTAAAAATCCCTCCTCATCCAAGGCTAGATCGGAAATCCCTTGAAAATAGGAATCGATCGTCTGTTGTTGGGTAATGCGATTTTGTTGTATGGTTAAATCCTTAGAAATAACGTACTGTTCCCAGGCCACATAGACAGCTAACACAGCAATCATAATCTGTCCCAAGGCCCCCACCCACTCGGCCCAAGAACCGAACTCATCGTATTTAAAACTGTCTAACCATCGCAATATGCGCTCGTAAACTCCTAAATATTTCCCTAATCCGGCCAGAGCAGCTATAAAAACTATAAAAGCGAAAACCGTCTGACGTTCAGAGGGAGTGAGATAATGGGCGATCCACTGGCGAATAGAGGGTAAAATCACCTGTAAAGATATTAATACCGCTACTATCGCCCCAGAAAAGCCTAACCAGTCCCAGCTAAAGACGAGGCCGATGGTCATCACCATCAGGGGGGCCAGTAGTAACCCCGCGTTACCCGGTCGAAGATCTTTTAATAGTAGGATGCGCTGACGCACGGGATTACGCGAAGATAAAGAGGAGACGTATTCGGAGGCATCGGGGGCCGATAAACTGGTTTTACCGTTATTTTCGGGGTTATCAGCCCTATTTTCCACGGTGAGTTTTTCTGGGTCTTTGCGATCGCTCATATTAATCCTTGTCAAGAGAAAATAATTCCACACCGAAAACTGAGGCGAAAACCCTCGATAAATCTTGCTGTACTTGCCTAAGACTAATATTAGGCAGAAACTGCTCTAAACTGCCCACGGGTTTATTAGCAATCCCACAGGGAATAATTTCGGCAAACCCGCTTAAATCCGGACAAACATTGATGGCAAAACCATGATAGGTAATCCAACGACTCACTTTAATACCGATCGCCGCTATTTTATACCCTTCTACCCATACCCCCGTCAAGCCCCCGATTCTTTGCCCTGATAATCCATAAATAGCGATAGTTTGCAGGATGACTTCTTCCAATTGTCGCAAATACCAGTGTAAATCCTGCTGATAATAGCGCAAATTGAGGATCGGATAGCCCACTAACTGCCCCGGACAGTGATAGGTGACTTCCCCTCCTCGCTCGATTCGATGCACTTCTTTGTCGGTTTTGTCAAGATTAAATTTAATAAACTTAATATCTGAACCGGTACCGAGGGTGTAAACGGGGGGATGTTCCAGCAGCAGCAGCACATCGGGTAAGTCGGGATCGGCAATTCTCGCCGCCACCAGCGACCGCTGTTGCGCCCAGGCCAGAGAATAGGGAGTAATTGCCTGAATTTTCAGCCCACAGAGACGAGGTATTTTTTGAGCATTCATTGCGAGATTTGTCAAAATATTTAAGAAATGTAAAAGAGCGCAAAGGAAGATTAAAAGAAGGGAAGATATATATGTCGGGGAGAATACTAAGTGCTAATCTAAGGATATCCCATCTATTCGGATGTTAACCGTCGCACAGGAGAAACAATCACCGGATTCCCTTGCTGGCGGCCAAAATCGGTTTCTTTAAATAAAAGTTAACAGAACTTCGCACTTCTGTTAAGAGAAGCTTTGCAGAAACTTGTTAGAATAGAGGTAGATAAATCCAGTTGCAAATAGGCGCTCGACCCGATGAATTTTCCGCGCGATCCGACAAAAAAAAGAGAAAGAGAACACCGACAATATCTAGACTGTGACCTCTAACAACAGCGTGATCGAGCAGGTTTTTGAGGATTAAATTCCTAGCATCAACATCCCTTAAAAATAGTTGATGTGGACGGTCTATAGCAAAATTTTTAGATGGAGTAGTGAGTATGAAGCTATTGATTCAGGGCAATAATATCGCTGTCACCGAACCTATTCATGATTATGTGGAACAAAAGCTGGAGAAAGCGGTGAAACATTTTAACGGCATAACCACAAAAGTCGATGTTCACCTCTCCGTGGAAAAGAATGCACGCATTCCTGATCGCCACAAAGCGGAAGTGACGGTTTATGCTAATGGAACAGTGATTCGCGCTCAAGAAGGAAGCGAAAATTTGTACGCAAGTATTGATTTAGTTTCTGATAAAATCGCTCGTCAACTCCGCAAGTATAAAGAAAGATTGGTGGATCATCGCACCCACGCCACCGTTAAAACTAGCGAGGTGGTGCAAGAGAAACCCTTAGATGATAGCCTAATTGGTGATCGCACTCCCGAATTACCTGCGGAAGTAGTGCGGATGAAATACTTTGCCATGCCACCGATGACTATTGAGGAGGCACTAACACAATTGCAATTAGTCGATCACGATTTCTTTATGTTCTGCAACAAAGACACGAACGAAATCAACGTTATCTATCAACGCAATCACGGCGGTTTTGGTGTTATTCAGCCCCGTCCCGTCAACCTAAATGGCAAAGAATCCCATTAACAGTTAGCGACTGCAAATAAAACCAAAGACTGGAGAATTTCTCCAGTCTTTTTCTCATCTAACCAAGATTAACTTTCACCACTTTATTTTTTTCTGCCACCGCTTTCGGGAGGGTGAGAGAAAGAATACCGTTTTGATAGTTAGCGGTAACTTGGCTATTTTGCACCTCCACTGGCAGGGTAATCAAGCGACTAAATTTACCATAATAAAATTCGCTGTTTTCCACCTCGGCAGGGCGTTGACGTTGCCCATTAATAGCCACCATTTGTTTGCTAACCTCCACATCGATATCTTTAATATCCACACCGGGTAATTCGATTTTTAATTCCACGGAATCCTCGTTAACAGAGATTTCCACCGGGGGACGAGATACCGATAAAGTTGTCGGTAATACTTCTTGAAAAAGTTGATCGATTTGACGTTGGACAGAATTAATTTCTAGGAAGGGAGAATAAAGAGTGAAAGCCATAGTAATAATTTCCTTGAGAGGTTTTCTCTGACTGCGATTATCTCCATCTTAAGCAACTAACTTGACTTCCACAAGGCGGTTTTCAGGAAATAAAAAGTCGCAATAACCGATACAGTTATCAGTTATCAGTTATCAGTGGGAAGTTGTGGGGTGTGGGGTGTGGGGTGTGGGGTGTGGGGTGTGGGGTGTGGGGTGTGGGGAGAACAAAGCTGCCTTTTGCCTTTTGCCTTTTGCCTTTTGCCTTTTGCCTTTTGCCTTTTGCCTTCGTTATAACCATTGTTGTAATTCCGGCCAACCCAAACCTTGACGCACAATCTCCGGTTGATCGCCGGTAAAATCAACAATGGTTGACACTTCCGAACCGGGAGCCGAACCATCTTCGATAATTAAATCAACTATATGATCGAGGGCATCGAATAACCTAGCGGATTCTAATCCCTTGGTGGGAAAATCTCCCTCCTCATCGGGAAGATGGGCAGAACTAGAGATAATGGGATTTTCTAGGGTTTCGATAATAGTGCGACAGATAACGTGATCGGGAACCCGGATACCGGTAGTTTTCCGCTTCGGATTCATCACCACTTTCGGCACTAATTTAGTCGCCGGTAAGAGAAAAGTGTAGGGACCGGGTATGACTCGTCGCATAATCTTATAGGCATAATCGCTGACCACTGCGTACTCAGAAATATTCGACAAAGAAGAACAGAGAAACGTCAAGGGTTTATCATTAGATAGTTGCTTGATTTGGCGAACTCGTTCGACGGCGGATTTCACATTGAGATCGCAACCGATCGCATAGACGGTATCGGTAGGATAAAGCATAATTGCCCCGTTTTTCAGGGCATGACAGATTTCTTGGATAGAACGTTGTTGGGGATTTTCGGGATGGAGAGAGTAAATAGTAGCCATGATAGCAAAATCGTCGCCTATTGGGATTGTCCCACGGGAATTGCCGGGGATATGTGTTTAGGGGCGTTAGTAGATTTAGGAGTCCCCTTAGAATACCTGATTGCACAACTAAAAACTTTAGGAATTGAGGATGAATATCAGTTAAGAGCCGAAAAAGTGCATCGTCGCGGTCAAATTGCTACTAAGGTTCACGTCGATGTCACTGCCGAGAAGTCCGCTGATCATCACCACCATCATCATCATACCCCCGCTCGTCATTTACCGGAGATTGAAAATTTAATTAAACAGGCAAATTTACCCCAGAAAGTCCAAGAATGGAGTTTAGCGGTTTTTCAACAACTTGCGATCGCAGAAGGAGCCGTTCACGGGATCGCGCCGGAAAAAGTGCATTTTCACGAAGTCGGGGCAACCGATGCCATTATTGATATCGTCGGGACTTGTTTGGGTTTGGACTGGCTATCGGTGAGTGAATTATACTGTTCTTCTCTACCCACCGGCGGCGGTACAGTTCAGGCCGCCCATGGTCGTTTACCAGTTCCCGTGCCAGCAGTAGTACAATTGTTCAGCCAGCGACAAGTCACAATTTATAGTAATGGCATCGAAGCGGAGTTAGTAACACCCACGGGGGCAGCTATTGTGACAACTTTAGCTAAAAGTTTCGGTAAACCGCCGGAAATGCAGTTAGAAAAGGTCGGTTTAGGGGCAGGTACAAAAGATTTACCGATTCCCAATCTTGTCCGGCTTTGGTTAGGGAAAAAAACACCAGAAAAGCTAGATGAAAGCGAAACTGTGGCAGTTTTAGAAACTCAAATTGATGACTTAAATCCGCAAGCGATCGCCTACTTAAGCGAGTCTTTATTACAAGTGGGTGCTTTGGATGTATTTAGTCAAGCAATTACTATGAAAAAATCCCGTTTGGGAATACTTTTGACAGTAATTTGTGCCTTGGATAAAATTGCTATTTGTGAAAATATGATCTTTCAGGAAACCACAACTTTAGGCATTAGAAGGACAATTCAAGAGCGATCGATCTTAAAAAGAGAAATACAATTGATCGATACTGTCTATGGCCAAATTCGGCTAAAAGTTGCCTACAAAGAGTCAATTAATCAACCGATTACCGTACAACCAGAATACGAAGATTGTGCCGCTATTGCCCGTCAGCATCATCTACCTTGGCGATTTGTTCATCAAATGGCTTTAGCTATTTGGCAAGAAAAAAATCAGTCTTGACAGCAGGGCAATTTTATCATAAAACTGCTAAGTAATAGGACAAAATTAACTTCTTGGTTAGGATAGGCAAAAGGCAAAAGGCAAAAGGCAAAAGGTAGTTAGATATGTGTAATTAATTTTGCTTAGGTACTTATATCTATTGTTCAAAAGCTATTTTCAGGAAGATAATCCCAATTTAAAACCGGTTCTTGGCTAAAAGGACAATCAACCAGAAAAGTTTCTTTTGGTAAATTAGTTTCATTTACCATCCCTCGCACTGCTTTTTGATAACATTCTGCGAAAATATCGGCTAAATAGGGTTTTAAGCTAGGACTATCCCTTAAAATAAGCTCTAATTGTTCTCTTTGCTCATCAATGGTATTTATCCAGCTATTAGTCCGTTTTTCCGGTTGATATTGCCATTTAAGTAAGTGGATCAATAGAACTTTTAAACGACTGAATACCTCCCGTCTATTATTACGTCCCATATCGGATATTTCTTCGATTAAGTTATCTAAATCAAGGGCTTGTAAATTGCCCTTTTTTAAGTGATTTACGGTTTGCTCAAGCCACAAATTAAAATCAGTTTCATAAAGCTGAGATAATTTAGTTTTCATGTTGATAATATCCCATTTAGAAGTGGGTGCTAACGGACTACTCTCTTAACTGTAACCGTTCAGGGGAGGTATCAAGCAGTCAGTAACATTGACGATGATAAGTTTCACTCCATACAGATACTGGCTCTCTTATTCTTTGTGTGATAAGTTTAACGTATATAGGAGCGATCAATCTTTGTGTCCTTTGTGTCTTTGTGGTTCGTTCCACTCCCCCGCTGGCAAGACCTTATCTTAGAATACATTTTACCCACCAAACCCAAAAGAGCCAGATACCTTCTCAAGGAGCCATTTTTGACTGACTCTGACCTATCACTTTTAAACAGGATTTAGTATTAGCCAGCCCTATATACAATCAAAAACACTAAATTTAACCAATAAAATAAGGACGCTGCCAATTGCGTCCTCAAGGTATCTGGAAAAGGCTTTTTTCCTAGACTTTCCGAGAGTAGTATTCCACTACTAACAGTTCATTAATCGAGAGGGCAATCCATTCTCTTTCCACAACGCCATTCACTTTGCCCACAAGGGTGTTTTTGTCAAATTCCAAATGACTCGGCAGGTTGGCTAAACCGGGGTATTCCATATTTCTTTTGACTAGATCTTGGGAACGCTCTTGATTTCTAACTCCAATCACATCACCCGGACGGCACTGATAACTGGCAATATCCACAACTCTACCGTTAACGGTGACGTGACCGTGATTGACTAATTGTCGCGCCCCCGGAATTGTCCCAGCCATACCGAGACGGAAAACGGTATTATCCAGACGCATTTCTAAGAGTTGCAGCAGCACCTGACCGGTGGAACCAGTAGCCCGGCGAGCTTTGCGGACATAGCGAACTAATTGTTTTTCGCTGACACCGTAGTTAAAACGCAGTTTTTGTTTTTCTTCTAGACGAATGGCATATTCTGAACGTTTTTTGCGGGCCTGGCCATGTTGCCCGGGTGCATAGGCACGACGGGCATTTTTACGGGTTAGGCCCGGTAATTCCCCTAAACGACGCACAACGCGCAAGCGCGGTCCTCTATAACGAGACATACAGACGGTCTGCTCCTATTTAAATTTATCCCAAAACTATTATCATAGCACAAATTAAGTAATTTATTTGGGGTGTGGGGTGTAGGGTGTAGGGTGTAGGGTGTGGGGTGTAGGGTGTAGGGTGTGGGGAGAATAAATAAAAGCAATCTCCTGAATACTGACTCCCGACTCGGAGAATACTGATTACTGATTACTGATTACTGATCACTGATTCAAGCCTGACGGCAGCTGATGTATTTTTTTCATTAAAGATGAGGCTAATCTCTGCCATCTTAGGGCATACTGTGAGTGTAACGAAGCACTATATTATTCAGGTTGCTTTCCCACTCCTTCCCTAGCTGAATCTCTATCTTGGAGAAGCCATAGTCATGATCGAAATGAAAGTCGCTGGAATTGCCCTAGACGCTATCACTCGCAGTCCCATTGTACTGCTGAAGGATGGTTCCGAGCGTCGCGCCCTACCTATCTACATCGGACAAGATCAGGCTAAGGCCATTATGACCGTCCTCGAACAACAAAAGTCCCCTCGTCCCCTCACCCACGATTTGATCGCTAATATTTTTAAAGCTTGGGACATGGATTTAGAAAAGATTATCATCCATTCTCTCCAAGATAATACTTTTTATGCTGTCCTCTGTCTCCAGCGCGGCGAAGTCAAAAAAGAAATCGATTGTCGTCCCAGTGATGCGATCGCTATTGCCCTGCGTACCAACAGTCCTGTCTGGGTAATGGAAGAAGTGATCGCTTCGGCTTCTATTCCTGTTGATCGTGACGCAGATGAAGAGGAACGTCAAGCTTTCCGCAATTTCGTCTCCAATCTTAGCCCCTCAGACCTGATCCAACGTCGCGGTGATTTTAGTGATCAGTGATCTTGAAGCAGTCAGCCGTCGGCTAGATAAAAATGATAATAACAGGGAAATTATTAGGGGTCGAGAATAGAGTCGCCCCCATCCCCTCCTATTCGGAACCGTACATGAGAATTTCTCCTCATACGGCCCTTGGAAAGAAATGATCAAAAAGTTAGATGTCTATCAGAAATACGGAGTCTTGGAATACTAAGTAGTCGTGCAAAATAAATTTCCTAGTGAAGATAGGCAAAAGGCAAGAGGCAAAAGGCAAAAGCTTTATCGAAATGTGTAATTAATTTTGCTTAGGTACTTATCTTTACGATACCGTTCGCAATCATCTTAGTGGTTGGCAAGCGAGGAAGTCTAACCTAGAAATTATCGAAGTGATGGATAATTGGGTTAGCCCTCTTTTATCCGCAGAAGATTGTCAGATTTGTCAACCGGATGGCGAGGGATTTTTGACTTTTGTAGAGTTAGGAAAGAAACTCAAGCAAGTGCAAAAACGGGCAGAAACCGATGAACAACGAGGGCAAATACTAGAGGCAAAATTGCGAGCCTTGGGGGTAGAATTAGATTAAATTAACCTCGATTCTGGAGGGGACAAGACAGCTTTTTTTCCTCAAGCACAAAGAGACAAAGTTATACTACAGCCTGTCTCTCACCATTAAGATAACTGCTATAATGTATTGGCAAACTCTAAGTGGTCGAACAAAATTAAAGTTAACCGTGAGGCAAGGGAATAGACCAGAGGCAATAGTCAAGGCTCTCAGCTTTATTAATGTTTTTAATACAAAAGTATTTGTTGAGAGGGTTTCCGAGCAAATATGAAGTGTAAACTGATTAGGCATCGTCCGTAATTCCTGATCCTGACTGGGGATAACTGCCATGCCTTCTACTACTTAGAAAAAAATTATCAAGTTTGTATTGATCACTCAAGGAGAAATTTTTATGGAAATATCTCGTCCTAATCAAGTAGAATTAACCGCAGAAGAACATCAGGAACTAGAAAAGTTGCGAGCTATTATCGAACAGGCTAGTGTTGATGGCGTGATCACTCAAGGGGAAAGGGAAAGAATCGCCCTAGCTATGAGGTCTGATGGTAAAGTGACCCTGGAAGAATTAGAGTTAGTCAGAACTTTAATTACCGAAAAAGTGAGCAAAGGGGAATTAGTTCTTGATTATCTTTAAACTCTGAAAAATCAGATAAAAAAAAGACGGGGTGAAAACCCCGTCCCATTTGTTAAGAATTATGACAAATCCTTGACTTGTGATACTAATTGTGCTACCACATCTTGAGCGCTACCAAAGAGCATAAAGGTTTTGGGATTGTAGAATAATTCGTTTTCTACCCCGGCAAAACCCGATCGCATACTGCGCTTAATCACGATCGTGTGCTGTGCCTTATCCACGTCGAGGATTGGCATTCCATAAATCGGACTAGCTTTATCGTGACGGGCAGCGGGGTTAACCACATCATTCGCCCCAATAATTAAGGCCACATCGACGCGCTCAAACTCAGGATTAATATCATCCATATCGTAGAGTTGCGGATAGGGAACATTAGCTTCGGCCAGTAATACATTCATGTGACCGGGCATTCTTCCCGCCACGGGGTGAATAGCATATTTAACCTCAACGCCATTTTTTTCCAACTGTTCAGCCAATTCTCGCACTGCGTGTTGTGCTTGGGCCACCGCCATGCCGTAACCGGGTACAATCACCACAGAACGCGCATAACCGAGCATCATTGCCCCTTCTTCTGAATCAATAGCATGAACCGATTTATCAAGGCTAGAAGTGGCGCTCGCTTCGCCTCCGGCACTAGCACCTGTACCAAATGCCCCAAATAGTACACTAGCCAGCGATCGATTCATGGCTTTACACATGATCTGAGTCAGGATAATCCCCGACGCACCCACCAAAGCACCGGCGATGATCAGCATACTATTCATCAGGATAAAACCGACCACGCTGGCGGCAAGTCCCGAAAAAGAGTTTAAGAGGGAGATAACCACGGGCATATCGCCGCCGCCGATGGGAAGCACGAATAAAGCCCCGAAAATTAGGGAAAGTGCCACCAAGGTCAGGAAAACATCGATCGAGGTGGGATCAAAAAAGAGATAGACACTACCCCCTAAAAAGGTGAGTAGCAAGAGAATGTTAAAGGGTTGTTGGAAAGGAAAAGTTACGGGCGCGCCACTGATTAATTCCTGTAATTTGGCAAAAGCGAGGACACTACCGGTAAAAGTGACACCACCGATCAATATACCCAAAATAGCGATCAGTATCGAGTCAAAGGCAATATTTTCACCACTTTGCAGTAAACGCCAATATTCGCCCATGGCAATTAAAGCACTGGCAGCACCGCCTAAACCGTTAAAAATCGCCACCATTTGGGGCATAGCCGTCATCGGGACTTTTTGCGCCGAAACCAGGCCGATAATTGAGCCAATCACCAACGCCACGGCGATTAAACCATAGCTGAGGATTTCTTGATTGATTAAGGTGGCAATAACGGCGATTAGCATCCCGATGGCAGCCAGAAAATTGCCTTGACGGGCGGTAGCGGGGGAAGATAATTGTTTAAGACCGATGATAAATAAAATGGCGGCGAGTAGATAGGATAACTCGATCCCTGTGATAAGGGCATTATTCATGATTTAGCCTCTTTTTTCTTGAACATTTGCAGCATTCGATCGGTAACGACAAAACCACCGACCACGTTAACCATCGCCAAAATAACGGCAATTAACCCTAAAATTACGGTTAATTCGTGCCAATCCGTGCCTCCGGCGATGAGGAGCGCACCGACAACGGCGATACCTGAAATTGCATTGGCTCCCGACATCAGGGGTGTATGGAGAGTGGGAGGGACTTTATTGATCACCTCGAAACCGACAAAGGAAGCGAGGACAAATACCACTAAAGCGGTTAAAAGTTGGGCAGTCATTGGTTAAAGAAATAGGGGATAGGGTTTGGGGATTGGGGAAGTGGGGTGTGGGGTGTGGGGTGTGGGGTGTGGGGTGTGGGGTGTGGGGAGAATACTGCCTCCTGACTCCTGACTCCTGCCTCCTGAATCCTGATAGCTAAAAAGCTGATAACTGTTCACTGAGGGCGGATTTAATGCGTTGGTTGCGGATTTCGCCAGCGTGGGTGACACAGGCACTATCAATGATGTCATCGGCAAAATCGAGGTTTAAACTGCCCTCTTTGCTGACTAGAAGCTGTAGCAGCATTTGCAGGTTTTTGGCGTACATCTGGCTGGCATTGGTGGCCACTGTGGCAGGAAGATTAACGGCTCCGACGATTTTTACCCCATTTTCGATGATTTCTCGTCCCGGTTGGGTGTAGGCGCAATTTCCGCCCTGTTCCGCCGCTAAATCAACGATTACCGACCCCGGTTTCATGGTGGCGATCATTTCTTTGGTGACTAGCAGCGGGGCCTGTTTCCCCGGTACTTGGGCCGTGGTGATCACCACATCAGCCCGCTTAATTGGTTCCGTTAGGGCTTGACAAATGCGCTCCTGTGTGCTAAGAGAAACCTCTTTGGCATAACCGTTATCGGCGACGGTATCTTCTTCTAGGGGCATTTCAATAAATTTCGCCCCGACACTCTGTACTTCTTCTTTGACTTGGGGACGAATATCAAAAGCCTCCACCACTGCCCCCAAACGGCGGGCGGTAGCGCAAGCTTGCAATCCAGCAACTCCTGCCCCCAATACCAGCACTTTGGCGGGGGCGATCGTACCGGCGGCGGTAGTCATCATCGGGAACATTTTCGGCAGCTCAACGGCGGCGAGGAGTACCGCTTTGTAACCGGCGAGGTTAGCCTGAGAGGAGAGGGCATCCATGCTCTGGGCGCGACTACTGCGGGGAATTAATTCCATGCTCAAAGCGGTTATTCCGCGATCGGCTAATTTGGCAATGCGCCGGGGTTGACGCAGGGGATCGAGAAAGCCGATGAGGATACCGCCACCTTTCAGGCGATCGATCTCGCTATCGCTAGGAGGGACGACTTTGAGAATAATATCGGCAGTTTCATAGATATATTCGCTGTTTTCGCTCAGGGCAGCACCCACGGCACTATAGGCACTATCGGCAAAGTTAGCGCTAATTCCCGCCCCATTTTGGACAATTACCTCAAATCCCGCCTTGACTAAACGGGCGACGGTATCCGGCACTAGCGCCACCCGCGCCTCGCCTTGGTCACTTTCTTTGATTACGCCGATTTTCATGGCTGGGTTTCTCCTTAATAAGTCCTTCTCTTGTCTTATGCTGTTAGGGTAAGGGTTTCGTTAAATGCGATCGATCCCTTGGGATAATTTCGAGTCAAAATTGCTTTTCACTTCCATCCTAGCTATCCTCACCTTTCTGGCTCTTTTTCGGGCTGAATCTTAGGATTATCTTCAGAATTAAAGGGTTTTGAGCGGCATTGCTTGGGGATTTTTTTCTAATGATGAGGTACAAAGTTTTTGTTCTGGGAAACGCCAAAACGCTTAAGATTAGCCGCTCTTCGCTCGTAGATACCAGATTAAGTTATACTTCATATTGATGAGACGGGCTGTAATACGTCTCGACAATCTCAAAGTTTTACAGTTCTTTTAACTTCGATCGCAATTCCTCTAATTCTGCATCCACTACCGAATCCCTGACGGTAGGTGGATAGGCAGTTTTACCCAGTAACATTTGTGCTTTTAGCAGTGCTAATTCATCATCCACATCGCTACTCGCTTCTAGTCCAACGAATACCCGTTCGGCTCTCCCAGGTTTGGTGGGTAAAATGTATTCTAAGATACAGTCTTGGGGCAGTGAGTGGAACGAACCACAGAGACACAAAGGACACAAAGATCGATCGATCATATAGTAAGTTAAACTTATCACACAGAATCTAGAAGAACCCCCGTTCCATGTCGCTAGGACTCAATTCACCAATCGCTTGACTACTGGATTCTAACTGCATAAATTTTGCTTCCATGCGCTCAAAAGCTGAAGGGTAAATAGTATCTATACTGCCGATACTTTTTTCGTTAATCTTTCTTTCTAAAATCGGCAATTTTTCTTTCAGTTTATCAACTTGGATATTCAGTTTTTCCAGTTGATTTTTAATAATATTTGCGGTATTAATGTGATGTTTTTTCTTTATATTAGCTTCTTGTGCCAGAGACTCATCACCTTTATCTAGGGCGAGTTTAACTCTTTCTTGCCATTTTAAAACCTCAGCTTGTGCTTGGTTGTACTGTTGCTCGGCTCTTTTTTGTAAGGCAATTACTTCGATAATTGAGGAGCGTAAATTAGATAAATCATCCCGCATAATAGTGATGGTTAATTATGAGTAGCAATTAAGAAGATGTTAAGTATTTAAATTGCTTGTTGAGATGAGCCAAGAGGCAACACCCCCCCTTGCCCCTAGGGTTAATTCATAGTAGGGTTAATTCATAGTAGGGTTGATTCATGTTAGGGTTAATTCATGTTAGGGTTAATTCATAGTAGGGTTGATTCATAGTAGGGTTGATTCATAGTAGGGTTGATTCATAGTAGGGTTGATTCATGAATCAACCCTACCCCGACGTCGGAGGAGAGAACTAATCTAAGGATAGGCGGTTAAAATGCGTTTTAGCTTATTCCCTATCTCAACAACAAAATTAATAAATAGAGACGTACCGTAGATAGTACGTCTCGACGCTCTCAAAGTTTTACAGTTCTTTTAACTTCGATCGCAATTCCTCTAATTCTGCATCCACTACCGAATCCCTGACGGTGGTTGCTTGGGGTAAAGTGGGTTGACTAGAAGCTGTACCGGGTAATGCTCCCCCGGACATTTGTGCTTTTAGCAGTGCTAATTCATCCTCCACATCGCTACCTGATTCTAGTGCGGCGAATTGATTTTCGATGCCCGTCTGAGTGATTTCAGCGTAAGCTTGACTACTAGCTTCTAACTGCATAACTTTTTCTTCCATGCGCTCAAAAGCAGCCACGGAACTACTGGTATTGATACTGCCGAGGGTTTTTTGGACTTGTTCGTTAGCTTTTGCGGCTCTGGAGCGAGCTACTAACATATTTTTCTTGGTTTTTGCCTCAGAAATCTTACTTTCGAGCGCGATCAAGTTTTTTCTCAGACTATCTACCTGTACCGTTTGCTGATCCAGTTGATTTTTGAGAATGGCGGCGGTTTCCGTGCAATCTTTCTTGCGTTTAAGAGCTTCCCTGGCGAGATTTTCATCCCCTTTAGAAAGGGCTAATTTGGCCCTTTGTTCCCATTTATTGGCTTCTGACTGGTCTTTACTGTATTTTTGTTCCGTTTGTCGTTGTTCAGCGATCGCTCTAGCAACCGCTTGACGTACCTGTACTAGATCCTCTTGCATCTCACTGACAGCTTGTTCCAGCATTTTTTCTGGATCTTCAGCCTTGCTCACCATATCATTGAGGTTAGCTCGGACAACTCGGCTAAGGCGATCGAATAAACCCATGACGCTCTTGTTCCTCTCGGTGTGTACTAAATCAGTTAACTGTTCTTAAAATTTCCCATCTTGCCTAACGGCTCATTCTCTAATATAAACCACGGGAGCTAGGATAGGCGATAGGAGTTAGGAGTCAAGAGTCAGGAGACAGACTTCGGCGTGAGCTTTTGTCGAACGCTTTTTTCTCCCCACACCCCACACCCTACACCCCACACCCCACATCACCCATCCAAGTTTTCTTGTTTTAACTTGAGTAATTCCGCTTCAATTTGTTTTTGTCCCTCCAAATCTTGGAATTGTCGCTCTAAGGGGTCTTTATACCCGATTAAATCGGCTTGGGATTCGGCTTCTAAGACTTTTGCTTCTAATTTCTCGAAAATAGTCCCCATCTGACTGCTGTTCAAACTGCCCATAATTTCTTGGGCTTTTTGACTGGCGCTCGCCGATCGCAATCTGGCCACATAAAGGCTTTTCTGTGCTTTCATCTCAGCATATTTGCGTTCAATTGTCAAGAGTTCTTTCTTTAATTTTTGTATAATAGCCGTCTGTTGTTGCAGGGAGGTTTGTAGGGGGGCGATCTGACTTTGATAGGTTTGCCATTGGCTGAGAGCTTGGCGGGCGAGTTCCTCGTTACCGTGATGTAGGGCTAATTGGGCGCGTTCGTGCCAAGTTTGGGCGGCTTTTTCCTGTTGTTGTCGTTGGCGCTCGGTGCGTTTCTGGGTAGCGACGGCTGCCGCCAGGGCTTGTCGCATTTGGATCAATTCCCCTTCCATCTCCAAGATCGCCTTTTCCAGCAGTTTTTCTGGATCTTGATTTTCCTGAATCAGACTATTGACTTGGGCGCGAATTGCTTGGCCCATGCGATCTAACAAACCCATTGCCGTCCTCCCGATACCAACCCTAATAGTTTACCGAAGTGCCGCTCCTATCAATAATGATAGAACTAGGGACGGGGGACTGGGAGGGATCGGCTGTTTCTGAAGGTGGCGGACTACTGGGAGAAGGGGCTACTTGTAATTCTGGCGGTAACTGTTTCATTAACTCCGCCGCATCCTGTGGGTTTTGATTGGCCAAGCGACGGGCTTTTTCCCGTTGAAAAAAGGGTAAATTAGCGGGTGATTCTTCTCTTTGGCGCAATTCCTCTAACATTCGTTCGTTAATGACCGCCGGAGAGGGGACGGGGGTGACTTGGGGCGGTGGTGGCGGTGGTGCGGAAACTAGGGAAGATACGGGCGGGGTAGCGGGGTCCGGGGGGGCGACGGGTAAAGATTGCTCGATCTTACTGACGGGTAATTGATGGGCCGGCATCAGGGACGGTGGCGGATTCGGGGGTAAGAGGGCGTTAGTCAGATTGACAGCGCTGGGGGGAGGCTGAACCACCGGTGGGGCGGGAATGTTAGCGATCGGACTGGTTTTAAGGGGAGGAGCGGGAATATTAGCGATCGGACTGGTTTGAGGGGTTTTCTGTACTGGACGAGCGATCGCTATCAATCGATCGAGGTGGCGGGAGTTATTTTGGTGCTGCTCGCGGGGGGAATTCTCAGCTTTCCTCGGGGTAGCGGTGGTGTTGGTTAACCATTGATTGAGAGAGAGGAGACTATTAGCAATTAAAAAGATCGCCATTGCCCCGATACCCCAAGGGGTAAAAAAGATATCTTTAGCTTGGGGATAGACGTTAATGACAGCAGCTTCTAGGTATTCTGGTTCCTGAGCGGGATCGATGGCTGAACTGGGCTGATGGACGATCGAGAGAGGCAAATCTTGGGAGGATGGGGATCGATCGGATTTCATGGCAGATGACTAGGGCAGGGGTATTAAAGGTTATGCTAAAAAGTTAGGGGGTTTTTTCGTCCTAGTCTAACGTGGTACTCTCTAGATTTTCCAGATGTCTTTACATTCTCTTGACAAAATTTTGGCGGCTATTACTCAACAGGGGGGTTGGGAAGAATATCGCCACTATGATCAAGTGCTGCAATTATGGCCAAAAATTATTAATCCCCGTCTGCTCGAGCAAACCCGGCCTTTTTCCCTCAATCGTGGGGTTTTATCGGTGGCTACCAGTAGCGCCGCTTTAGCACAGGAATTGTCTTTACAACGCTATAGCTTATTAAAACGGCTTAATAGTCAGTTAGAGACTCCCCTGAGCGATATCCGCTTTTCTGCTGCCCGTTGGCAGCAAGATAGTCAGTTAATTCCCCCAGAAGCGATCGCGCCTAATTCCCTGAGAGATCATCCTAGTTATGTCACCCCGGAAAAACCGCCGGAAAATCCCCAGCAACCGGACAGTTTAGAGAGTTGGAGCCAGAAAATAGTTCACCGGACCCGATCTTGGCCGATTTGTCCTCGTTGTCAGTCTCCCACTCCCTCAGGAGAGCTTGAGCGTTGGCAATGTTGTGCTTTTTGTTTTGCCCAGTCGGGCGGTGTAAAAGATTAAATTTTTTTATAGTCTTGTGGAAAGAGTGGTTTTGAGTCGGGAATCAATTGGCCTATCTTTTCTGTCTTAATTGAACCTGTATTCATCAATTCTATCGAGCTAAGGCTTGATCCCCGTTCTGTTATCGCCGATACTAGACCCAATAACCTCGGACACAACTGAGTTAAACTCTTCAGTTTTGAGACAGTGCTGCTTTTTGCAAAGTAACTATTAAAAGATTCTAAAAACAAAATTTTTTGGGGGGATCACTAAAAACTATATGGCATAACAGTTCTAGCTATGGTAGTCAGGAAAATACCCTTGGCACGGGGTAGGACAATATTAGACAGAGCAAAAAGAGAGTCATCCCTTGAGTTCCCTATAATGATCTTCCTTTTAAAGCCAACCCATGCAACCCGCAAACTTTCTTACTTCTTCCTGTCGATACTGCCGATACTATCAAACCCAAGGTCGGCGCGGTGGCACTTGTCAACAACTAGATGTTCCCGTCGAAGCTCATTGGAAAGCCTGCGCTCTAGCGATGCCTCCTTTTAGCACTGAATGGCAACAACTCAATCGGGTGGTTAGTTTAGAACAGTCTCTAGAATTAACCTGTACGGTGTCGCCAACTCCCGTAGTGGTTTCCCCTAGTCGTCATGCTCCCCGACAACCGATGGCAGTTTAGAAGTTCCGGTCCCTAAACAGGAGTAAAAAATTGGCGTTGTCCATTCAAAATATGAATTCACCCCCCCCACATCTTTTAGGGCGCTATTTTTGAGATAATAGATGGGTTGATTGTAAAGATAAAGCTGGGAAAGGCAAGAGTCAGGATTCAGGAGTCAGGAGATTATTTTTATTTATTCTCCCCATCTCCCCGCACCCCACACCCCACTTCCCGATAATTAAGGTCGCCAGAATGCCCCTGATGACTTCTCATCGTTCCCTAAAAATTGGTATAGTTGGCACAGGGTTCGCCGCTCAACGTCGCGCTGAAAGCTTGCAAGCCGATGATCGCGCCCAGCTTCTGTATGTTAGCGGTAATAGTCCCGAATCGATCGCTAATTTCTCGCAAAAATACCAAATTTCTGCCCTAGATTCGGCACTAAGCCTGGCCAGCCATCCCGATCTCGATCTGATTGTCATTGCCAACGTTAATCAGGCCCATGCCTCGATCGCCCGTACTGCCTTAAAATCCGGTAAGCACGTTATCGTCGAGTATCCCCTGGCTTTTCACCCGGCAGCGGCAGCAGAATTAATCACCCTAGCCGAAACCGAGAACAAATTACTGCACGTCGAACATATTGAGCTTTTGGGGGGACTGCATCAAACCCAACAGCAATATTTAGCCGGCCTTGGCAATATCCACCTAGCCCGTTATACCACGATCGTCCCAGGCAGACCAGCACCCCGGCGCTGGACATTTCATCGGGATTTATTCGGTTTTCCTTTGATTGCAGCCCTTTCTCGTATCCATCGCTTTACTAATTTATTTGGGGAAGTGGAGTCCGTATCCTGTCATTGTCGTTATTGGAATGCTCCAGAATCCGATTATTTTCTGGCCTGTTTGTGTGAGGCGCAGTTATTATTTAAAAATGGCTTAATTGCTGAAGTTACCTACGGTAAAGGCGAAGTTTTTTGGCAAAATGAGCGAACTTTCACTATTCATGGTGAGGGGGGTAGCTTAATTTTTGAAGGGGAAAAAGGGCAGTTAATTAATAGTGAAGGTAGCCAAGCTTTAGAAGTGGAAACCCGTCGCGGTCTTTTTGCCAAAGATACCGCTATGGTGCTAGATTATCTCTTCGATCGGGTTCCTCTCTATGTTACTCCCCAAGCCAGTCTTTATGCCCTAGAAGTGGCATACGCTGCCTATCAATCTTCCTTGTCGGGAAAAACAGTTTTTCTCTCGGCCAATTAACCGGACTTAGACTTTTTCAATTAACTTTCTGCCTAGTAAACCCTGGGGACGAACTAACAACATAATAAAGAGAATAGCAAAAGCGATCGCCTCTCGATAACCGGAATATTCTGCGGGAACAAAAGCTTCTGCAATACCCAATAATAAACCACCGATGACCGCTCCGGGGATACTTCCCAATCCCCCTAAAACGATCACTCCTAAACCTTTTAATCCGAAAGCAATGCCGAAATAGGGTCCAGCAATACTAACACTAGAACCGACTAAAGTTCCTGCTAAACCTGCCAAGGCACCACTGATAAAAAAGGTAATCACGATAAACTTTTCGGGATTGATCCCCAACAAACTGGCCGTGGTGACATCTTCAGCTACCGCTTGTAAAGCTTTGCCCATTTTGGTAAAATTAACCCAATAAGTTAGTAAAGCCACCATAACTGCTGAAACCAGAAAAATAATAATCTGAATTGTGCGAATTGCCACGGGGCGATCAGCTGTACCGAAATTAATTGCGGGGGGAAGATTGCCATAGATATCATCGGGAAAAGTATAAATTTCTGCCCCGACTAAGTATTGAATAACATTGACAATCACCACGGCTGCCCCTAGGCTAGAAACCAAAGTTAAGAGAGAATCGGAACCCCTTACCCGGAGGGGTTTAAAGGCCAATCTTTCCAGAATAACCGAGGTGAAACCTGAAAGGATACAGCCTAGCAAGAGTGCTAAAAAAAAGGGTAAGGAAAAGGGTAATTTGGCATTAGCCAATAAACCATTAAAACCGAAAACTCCCCCCGCTAGAGCGTAGGTAAAATAGGCCCCGAGAGTAAAAATTGCGCCATGGGCAAAATTGATAATACCTAGAATGGAAAAAATCAAAGTGTAACCAAGGGCAAAAATAGCATAGACACTACCGATCGATAAACCGTTTAAAACCTGTTGAAAAATCGTTACTAAATCCATTGTCAGGGTTAGCTAGGGTAACTTTTGATTATAACCGACAGTCGCCACCACATCCGGTAAAGGACGCTGGAGTTTATATAACCAGAATAAACCGAAAAGACCGACAGCAATCGCTCCTAAACTAATTATTTGCGCCATTTTCAAAGGACCAAACATTAAACTATCAGTGCGTAGCCCCTCGATCCAGAATCTACCTAGACTGTAGGCAATAAAATAAACTAGGGTAAGGGTGCCAATTTTTAATTTACTAGGGTATTTTAAACCCCAAAAAAATAGATAGATGAGTAGGGCAAAAACTGCCAGATTCCAGAGAGATTCGTAGAGAAAGGTGGGATGAAAATAATCGACGGCGATATATTTCAAAGGACGACTAGCCGGAGGAATAAACAACCGCCAGGGTAAATTAGTCGGACTGCCAAAAGCTTCCGAATTAAAAAAGTTACCCCAACGTCCGATCGCTTGACCGAGAATGACGGAAGGGGCCACCAGATCGAGTAATTGCCAAAGAGAAACCCGATTAATGCGAGCAAAGATTAGGGCTGCCAGCAAACCCCCGATAATTGCCCCGTGAATAGCGATACCTCCCTTCCAAATGGCGATAATATCAGCAGGATTTTGCGCGTATTCTTGCCACTGAAACAGAACATAGTACAGACGGGCTGCAGGTATGGCCCCTACTACTAACCAAATGGCCAAATCAGCGATTAAATCGGGATTGATCGCTCTTTTTTGGGCGAGGTACTGGGAGAGGGTGACACCCAATAATACCGCCATAGCAATCAGAAATCCATACCAGCGCACCGAAATCGGTCCAATCTCCCAGAGGACGGGGCCGGGAGACTGAAAGACAAAACCTAAGAGCATAAAATTATTAAGAATAAAAAATTTTATCTTTCCTATAGTATCTTATGCTATGATGGAATAAGCTGACATATTTGCGGATGTGGCGGAATTGGTAGACGCGCTAGATTTAGGTTCTAGTATCTTTTCGATGTGTGGGTTCGAGTCCCTCCATCCGCATTAACCTTCGGGTCTTTGACGTGGTGCAAACAGTGTTACAGTCATAGATTCAAGCAAAAATCCCCTGCTTCTATAATAATCAAAGGGTGAGCATGGCCCACCCTTACTTAATTAAGCAGTTACTACCGGGGAAGCTAACCGTTTAAAGGTCAATCTTTCATCGGCCACATCGACAAAAATCGTGTCTCCCCCTTTGAATTCGCCGCGCAGAATTGCCTTAGCGATCGGAGTTTCCACATATCTTTGTACTGCCCGTTTTAGGGGTCGCGCACCGTACACTGGATCGTAACCAATTTCTGCTAGATAATCGAGGGCAATATCGGCAAATTTCAGGGCTAATTTTTGTTCCATCAAGCGATCGCTGAGATTGGCTATCTGTAGTTTGACAATCGATCGCAGTTGCACTTTTTGTAAACTATGGAAAATGATCGTTTCATCGATACGATTGAGGAATTCGGGACGGAAACTATTCCGCATTGCTTCCATCACCCTGGACTGCATTTCCTCGTAACGAGACTCATCACCGGCCACGTCTAAAATGTATTGAGAACCGATATTACTGGTCATAATAATGATGGTATTTTTGAAATCAACCAGATGACCTTGAGAGTCGGTTAAGCGCCCATCGTCAAGGATTTGTAACATAACGTTAAAAACGTCGGGGTGGGCTTTTTCAATCTCATCAAAAAGGATGACAGAGTAGGGACGACGCCGGATTGCCTCGGTTAATTGTCCCCCTTCATCGTAGCCGACGTATCCCGGAGGCGCACCCATGAGACGGGAAACGCTGTGTTTTTCCATGTATTCCGACATATCGATGCGAACTAGAGCCTCTTCGGTGTCAAAGAGATTGCGAGCTAAAGCTTTCGCCAATTCTGTCTTACCAACACCCGTCGGACCGAGGAAAATAAAGCTGGCCGTGGGACGGTTGGGATCCGATAAACCGGCGCGGGAACGTTGAATCGCTTCGGCTACGGCTGTGACCGCTTCCTCTTGACCGATGACACTTTCGTGTAATTCCTCTTCCAGATTGAGGAGTTTTTCTTTTTCCGATTCGATTAATTTATTGAGAGGAATTCCCGTCCATTTCGAGATAATTTCGGCGATATCCGATTCGAGAACTTCTTCCCTTAATAAACTTTTGCCGGTGGTTTGTTTGTCGGCCAATTGAGTTTCTAGTTCTTTGAGTTGATTCTGAAGTTCGGGAATTTTACCATAGCGCAACTCACCCATTTTACCCAGATCCACATTAGGATCTCGTTCCAACTGCTGAATTTTGAGATTAACTTGTTCGATCGCTTCTTTAACCCCACGAACTTTATCGATAATCTCTTTTTCCCCTTGCCATTGGGCATTTAATCCCGATTGTTCTTCCTTGAGGTTAGCCAGTTCTTTTTCTAACTTTTCTAACCGTTCTCGCGAAGCTGGATCATATTCCCTTTGTAGAGAAAGTTTTTCCATTTCTAACTGGAGAATTTTGCGATCAATTTCATCGAGTTCTTCCGGTTTAGAAGTGATTTCCATCTTCAATTTGGCTGCCGCTTCATCAACTAAATCAATGGCCTTATCGGGCAAAAAGCGATCGCTAATATAACGATTAGAAAGCAGCGCCGCTGCCACTAAAGCATTATCGGCAATTTTCACCCCATGATGCACCTCATAACGTTCTTTGAGACCGCGAAGAATCGAAATAGTATCGACCACATTTGGTTCATCCACTAAAACCTCTTGAAAACGTCTTTCTAACGCCGCATCTTTTTCGATATATTTGCGGTACTCATCGAGGGTAGTGGCCCCAATACAACGTAATTCACCCCGGGCTAACATTGGTTTTAATAAATTGCCCGCATCCATTGCCCCTTGAGTGGCTCCCGCACCGACAACGGTATGAATTTCGTCAATAAACATGATGATATTGCCTTGGGACTCGGTGACTTCCTTGAGGACAGCTTTTAATCTTTCCTCAAATTCCCCGCGATATTTTGCTCCCGCAATTAAGCCACCTAAATCGAGAGAAATAAGAGTCCGATCTAATAGAGATTCTGGCACATCACGGTTAATAATCCGCTGGGCTAATCCTTCGACAATGGCCGTTTTTCCTACTCCCGGTTCTCCGATTAAAACCGGGTTATTTTTAGTCCGACGCGAGAGAATCTGAATGGTGCGACGGATTTCGTCATCCCGTCCAATTACGGGGTCTAATTTACCTTCCCGTGCCAATTGGGTCAGATCCCGTCCGTATTTTTCTAGGGCTTCGTATTTGCCTTCTGGATTCTGATCGGTCACTTTTTGACTACCTCTGACTTGTTGAATAATTTCTTTGAGTTTGTTTTCGGTAAGTCCGAATTCTTGAAAAATATTTTTACCGAAGCGATCATCTTTAGCGTAACCTAAAATTAAATGCTCGATCGAGATAAAGTCATCTCCAAATTCTCGACGATAATTTTCCGCTCGATCGAGTAAACTATCTAAACTACGACCTAAATAAATCGAGTCGCCGGGGTTAGATATTTTCGGTTGACGACGGATAAAGTCATCGGTTCGATCCCGCAAACGGGCTAGACTAATATTAGCTTTACTAAAGATACTGCCCGCTAATCCCTCCTGTTCGAGAAGGGCTTTCATGAGATGTTCGCTTTCGATGTGTTGCTGGCTGTGCTGTTTGGCAATGTCCTGCGTTTTGACGATTGCCTCCCAAGCTTTTTCCGTAAATTGTTGTGGATTGGTTGGCTGCATTTTCTATAAGAGATTACTTTTATACCCTAAAGATTATTCTAGATTGACCGGTTTGTTGGCTCCTAGGGGCTTACCGTACCTAGTTCAGGGGGGATTTCCCCTCAATGGTGCGATTTAAGCGGCTAAAGTTTATAAGCTGTCAGGGATTTAAACTGTGTCTTGGAAATTTTAGTACAAATGCTCGGATTATCAACCAAGCTAAAATCTTAAGTAGCTGGTTATAATTAAATTAAAAATGAATTTTAGGTTCGATCCCCCCTGCCCCCCTTGATAAGGGGGGTGCTGATAGGCGGGGGGATCCCCCCTGCCCCCCTTGATAAGGGGGGTGTCTGATAATTTTTAACGCCTACCTACTTAATTATTAAAGATGTTCACTGTTGACTGATAACTGATAACTGATAACTGATTAAAGCTCACCCTAAAATACTCTCTAAGCGATTAAAGATTTAACTTTACTAATGATACCAACTGGGTCAATACCTTGGTGGGGGAATTGTTCCCATAAACCGCCACAACCTTCATGGTGAGTACCGATATAGGCGTATTTAGGAGTTAAACCGCGTTCGAGTAACCAAGAACCATAACGGCTACCTAAACCTGTACGACGGTTAAATGCTTCTACCACTAAAACAAAGGGAGAATTACCAACTTTAGTGATAATTTCTTCATCCACTACATTGAGAGTCGGTTTATTAATTAAACCCACGTCAATACCTTCTTGTTTTAGACGTTCCACTGCATCCAAAGCGCGGTATAAACCATCGCCAAAGCTGATGATATAACCGGCAGTGCCTTCACGAATTACTTCATCTTTTCCGGGGACAAAGGTGTAACCATCGCCAAAGAAATTATTGCCTTTAGTATCCAGAATATTGGGAGTTTTAGAACGAGTCGAGAAGATAAAACGTAAACCGGGTTGATGGAAAGTTGCCTCGACACAAGCGGTCATTTGTGCCGCATCGGCTGGAAAATAAAGACGGGTTTCGTAACCGTCATCGAGTCCATTATCGGCAAAGAAATTATTCAAACCAAAGTGACAAGTATTATCCGCCATGTCATCGATACCAGAATGGGAAAAATGACATAAAAGATTAGAATAATTCAAACGCGCCATGGTGATTTCAGAAATACACATTTCTAGAAAAGCGGCAAAGGTGGCGAAAATTCCCTGTTTACCTTTTTCCATACCAAAACCAGCAGCCGCCGAAAGATTGCCCCGTTCCATAATACCGGAAGGAATAAACACTTCGGGATGTTTATCGTGGATAATTTTCAGACCGCAGGAACCCTCTAAATCGCTATCTACTACTAATACCTTAGCCTTGCGTTCTTCTTCGCTCATTTTGCCTAAAAGACTGACCACCGCTTCGCCGAAAACGTTGCGGTTAGAACCCCATTTATCCCCAGAACCGAGGAATTTATAGTCATTAGAAGGCTTCTTAATACTGTTGAGATATTCCACGGCGGTGCTGTGTCCTTTTGCCTCTAAATATTTCAAAGCCAAGGGAACAGAAATCACATCATGGCCGTGGTTAGAACCTTCTAAACCTTCAATTCCGGGACACATGGGACGTTTATTAATAATCGCAATCGGGCCAGGAGTATTAATTGCTTCACAGATATTGCGATACAAACTATCGATATCTTCCCCATCTCCCACTAACACTTTTACGCCATGGCCAACAAGAGTTTTAGCCACATCATAACCGGGTAAATATTTGGAAGGATTACCAGCAATCGTCACATCATTATCATCAATAATCAGCTTAACATTGATGTGTTGAGCTACGGCTAAACGGGCAGCTTCCGCGTCATTGCCTTCCTGTTGAGAACCATCGGAACCTAAACAAAAAACGGTTTTTCCGGGGTTAGCTAAAGCGACACCGTTAACGTAGGGCCACATATGTCCTAAACGGCCAGAACTAAATTTGACGCCGGGGGTTAATCCTAATTCCGGGTGTCCGGGGAGTTTAGAATTGGCCTCGCGGTAGTGCATTAATTGTTCTGGGGGTAAAGAACCTTCTAACGCAGACATGAGATATTGAGTACCGACGCGGTGTCCCGCTTCATCGAAGAAAATTGGTACAAATTGACTAGGTTGACTGCGGAAAAGAGCATCGAGAATCACCACTTCCGGGACGGTATCGTAGGGGCCGCCGGTGTGTCCACCCACACCCCGGGCCGCACCCGTGGCAGTAAAAAAGATGATAGCATCGCGACAGAGTTGGATATTGGCTTTTAGGGCGCTTCTTTGCTCGTCGGTGAGGGTGGGGTTACTGGGGTCAAGACTGATGGGTTTATAGGCACTCAAATCGATGGGAAAGGCTGTCATCGTAGATTTTCCTTAATGTAGAGAAATAACTATAGTCAGGGAAATCATAGCCTAGAATGTCACCCGATCGATTGATTGAATAATTTCTTATCATAGATACTGTGTAGAGATGAGGAGTAATTATTTATGGAAGCTGGCGGTTCACAACGAGGGATTTCCCCAACTCTGCGGCAAAGTGGTATCGGTTTAATGTTACTGGCATCGGGGGGAATATTAATCTGGTTTGTCGCCTGGTTAAGTAATTTTAGCTTCGGGGGACGCAGTTATCGCGCCAGCTTCCTTTTTCCTAATGTGGGTGGCATGATGGTGGGAACCCGCGTCGGTTATCGGGGAGTGAGAATCGGACAAGTGACGGCAATTACCCCAGAACCGGAGGGAGTCGCGGTAGAAGTGGAGATTTCGCCAGCAGATCGCCTAATTCCCAGTAATTCCCTCATCGAAGCCATTCAATCCGGTTTAGTGGGTGAAACCACGATCGATATTACTCCCCTGCAAGCTTTACCCGTCGGTGGTGTCAAAGAACCCCCTTTGAGTCCTAACTGTAATGGGGAGGTGATTATCTGTAACGGTTCCCGTTTACAAGGGCAATCGGCGCTAAATGTCAATACCTTGATCAGATCTTTACTGAGAATTTCTAATCTAGTTAGCGATCCCGATATGGTGGCTGGATTTCGTTCCTTCACCCAACGCGCTGCCAATGCCTTGGGGGGACTCGATCGCTTTAGTGGTGAGGCAACCACGGCTTTAAGCGAGGTACGTCGCAGCGGTACTCTAGGTAAAGTTAATTCGGGGATGAGATCCCTAGAATCCTTACCGCAAGTATCCGGTTCTCTCGATCGCCTTTCTAGTGATCTTTCCGGTGTCGGGGGATTGAGTCAGGAAGCGACTACTTTACTGAGAAGTTTACAGGGAAGTGGCGGCCTGAGAAATTTAGACGCTACCCTGGTAGAGGCCCGAAAAACGCTGCTTTTGGTGGGACAAACCACCGAAGAACTGCGGGTTTTTTTGGCAGCTAATCAAAATCGTTTAATTGCTACTCTCGATAGTATCAAAACTACTAGCGATCGCCTACAAACTACTCTCGCTGCTTTGGATCCGATCCTCACGGAAGTGCAGAAAAGCCAAATTATTGAGAATTTAAATACTATTTCGGCAAATGCTGTTAAATTAAGCGAAAATTTGGGCAACTTTACCGCCTATCTCTCCGATCCTGCCACTGTTGTCACCCTACAGCAACTCCTCGACTCCTCTCGCGCTGCTTTTGCCAATCTTCAGAAAATCACCTCGGATGTGGATGAAATTACCGGTAATCCGCAACTGCGACAGGAAATTATCCGTTTAATCCAGGGTTTAAGTCGTTTGGTTTCTTCTAGCGAACAACTACAGCAGGAATTCGCCCAAGGTCAAGCAATGACAAGAATGGCCGCCCAAATTGCGACAATAGCCCCAAATCCCGCCCCTAATACCCCGGAAAAAGACGCTAAAAAACCTGAATCTGAGTAGCAGAATTTGGGGTTAGGGGTTGGAAAAAAAAGTCCGAGCATTTGTACTATTTTTTTTCAAGACCCTGCTAGTGTGCCTAATTTTTTGTCATAGCTAAATGAGGAATTTCTTCACCATGTTGACGATAACTTTCTTTAACGCCTTCCCAAGCTAGAATTAATTGATTGAGTGCTGTTTGGGGGCTATCAGCAAAAGCGGAAACGCTAGGCATTTCTACTAAGTATGCTATCCAATCTCTCTCCTCATCTTGGAAGATATTAATGCTAAAACCGTTAAAATCGTCGGTGGTTGGATTCATTTTCTTCCTCCTGTATTTTTAAAAATTGTTTAACTTGATCAGCTTTCGCTTCACCGTTTTTTGTCGGTTGAATAGATAGACGGACGGGTGCATCTCCTATTGGTGACTTTCTCTCACATAATAGGTGAGCAGCAGAAGTTATTCAAAGAGGGCGAATGCAATTCGCCCCTACAATATATTCAATATTAAAAACTCCATTTTCACAAGAACGGCCACACCATAGCACATAAAAACTTAAAATAAATGAAAAAATGATTAACTTTTTGCTCAAGATGGCCTTAAATGAGCTTTGGGATAGAGAGACTTGTGGCAAGATATAATTAAGGTATATTTTGGGGAAGAAATTGGATTATGGAAGAACTTTTAGAATTAAAAGCTTTGCTCTTAAAAGGTGATATTAAAGGTTCACTGGCGATTGTAGAAGACCTTGAAGATATGAGCAAAAATGGGATTATTAGCACCATTCGTAGTTATGCTGTTATCTTATTACTGCATTTAATTAAACAACAGGCAGAAAACCGAACCACTCGTTCTTGGGATGTCTCCATTCGCAATAGTGTTAGAGAAATTCAACGCCACAATAAACGCCGAAAAGCATCAGGATATTATTTAAGTGATCAGGAATTAACAGACACTTTAAACGATGCTTATCTTAATGCTTTGGATGCCGCTTCTTTAGAAGTCGAATCAGGTCGGTATCAATCGGAGCAACTAGAAGCTATAATTGACAAAAATAAACTGATTAGTGATGCTTTTCTTCTAATCAAAAACGTCTCTCCCTAGAAAGATTATGACAGACTAAATCTCTCAAGAACAAGCCCAAGAAATGTTACGTTGGTTAAACAAAAATCGTGACACCGTGCTTGATTTGTATAAAAATCAATACATTGCCTATAATGAAAAAGGGGTGATTGCTCACGGTGAAAATTTACAGAATGTTCTGGAAGAAGCCAACACAACCAATCAAGAATTTGTCATTTATCTTGTTCCTCGTTGTCGTTATTCTCTGCAAATTTTACCCATTCAAGTTTAAAGTAGTTTAAGATGATTTTGACAACGGCAAAATTCTATGAAAATAACCCTTTATCAACCGACATTATCTTTATTATTGCTGCTGTTGCTATCCGGTGGTTGTGCAGTCAATCGGGAAAAAGAGAAAACCATCACTCCGCAAGCGTCTCCCCTAGCAGAAATCGTTCCTTGGCAGATGGTGGAACGGGTTACTATTTTAAAAGCCGATCAGGATCCCATCTATGCTTTGGCCATTAGTCCCGATAACTCCTTGCTGCTAAGTGGTAGTTTTGACGGTACTGTCAGGGAATGGGACCTAAAAACTCAAAAACCTCTCAGGACTTGGCAACTAGGAGATACTGTCAATGCTATCCAATTTAGTCCCGATGGTGAGACTTTCGTAACTGCCGATGCGGGGGGAAAAGTGCAACGCTGGAATACGCGCACGCGAAAATTAGAAATGACCTATACTGGCCATGCTTTTCTCGTTACCGATGCCGCTATTTCTCCCGATGGCAAAATTTTGGCTACGGGTAGCTGGGATCGTACTGTTAAACTCTGGGATTTTCAGACGGGTACACTGTTAAAAACCCTGCACGGCCATAATCATCCGATTCAGGCGATCGCATTTAGTCCCGATGGTAAAGGAATTGTGAGCGCCGATTACGATGGTTTCGTTAAACTGTGGAAAGTGAGTACCGGTCGCTTTATTCGTGCCTATGCGGGTAATTTATTCCCCGTTTATCGGGTGCTTTTTTCCAAGGATGGTAAGATCGCCGGTACTGCTAGTCAAGACGGTTCGATCCGCAGTTGGCAAGTGAAAAGTGGCATCGGCACCACTACTATTCTCGCCCATAACGACGCTGTAACTGATATGGCCCTGCTCGATGGGGGCAAAGTTTTGGCCAGCACTTCCGGGGATGGAACCGTCAAATTTTGGGATGTTAATACCCGTCGGCGCTTGAATACCCTGAAGGGAAACGTCATCTTAAGAATGGTTGCCAGTCAAGATGGTCGTTGGTTAGTCACTGGAGATCGAGACGGTGCGATCGCAATCTGGCGGGGAATCTAAGACTAAATCCGTTGAGTATATGCTACATATCAGGATGGGCAAGAGGCAAGAGGCAAGAGGCAAGAGGAGGAATAAATAATCAGTTTTTAATAACCGGATTTAGTATAATTGACTATAATTAAGACTAGAGTGTTTTCTAGGGCGAAATATAGCTATGGCAGCAGTGATTTTAAACTTAGATACAGTCAATCTCAGCGATGAGCAGTTTTACCGTCTCTGTCAAGTTAACCCAGATTGGCAACTGGAAAGAAACGCCCAAGGAGAATTAATTGTGATGCCACCTGTTGGGGGAATTAGCGGCAACCGAGAAGCCGATTTTATCATTGACTTAGGTATCTGGAATCGTCAAACCCGATTGGGTAAAGTCTTTAGTTCGGCGACGATTTTTCGTTTGCCGAAAGGCGGATATCGCGCTCCTGATGCCGCTTGGGTGAGTTTAACCCGTTGGCAAGCTCTAAGTCGAGAAGAACAGGAGAAATTTCCGCCTATTTGTCCCGATTTCGTTATTGAACTGCGCTCCCGTAGCGATTCCCTCCCAGAAATTCAAGCTAAAATGCGGGAATATCTCCACAGTGGTTTGCGATTAGGTTGGCTAGTTAATCCTCAACAACAACAGGTGGAAATTTATCGTCCTCAGCAACCCTTAGAAATTATGGAACTACCCGCTAATTTAAGCGGAGAGGATGTCTTACCAGGCTTTAGTTTATTTATCTCCATTTTTGATTGACATACTCCCACCGTCAAGCTACGCTGTGACGGGGGATTCTTTCCACATCGCTGTTAGAAATTCCTTGTTCAACGAGACAACTTAGATTCTCAATGTCTCCATTAAAAACCCAGAGGTCGGACTCTCCCAAGGCGTTTAGGTCGGTTTCTGTTTGCCCAACAGTACCATTGACACTTCGACTTCGCTCAGTGTCAATGCCGAGCGAAGTCGAGGCATTGAGATGTTTTCCCAAATATTGCAACCCTTTTTTAAGAATATTTATTGCTGCATTATGATCCCTATCTAAGACTGTTTTACAATTGGGACATTGATGAGTTCTAGTGCTTAATGTTTTTTGAACTCTCGTCCCACAAACTGAACAATCTTGAGTCGTGAAATGGGGAGGAACAGCAATACAAACAATCCGATAAATCTTGGCAAAATAATTCAACCATTCAGTGAATTGATACCAAGAAGCATCACTAATCGACTTGGCAAGCTTACGGTTTTTGACTAAGTTTCTTACCTTTAAAGCTTCATAAACTACCAGATCATTAGACTGGACTAACGCCAAAGCGTCTTTAATTGCTTTGTCTTTACGTTGTCTTGACACTTTAAGATGAAGCCTAGCTACTTTTATCCGTTGCTTGTGATAGTTTTTAGACTGTTTCTTTCCTTTGCGAAACTTTTTGGATAATCGTCTTTGTGCTTTTTTCAGTCGTTTTTCTGACTTTCTTAAATAACGTGGATTCTCTACAGTATTACCTTGAGCGTCAGTATAAAACTCTTTTAACCCTAAGTCAATTCCTGTTATTTGTCCCGTCGGTTTATGGTATTCTTGCCGTTCTACGTCAATCAGAAACTGGCAATAATAACCGTCAGCACGTCTAACAACTCTTACCCGTTTAATCTGTTGTTCTGAATAATAAACTAATGTCTTTTGACTACACCATAAATCAAATTCTCCTGCTTTAAAACCGTCAGTAAATCTGATTTTACGTCGATCATCTGATAGTTTGTAGCCCGTTAGTTTGTATTCAACATCTCGACTTCGCTCGACGTTGACCCTGAGCGAAGCCGAAGGGTCAACCGAACGGCTATGCTTTTTGAATCGAGGAAACCCCTTTTTCCCCGGTATCTTAGCATGACAATTTTTATAGAATGTACTAATTGATTGCCAGGCTCTATCAGCAGCCGATTGACGAGCTTGAGAGTTTAATTTGTTAACCCAAGGGGTCTCTTTATTGTTAGCTAGTACCGCACAAAGTTTTTGGAGATCATTGCGGGTTGTCCCCTTATTGTCCATCCAATGACGAACACAAGAGTTACGCACAAACTGAGAAGTTTTGATAGCTTCATCAAGCCGTTGATATTGCTCTGGTGTCCCGTTTTTTAACTTGGCTTCTACGACTAGCATCGATTAATCCTCGACCCTGTATCAATTAAGTATAACACAGTTTACCTACAAATGGTAGAATTAAAATCGTGCTTCGCAGTCAATATCCTGGTCGGATTTCATCCCCCGCAAAGGTGAGTATCTTGTCGAAAAATTTAGCGGGGGCATTCATCCGACATTTTAGGTAAAATATAGTCAAGACTAATGTATGATTCTACTTGTAAATTTATCGCCCTGGAATATTCGAGAGATTTAGCCACTTGGTTATTAGGTAAACCTTTAGATTTAACCGAAATTAAACCCTCAGAGTTGTCATTGGAGCCGATAAGAGCCGATAGTTTAATCTTTTTAGAGTCAGAAGAATTAATCTTACATATTGAGTTCCAAACCGACCCTAAAGAGGATATTCCCTATAGAATGCTCGATTATGCCACAAGACTCTATCGACGCTATCAAGGCAAACCTATCCATCAGGTAGTGATTTATCTAAGGAGGAGTACCTTACCCCTAGTCAGACAGAATGACTATCAACAGGGAAAAACTTATCATCAATTTGAGGTGATTAGACTATGGGAACAACCCTATCAACCCTTATTGCAAGCACCAGGACTATTGCCCTTTGCTATACTAGCTCAAGCTGAGGAGCAAGAGAATTTACTGCGGCAAATCGCCCAAAAAATCGAACAAATCAGCGACAGTCGAGAACAAAGCAATCTGGCTGCCTCCACCGCAATTCTCGCTGGATTAGTATTAAACAAAGACATCATTCAACAATTGTTGAGGAAAGACATTATGAAAGAATCTGTCATCTATCAGGAAATCAAAGAGGAAGGAAGACAAGAAGGAGAGGCTAACCTGGTTTTACGTCTATTAAATCGGCGTATAGGTGGCATTTCTGCCGAATTATCTGCCAATATCCAAAGTCTTTCTCTAGAAAATTTAGAAAACTTAGGAGAAGCTTTATTAGATTTTCAGTCAGTAGAGGACTTAGAACAATGGCTAGAAAATGAGCGTTTTTAACTAATTTACTGCGGTTATTTTTATTCTATTAATTCCCTCTATTATCATTATGTCAGATCATCAAGCTAGTTATGCCGTCAATGCAATGTTAGGTCGATTGTATTTGAAAAATAAGGCGTTTCAGTCCCTAAGTTTTGAAGAACAACAGTCGATAGTTTTGGACATAATTAAAGAATCATTCCGTTGCGATGTCAATATCGGTGAAATTCTCAGTAATGAGTGTTTTTATGATTTTGATGATGTGGAAGAACAGAGAACGATAGCAACGATATTTCAAATTTGTTCCTACTGTCGTCAAGCATCAGCTAACGTACAAGACTATGGAGATGATTTTAGCAAAGCAGGAATTTGTTCCGCTTGTCTTGCTAAATATTTCCCCGATGGATATTAGAGATAATTTAATCTCAACCTAGGGATAATCAATATTCAACAATTGTTGAGGAAGGACATTATGAAAGAATCTGTCATCTATCAGGAAATCAAAGGGGAAGGAAGACAAGAAGAAGCCATCAATTTGCTTCTACGTCAATTAAATCGGCGTATAGGTGGCATTTCTGCCGAATTATCCGCCAAGCTCTCAAGTCTTTCTCTAGAAAATTTAGAAAACTTAGGAGAAGCTTTATTAGATTTTCAGTCAGTAGAGGACTTAGAACAATGGCTAGAAAATGAGCGTTTTTAACTGAAATTACTGTCCAAACAAAACCGAACTATTACCAGATCCTTGGAACAAGATCCAAGTCATCAGCAGATTAGATACAAAAATCGCTAAGAGCATAGTGACTACAGCTGCGGTCGTAGCTTGGCCGACTCCTTTAGCACCGCCATCGGTCGTTAAACCCCAATTACAGCCGATAATCGCGATTAAAGCCCCAAAAACCACCCCTTTAACTGGTCCACTCAGCACGTCTCCCACGCGCAGAAAACCGCGAACCGAGTCGAGAAAAACTGAATTAGCAATCCCGTATAAACTTTGGCCGACCAGCAAACCGCTACCCAAACCGATCAGCAATGCCATAACACTCAAAGCGGGAACCATCAGACAACAGGCAATTAAACGCGGCAGCACCAGATATTCCACGGGATCGGTTTTGAGCATATAGAGTGCGTCGATCTGCTCTGTCACCTTCATGGTACCGATTTCCGCCGCAAAAGCCGATCCTACCCGACCGGCTACCACGATCGCCATCATAATCGGACAGAGTTCCCGACCGAGAGCCAGGGCCAAAATTCCCCCCACCATACTGCCGGCGCCCAAGGCTTGGAACTCCCGGGCCACTTGGATAGTAAAGATCATCCCGATCACTGCGGCCGTGATCATGGCGATAATCAGCGAGGCGGGCCCAGCTGCCACCATTTGTTCTTGGGTGACGCGCCAATCGGGTTTGCGTGTGAATAGGAAGTAAAAAACCCTGCCGGTTAATAGTACCGCTAACCAACAGCGCCGAAACCAAGAGCTTAATTCCTTGCTAAAAATTGCCAATAAATCCTTCATGGCCCTCAAAATCGATCGGACTAGAGAAAAGTCTATCCTGTTTTGTCTTCTAACTCCCATTCCCTACCATGCTATGGATAGTGCAGAATTTTTGTACTAGACCTCTGGCAAAAATCAAAAATCTTCCGTTAGGTGAGGATTAAGGCTTCGGCCGTGAGCTCAGCCGAACGGAGCCAGTAGTCTCGGAGTCAGGAAAATTAAGAATGAGCATTAATCAATTAAATGCTCTATTTAGTGATTTTATGCAATTTTATGCCTATTTTTCTCATTTTTGCCCTCTCAAAAATTAATTATGGAAGAACTCTAGTATAGACCTCGTTTCCACACAGAAACCAGAAGAGCCGAATAGATCAATGAATTACTTTTCATTCCCAGAAAAAGCGATTGTTCAGATGCTTTGATCTTGTACGCACAAAAATGTATATATTGATGATATGGTCTTCGACTGGGACAACAATAAAAACCAAAGCAATCTCATCAAACACGGTATCAGTTTCGAGGAAGCGATCGCTATATTCGCTGATCCTTCTATCCTGACCTTTGAGGATACCCGATGCAACTATGGGGAAACGAGATTTGTTTCAATAGGGCAAATAACGCTTGCCACCCAAGAAAAGAAAGCGATCATCGTAGTTATTCATACTCAAATAAGTCAAACCATTCGTCTCATATCAGCCAGAAAAGCCAATGAACGGGAGAGAAAACGCTATGATCAACCCTGAATTTTCCCTTGATATGCCTCCTAAAGAGCGACAGGAGAAATTTATGCAAATGTCCGATGAGGATATTGATTATTCAGATATTCCTCCCCTAGATGATGAATTTTTCAAGAATGCTAAACTGGTCAAACCAAATCCACAAACAGAGCAAATTAGTATCAGGTTGGATTCAGAAATCCTTGAGTGGTTTAGGAATCATGCTCAAGAAAAGAGCTATCACGACCTAATTAATGATGTATTACGAACCTACGTCAAACATCAATCGCAATAGCCGATTATCTGCCGAGTAAAGAACCTCAAGAAGCGGTTATAAATGGCAATGATTATAATATCAATTGTAGTGTTTGCCTAAATTAACTTGTAATATGGTAATTTTTTGTTTATTTAATCTAGAATTTAGTCGTTGATCGAAAGGAATGATTTCTTTCATCATCAACTGGTTTCTTCTTTCTTGATTGTTTGTGGTAGTCATAGCGGCTGAACTTGACAATAATCCTAATTATTATAGGCGATCGCCTAATCACTCACCACAAAACGCAATCGCCTTCTAACTAATGAGAAGATAAGGGATAAGTCGGTTGATTAGGGTTTTTATTAAGGGTTTGACAATCTGCTAAGTATTGTTCAATAACAGTTTTAAAAGCTTGTTCTAGTTCATCAACGGAAAGACCATCAAAAACGATAATATCTTCTATGTTGATGACACGACCAAAAAATAAGCGATCGCTTTCATCGTATTCAATCACAGCTTCATAGCCTTTGTATTGCATTAATTTACTCCTGCTTTAATTAAAAATTCACGACGAGCTTTAATTTGGTATCTTTTTAGTTCTTTTTGGGGGTGAGGGGAATGAATATTGAGGGAAATTTTGTTAAGGTCAAATCGTACTCTTGAGCCATCGCCTTGAGTAATGTTACCTCCTAATGACTGAATTAAGTTAAGGACATCATCCCAAACGATGTTACAACGGATGGGATCGGCAAAAATAGCATTATAGGTTTTCCTCTGTTTTTTGTTCATTGGCTAATTATGGCTTGATAGTACCGCTAACCAAAAGCTTAATTCCTTGCTAAAAATCGCCAATAAATCCTTCATGGCCCTCAAACTAAATCGGACTAGAGAAAAGTCTATCCTGTTTTGTCTTCTGAGTTAGTTTTCCTCGACTACTTTTGTAGGTCTTCATTAGCCCGAAAAATCGCTTCTTGACCATCACTAGAGGCCACAAAACCCATAAAAGCTTTAACCGCTTCACTAGCAGGTTCTTTGTAAACGTAGTAAAGGGTACGCTGCCAGGGATAATTAGGTTCACTGGCTGAAATTCCGTCCACAGCGAGCGCTCTGACGGTTTTTTGGTCGGCAATTTGGCTATAGGTTGCGTAACTAATGCCATTCAGTCCCAAAACTCGCAAAATTGGGGTAGTGGCATCCCTATCCATCATTTTAAAATTAGTTCCTGTACCAAATTCTCCCCCTTGCAGCACTTCCTGACGAAAACTTTGATAAGTGCCACTAATAGGAGGACGATTAATCACTTGAATAGTAGCAGCAGAACCGCCCACCTCGGACCAAGAGGTGATTTTTCCCGTAAAAATACCCCTAACTTGGGCAGTGGTTAACCCCCCCGCAAAGGGGTTTTTTACTCCCACCACAATAGCGATCGCATCTCGGATGATCGGACTAGAAGCCAATCCCTGAGAGCGTTCCGACTCGGTTAAAGGTCGTGACACCGCCGCAATATCGATCGCCCCCCGGGCTACTTCCTCTAATCCCTTATCAGATCCTTGAGCATTTGTCAAGACCTCTACCCCCTGAAATTTGGCCGTTAAAGCGGCTTTTAAGGCTTGATTAATCTGTACCATACTGGTAGAGCCGTTAATGCGAATTGTCGTGCCACTGGGGATAGAAGTCGGTGGGGCAAAACTGACCACTCGCTGGGGTGAGGGGGGAGGGGGTAGGGGAGAGGAGGCACTTTCCGATGTTGGCGATTTTTGCGGACTTTTACTGCTGCCACAGAGAAAAAATTCTTTACCCGCGGCACATTGACTTTGTAGCCAGAAGTAACCTCCACCTAAAATGCCCGCAGTGGCTAAAAGAGCGATTATTAAAGCAGTTGTTTCGTTTTTTTGAGACATACCCATCATTTGCTGACATTCGCTGGTCGATCGCCCGGACACCGGTGATCAATGGAAGTTTCGATGATATTATCTTAGTGCATGGAAATCCACTCTTAATTTAGGACTGTATATCATGACCCACGCACCTATATCCCCAGTCGTACTGGTTATCCTTGATGGTTGGGGTTATCGCCCGCAAAGGTCGGATAATGCGATCGCAATGGCGAAAACCCCGATTATGGATAGTCTCTGGGAAGTTTATCCCCACACCCTAATCCGCACCTCCGCTAAGGATGTGGGACTACCAGAAGGACAGATGGGCAACTCGGAAGTTGGCCACCTCAATATCGGAGCGGGGCGAGTTGTACCACAAGAGTTAGTACGGATTTCCGATGCGATCGAAGATGGTTCGATTCAACAAAATCAGGCTTTATTAAAACTCTGCGCCGAGATTCGCCCTAAAAAAAGCAAATTACACCTAATTGGTTTGTGTTCCGAGGGAGGAGTCCATTCCCATCTCGATCACTTACTGGGATTATTAGACTTAGCGAAAGTGCAAGGGATTAGCGATGTCTGCATTCATGTCATCACCGATGGTCGCGATACTAATGTCACCGACGGGATGCTCGCTATTAAACGGATTCAAGAACATATTAATAAAATCAGTCTCGGTCGCATGGTGACTCTCAGTGGCCGTTATTATGCCATGGATCGGGATCGCCGTTGGGATCGGGTGGAAAAAGCCTATAACGTGATGACCAGTGATCAAGGTATCGACGGGCGATCGATCACGGAAGTATTACAGGCATTTTATGATCAAAATATTACCGATGAATTTATTCCCCCCACCAGAATTGCCCCGGGGGCGATCGAAGCGGGCGATGGGGTGATATTCTATAATTTCCGTCCCGATCGAGCTAGACAGTTATGTTATGCCCTGACTATGCCCGATTTTGAAGATTTCGATCGAGATTTAATTTCTCCGCTCAGTTTTGTCACTTTTACCCAATACGATCCGAAATTACCGGTAGATGTGGCCTTTGCCCCCCAGAATTTAAATAATATTTTAGGAGAGGTGATCGCTCAACAGGGATTAAAACAGTTTCGTTGTGCGGAAACCGAAAAATATCCCCACGTCACCTACTTTTTTAATGGGGGGTTAGAAAAACCCTTTGAGGGAGAAGTGCGCGAATTAATCCCCAGTCCAAAAGTCGCCACCTATGACCAAGCTCCGGCCATGTCGGCAGCCGCGGTGACAGCAGCGGTCTGTGGGGCGATCGAACAGGGGATCTATAGTCTCGTGGTAGTCAATTACGCTAACCCCGATATGGTGGGTCATACGGGCATTTTAGACGCGGCCATGAAAGCAGTGGAAACGGTGGATCTATGCTTGGCTAAGTTGTTAAGTAGCGTCAATAAATTGGGGGGAACAGTGTTAATCACCGCAGACCACGGTAACGCGGAAACGATGGTGGATGAGTCGGGTAATCCTTGGACGGCCCACACGACTAATCCCGTTCCTTTAATTTTAATTGAAGGGGAAGGAAGAAAAATACCCGGCCACGGTGGCGATGTGCAGCTGCGGGATGATGGTCGTTTAGCTGATATTGCCCCCACTATCCTGGAAATTCTCTCTATTCCCGTCCCGATAGAAATGACTGGGCGATCGCTGATTAAACCGGCCGAGGTGGAAATTAAAGCCAGTCGCACTCCCGTCCGCATCTCGCTTTAACAGTGATCAGTAATCAGTAATCAGTAATCAGTGGAAATAATTAAAAAATTGGCTAATTAGCAGAAAAATGACCAATAAAAACCGCTCTCTTGTAGTTATGCTGATCAGCAAGTCTTATCGAAGAAAGGGCGTAGGGCATCTTTGAATGTAAGATAATGAACATTTTTCACCCAATTTCCGAGAGAGCCATAAAAATTTAAAACTTACATCTGATAACTGATAACTGATAACTGATAACTGATAACTGATGATAACTGCTATACTTTGTAATGGAAAATAGAGAGTAATAATCATGACAGTGGTGCTGGTAGTACAGATTATTTGGGCGCTGGCGGCGGCCTTTCTGGCGATTTTGGTGTTATTACACAGTCCCAAAGGGGATGGTATTGGCGGTATTGGCGGTCAATCACAGATTTTTACCAGCGCAAAAACGGCGGAAAAAACTTTAAATCAGGTGACTTGGGCCTTGGGGACGGTATTTATCACCCTAACTATTGTACTGAGCGCCGGCTGGTTAAATCGCTAAATGCTAAGAGGTCGGTTCTCTTTTCTAGGACTCGCAGCCTTGGCGAGTCTTTTGCTGTTTTCCTATTCTTTGATCGCCGACAGTCGATCGCTACCAGAGTTAAAAACCCATCCTTTACCCGCTAATTTAGCCCAATGGCAAGAGCAAAACCAGTCCGGGGATTATTTTGATGCTGTAGAAATCAGTCCCGTGGGGGCGTTGATTTGGTCGCAATTTCCCGTGAAGATTTATGTTCACAGCGATCGCAGTTCTTGGCTGAGTTTGGTACAACAGGCGATCGCTGAATGGGGGCAGTATTTGCCGATCGAGTTGGTAAATCGGGCAGAATTGGCCGATATCCTCATTAAACGGGAGTTACCGCCGTCGGGAGTCCGTTTTAATGCCGAAACGGGTAAGTTAGAACTGCCTCGGGTGCGTTCTGCCATAACACAATACGAGATTTTTGTCAAGGAAAATCGCCTAACTCATCGGATGAGTATCCAGATTAGTCCTAATTTAGCCGATCGGTCGGCCTTAGCGGCAGCGCGGCACGAATTAGGTCACGCTTTGGGAATTTGGGGTCATAGTCCCCTGGAGACGGATGTGATGTATTTCGCTCAAACTAGAGATATTGCCCCGATTTCTAGCCGGGATATTAACACTTTAAAAAAGGTTTATCAGCAGCCAACTCAGTTAGGTTGGCAGATGGATCAGCTAGGGTATCTAATACCTGAATAAGTAAATATTGCTCTTCAGTCGGTTCTGCTATTAAAAAGTATAAGTTATGGATATACTTAGTATAACTGACTAAGATCCAGAAGATTAACCATCGCTTAAACCTCTATTTCCTCTAGCCATGTTTTAATCGCACTGATTAACTTGGGTTGCTGGGGAGGGGTGTTGCTGACTCAAGCTATGAATGCCAACTGTGCATCCTATCCAAAAGTTAGTTTGGCTCTAGGTTTTAAAAACCCCACACAAGAAGATTCCTATTGCAAATCAGCAACCCCAATCTTTGCCACCCTCTACAACTAAGCCAATACTAGAAACATATTGTACGGGTTTGCCTAACATTAAGGGATCTATTTCTCCCCAATCGTAAGGTTCATAATCTTCTAAACGAGATAGTTCGCTATCTAACCAATCATCTCTAGGGGCTGTTTTTTCCGAGGGATTGGGCTGTTTCAGGGAGTCTAAGGGTTTAGTCATGGGGAAAAAATGAGTTGGGAATTTATGGGACGTAACGCGCCATGGAAGTGGGAATGGTTTGCCATCGGGAGGCAAATCCGCGGGTTTCAAAATGTCCTATACACAAACATTTTACCCATTATTGACCAACTCTTTAGTTCCTCTAAACCTCTATTTCCTCTAGCCATGTCTAAATCGCGCTGATTAAGTTGGGTTGTTGGGGAGGGAAGGTGAAAAAGTTGGTAGGGAAACTGACAGAGAATCGTTACCAATTTTCTCAATTCCTGAGATATATTTAATGGATGAAGTTCGATGTAAAGATTAAATCTCTGTTTCTATTGGTATGTTAGTGGGTGTATCTTGACTGATTAAAATTAAATTAGATACAGGGGTGTAAATATCACACTCAATTTCTGGTACTCGAATCGTTACAATTAATGTATAGCGAACAGGTTGATCATGGCGTTCCTCTTGTGTTTGTTCTTTCCACCATCCACCAACAGGATAAACGCCTATCATTCCTCTACTTGCTAAATCGACGGACGTTCCTGTCCATATATCAGAATGAAGTGAACCTTGACTCCTTAAATGAGGACCCAAAAACCAGTTATCTTCCTCTTTACTGCCAGAAATATTTTTTTCTTCTTTTCTGGTAGCTTTATTAATTCTATGTCGAAATTGGTCATCGGTCTCTAAAGGTTTTTTTACTTGAAATCTGAGTCCATAAGAGGCATAATGGTGTTTTCTTTTATAACCTCGCTCCCCTGGATTAGGTTCTATAAAATACGATAAAGTTACTCTCAGTTCTACCTTGGCTTCTCCTAATTCTTCTAACTTTTCTTTTGGCCAGGGTAAGCTATGAAGATTCATTTTGTCTGTTTTAATGACACTACCATCTTTTTTAAAAGGTGTCAATTGATCTTCAATAACCATTGTTAAGTCACTATTTGAACTTTTTAAAGCTCTGTCTAAATCAGGAACACCATATCCATAGCGACGAATCAAATTTTTTTTATCTTGCTGCTTCAATTTCTTTGGAAAATTAGCTATCATCCTAACAGTCCATTCGGCTGAATGAACGATTAAAGCGCGTATTGTTTCTGGCCAATATTTGGGATTTTCTGAAAGAATTCGAGCAGCCATATAACTAGCGAGTGCAGTTGCACAACTGGTATCACACATATAAGTAAACAATTTATAGTTATGACTATGAGCAGTTGTTAATAAGCATAAATCGTCAATCATTTGTGCATAATTTTCCCCATCTGAGGCATAATTTCCCCCTTCACAAACAATATCAGGACGAATTGGCCATTGATTTTCCCAAGAAACAGAAGTACAACTTTTAGGAGATAAATCACCCCAAGGAGCTACAGGTTGCCAACCGTGAAAGTCGGGATGACTGATATTAACTTTTTCAGTGTAAGCTCCCACAACAAGAGCATTCCAAGCTTGTGCTGGGTTTTCAATTGTTGCCACATCATTGCGGGTTAAATAATCAGATAAAGATATTTCTTCTCTGATATTTCCTGCTGAAATAATGATTAATCGCTTAAAATTATCTTCACCAAAAGATAGTTGATCTATTGCTGCTGACCATGAGGAGGGAGTTCCATAATTTGGTGATGGCTGCTCGCTAGTTACAGCCATACAGAAAATACGTTTTCGCTTGGGATTTTGTATTTCTGGACGAGAGACTGCTTGCTCTGTAATTGCGCCATAAAGTTCAGGATCATTTTGTCCGACAGGAGGGAGAATTTTAACTGATTCTAAACGGTGAATAAGCGTTATATATCCTTGTGTTTGTAAAGCATTAAATAAATCATCATAAAGAATTAAACCCGCCATTTCTGTACCATGTGTATTATGAGGATCATGAGTTCCCCAATTAGGATCACAAGTATATAAATCACTACTATCAAGACCTTTTTCAATCAGTTTATGTCGTCTATTAACTCCATAATCAAGAAGACAGACAGCAACAGCATTATCTCTAGGAGGTAAAGTTCGATTCCATAAATCCTCGACCCATTCCTCCTTTTCAATTAATTTCATATCAAGAAAAAAGGAAGGCGTATCTTTAGCAATTCTTAATTCTGCAACCGTATCAGAATTTTGAAGAACTTGCTGTATTTTTTCTACATTAGCCATAGCTAAAGTAACAGTTCTTTCGGGAAAATGTATATGAAATTTAGTCATAATATCGAGTCTTTGAGCAATGGTTTGGAAGTCTTCAAGTTGTCCACGACGTAACCATACTTCCCACCATATTGATTGTCCATTCTGAGGAAATAAAGCAGGATCATCAGTAAATAATGATTGAACTGTACCAATTTCAACGTTTTCTAGTCGTGTTATTAGGGCTGCATTTTTTGGGTTTCCTTTTGTTGTTTCTTCATCACGATATTCTTCTACTTTGTTCTCAAAAAATTCTGTCGCTGACTCTGGTACAAAAACAGTAGCCTTAACTATATTTTCTTGTTCAGGAGAAGGCTTAACAGCAACTAATTCAATTTTTTTGCGTTTATCTCCTAAATTTTCAAAAGCATTCGCTTGATCTTTTGTTACCTGAAATTCTAAATAGAATCCGGGTTGTCCGACGGCAATTGCCGATAAACGGGATTCTAATTGTTGACGAGCTTTCGTAATCGCTTCACCAATAGCAAGTTCTAATTTTGCAGCGTGTTCTATTCTGTTCCGATCGGGTGGTGGTGGAGCATTAACTGAGCGCGGTGAAGTATAATCGGCGCTTTTACGAAATTTATCGTTATTCCGTAGATACAAGTGAGGAAGACGGCGAGAACGTTGCGACATTATGGGATTAGGTTTTATTCATTGAAGTTCAGATCCTTACGTTCCATAATAGCTGAAATCAGAGAATCTTCGCTTACCTTCTGACTATTTGACAAAACAGCTTGCTTGGCTGCGTCATCTGTCGCTCTGACAATTTCAGCTTGAGCGAGTCCATTGGCTTGATTAAGAATGTTTGACCAATCTTTCCAGTCAATTTCAAAAGAAATAAGACGAGATTCAATCAATTCACGAATAATTGCGGCATCGGGAAGCTGATATTCAATTACATCATCAAAACGCCTAAAAAGAGCTTTGTCTAGTAACTGAGGATGATTAGTCGCTGCTAAAATCAAACTATCCCCTTGCTCTTGTTCTAAAAACATCAAAAAAGAATTGAGAATGCGACGAATTTCTCCCACGTCGTTAGAATTATGACGTTGAGTCCCAATCGCATCAAATTCATCAAAAAAATAGACCCCTTTTGTTATTGTCATTGCCTCAAAAATCACTTTTAAACGACTAGCCGTTTCTCCCATATACTTGCCCATTAGACTATCGTATAAAGTCGTAAACAAAGGTAATTTAAGCTCTCCTGCTAAAGCTTCAGCCGTCATTGTTTTACCAGAACCCGGTGGACCTACTAACAACAGTTTCCGACGAGGCATAAGATTATGTTCTCTGAGTCTTTTTCCTTGTCTTTGTTCAGTTAATACTCGTTTAAGTCTAAATTCAAGGTCAGAGGTTAAAATCATATCCGATAATCGAATATCGGGATATCTGACCGAAACCAGATTGGCTAAATCTCCTTTTGGTTGTACTAAAGGAATTGGATCAGATTTTTTTTCAATAACCGATTTACTAGCCTTTGCTTGGTCAATTAATTCGCGAATTTCTTGGGCTAACTTACCATGTCCTTGTCTTGCTTCGTGTGCAGCCATCTGTAGGGCAGCAGAATAAAATTGCTGCTCTTCGCCTTCTACATGACTTTTTAGAAGTGCTAGGATATGGCGAGCGGTGGACATGATACCTCGTTAAGTTAAACTCCCCATCATACTCAATGATTTTAACTGTGACAGGCACTATACAAAGAATAATTTCCCTTTTGGACTAATTTTGATCGGTATAGTTAAATTGTACTAAATAAATTGTCGTATTAGCTAGGGGAAACCCGTATTTGGTCTTTCTCTTGCTTTCGTGGTTATTCGATAATTTTCCCGCTTCTCCCTAAAAATTACCGTCCCGCTCGCTAAACTGCCAAATTGATAAGATCCTTTGACCTTTCGCCGCCCTATTGAGCAAAACTAGGTATAAACACTTTCTTAAGAATTAACCTATGTCACAATAGATGAAGATAAACCAAATAGTGTGAAGTTGTAAACTAGGTATTACTGAATGGAACCGCTTTATCAGTACGCGTGGCTAGTTCCCGTCCTGCCTTTGGTAGGCGCTACCCTAGTGGGCGCGGGCTTAATTTCCTTTAATGAAGTCACCAATCGTCTGCGACAGGTGAATGCTGTATTGATCATTTCTACCCTCGGCGCGTCGATGGTGCTGTCTTTTGCGCTGCTGTGGAGTCAAATCAATGGACACGCTCCCTACAACCAAATGATCGATTGGGCATCGGCGGGTAACTTTCACCTGAAAATGGGTTATACGATCGATCACCTCAGTGCTTTAATGTCGGTTATCGTCACCACCGTGGCCTTTTTGGTGATGATTTATACCGATGGTTACATGGCCCACGACCCCGGTTATGTGCGTTTTTACGCCTATCTGAGCATTTTTAGCAGTTCTATGCTCGGTTTGGTCATCAGTCCCAACCTCGTCCAGATCTACGTTTTCTGGGAATTGGTGGGGATGTGTTCCTATCTGCTAGTAGGTTTCTGGTTCACTCGTCCGGCGGCTGCCGAGGCCTGTCAAAAAGCCTTTGTTACCAACCGCGTCGGCGATTTTGGCTTATTACTGGGAATGCTGGGGCTTTTCTGGGCCACTGGTAGCTTCGAGTTTGATATCATGGGTGAACGTCTAGAGGAATTAGTCTCTTCTGGAGCCATTGCCGGCAGTTTAGCGGCATTATTCGCCGTTTTAGTCTTCCTTGGACCCGTGGCCAAATCAGCCCAGTTTCCCCTTCATGTCTGGCTACCGGATGCCATGGAAGGTCCGACCCCAATTTCGGCCCTGATTCACGCCGCCACGATGGTGGCCGCCGGAGTTTTCCTGATTGCTCGGATGTATCCCGTTTTTGAGCCAATTCCCACGGCGATGACGGTAATTGCTTGGACGGGGGCCTTTACCGCCTTCCTAGGGGCAAGTATCGCCCTCACCCAGAATGATATCAAAAAGGGTTTAGCCTATTCCACCATCTCCCAATTGGGTTACATGGTTATGGCTATGGGTATCGGCGCTTATAGTGCCGGGTTATTCCACCTGATGACCCACGCTTATTTTAAAGCGATGTTGTTCCTCGGTTCCGGTTCGGTCATCCACGGTATGGAGGATGTGGTCGGTCATGAGCCGGTTTTAGCGCAAGATATGCGGATGATGGGCGGTTTACGCAAGTATATGCCCATTACTGCCCTGACTTTCCTGGTGGGAACTCTGGCCATCTGTGGGATTCCTCCCTTCGCCGGTTTCTGGTCTAAGGATGAAATTCTCGGTTTAGCTTTTGAGGCGAACCCGTCTTTATGGTTAATCGGTTGGGCTACTGCGGGTTTAACAGCTTTTTATATGTTCCGGATGTACTTTAACACCTTTGAAGGGGAGTTTAGAGGGACTAATAAGGAGATTAAACGCCGACTGTTAGCCAATGCGGGCGCGATTCCAGCTTTTGGACCGGGGGCGATGAATGTTAAGCAATTAGACTCGGAAGCACAGGAAGAAGACAACCACGGCCATCATGCCCATGAACCCCACGAATCGCCAATTACTATGACTTTACCTCTCATGATTTTGGCGGTTCCCTCTTTGTTAATCGGTTTGGTGGGTAAACCTTGGCAGAATTTCTTCGAGGGTTTTATTCATGTTCCTAACGAAGTGGTGGAAGAAGTTCATGCTTTTGATTGGACAGAGTTTCTGATTATGGCGGGTAATTCGGTGGGGATTGCTTTAATCGGGATTACTGTCGCTTCTTTGATGTATCTCCAGAAGAAAATTGACCCCGCAACTATTGCGGAAAAATTCCCCGCTTTGTATCGTTTTTCCCTGAACAAATGGTACATTGATAATCTCTATGATCGAGTTTTTGTCCAGGGTTGTCGTCGTCTCGCACGGCAAATTATGGAAGTGGATTATCGCGTTATCGATGGGGCAGTGAATTTAACCGGTTTAGCTACTCTTGTCAGTGGTGAAGGTCTCAAATACCTCGAAAATGGTCGCGCCCAATTCTACGCTTTAATTGTCTTTGCCGCAGTTTTGGGTTTAGTAATTGTCTATAGTCTGGTGTAGATTTTTAAGCCGTTGACTAAAGATTTTTTGGGGCGCAAAGCCCCTTTTTTCAGCTTTAAATACCCCTTTTTAAGGGCAATTTAGGAGGATGGTTTCATAAAAGTAAGGCATTGTGTCAACTTGCTTGGCCCATAAACGCCGAGCTTGGGGAAGCGTCCGAAACCCTCCACGACGAACCAAGGTAATCAAGCAACTAAATAGGGTCTGCTGAAAAAGTTTTTCGGTGGGGGCAGGGTGTGGGGTGTGGGGTGTGGGGTGTGGGATTTTACCGGTTTTGAGGTGGCCAATTACCTAATTTTTAGGGAAAAAGTCCCGGAATTTTCCCCCTGATCACTCCCATACCTGGTACTTTTTGATTGACAAAAAGTCTAAAAGTCTTACCCAACAAGGTTTTTAGATTTATTCAGCAAACCCTAAATAGAATCGCCCAGTTAACGGGGGAATGACCCCCCCACCGAGGTGGTTTATCCTCCTTTAAGGTCATAGCTTTCACTGGGGTTAGCTTATGAAACTTGTATCAAATGTACTTGACAAAAAAGACTGGATGCTGTAGTAAAAATGTCGATCAAATTCAATTATAATTAACTTCATTATTCAAAATTTTAGTTAATTATGCGTTACAAACTTTTAGGTAATAGTGGTCTGCGAGTTTCGGAACTATGTCTAGGAACGATGACATTCGGGGAAGATTGGGGTTGGGGGTCGGATAAAGAGGAAAGTCGGGCGGTTTTTCAGGCTTTTGCGGAAGCGGGGGGCAATTTTCTCGATACTGCTAATTTCTACACTAACGGAACCAGTGAAACATTAGTGGGGGAATTTGTCAAGGGCGATCGAGAAAAATGGGTAATTGCCACGAAATATTCTCTCAACACCCGCCCCGGCGATGTCAATGCCTGCGGAAATCATCGAAAAAACCTCTTTCAGGCGGTAGAAGCTAGTTTAAAGCGTTTAGGCACTGATTACATCGATTTACTCTGGCTTCATATTTGGGACTCTCTCACTCCTATCGAGGAAGTGATGCGTGCTTTCGATGATTTGGTCAGGATGGGAAAAGTGCTTTATATCGGCATTTCTGACAGTCCTGCTTGGATTGTCTCCCAAGCGAACACCCTAGCCACCCTACGGGGATGGACACCCTTTATCGGACTACAGATAGAATATTCTCTCAAGGAACGCACCCCCGAACGGGAATTATTGCCTATGGCCAAAGCATTAAACATCGGGGTGACAGCTTGGAGTCCCCTGGGAGGAGGAGTTTTAACGGGAAAATATAATCAACCCAACCCCGTCGATGGTCGTTTAAGCATGACCGACCAACCTTTTCAAATTCTTGATCGCGATCTGAAAATTGCCGAGACCGTCCTAGAGATTGCCAGAGAAATCGGCAAATCACCGGCACAAGTGGCGTTAAATTGGCTCAGAAATCGCCCTAACTCCGTAATTCCTATCATTGGCGCTCGAAAATTGTCCCAATTGCAGGATAATCTCGCCTGTGTGGATTTTAACCTGACTGGGGAACAGCTGCAAAGACTCGATAATATCAGTGCCATTTCCCTCGGTTTTCCCCACGAACTTTTAGCCAGTCAATTTGTTCGCGATATCCTATTAGGAGGAGTAGCTGCACAATTGGATCGATGATGGAAGTTTTTGTTTATGGAACCCTGAAACCCAGGGAGAGTAACTATTCTGCCTACTGTGCAGGAAAAGTGATCAACTCTAAAACCGCCTACACAAGGGGGCATTTATACCATCTTACCGCCCTCGGTTATCCCGGACTGACCGAGGGGGAGGGCTGGGTGAAGGGAATTTTATTGACTTTTAACGCAGATTATGATATTGAGCTTTTGGATGGTTTGGAAGATTATCAACCCGGCAGATCTCCAGAAGAAAACGAGTATCAGCGTCGCAGAATCCCTATTTATAATCTAGAGCGAGAATTGATCGGCGAGGCCTGGGGATATGTGATGACACCGGCAAAAATAGCTTTTCATGGCGGTGTTTGGCTGCCTTCCGGTTGGTGGACCAGTAGCGATCGAGAATAGGGATGAGGGGGCCGATTCTGTTAAGATATACAAATTAAAAGCTTAATCGTGAAAAAATTATGTATCTACTCCTAGAAGTGGCCAGTGGCAAATTCCCCGTTTATTTCGTGGCAGTTTATGTGGTCGGTTTTCTGGCTGCTGTCACCATCGGTTCGATCGCTTGGTATAATTCTAAACGTCCGGTTGGTTGGGAAGATGCCCAAAGACCGGATATTATCCCCGAAGTGAAGACAGATATAGATTCTGATTCTCGATCCTAGAAAAAGGCAGTTATCAGTTATCAGCTTCTGAAGGCAAGGGGCAAAAGACAGAATCTGGCAATTCTCCTACCTAAAAAGAAGGTTAGAAACTAAGCACATCGAAGCTTTTAGCTTAACGAATTAGGTTTTAGATTCGGACTTTGTTATCAGATGTGGGTTTTCAGTTCACTGATTACTGATTACTATTCACTGACAGAAATCCCCATTCCCTTCCATCTTCCCTATTCTCCATTTTGCTATGAAACTAACAGCGATGTCCTTTAATATTCGCTACGATAAACCCGATCCCGATGAGCGTAATTGGCGAGTAAGAAGGGAAGCAGTCGCGGCTTTAATTGCTCACTATTCTCCCGATATAATTGGTACTCAGGAAGCTCGCGCTAATCAACTATTGGATCTACACCGTTTATTGCCAAAATACCAAAGTTTAGGAAGCGATCGCAGGGGAACAGGATTAGATGAACATTGTGCGATTTTGTATCAACCAAGTCGGTTGAAATGTTTGGAAATTTACGAATTTTGGTTATCAGAAACTCCCGATATTATTGGCAGTATTACCGAAGCTTGGGGTAATCCTTATCCCCGCATGGTAACGGGGGCTAAATTTCGCACTCTTGAGGGGCAAACTTTACAGTTTTATAACACCCATCTCGATTACTATAGCGACAAAGCTAAGGACTTAGGTGCTAAGTGCATACAGGAGCGTTTTTGTCAACTAGATTTAACAAAAGATTACCTATTTTTAACAGGTGATTTTAATGTTAATTCTCAGCAATTACCCCGTCAGATTTTAACTCAACCTCTCCAGTCAGAAATTAAATTAAAGGATGCTTTAGCCGATTTGGAATTAGCGGAACAAATGAGCTTTAATAATTACACCGATACCCCCTATTTAGCCATCGATACCATTTATTATGATAGCCGTTTGCAGTTAGATTGGGCAAAAGTCGATCCTTGCCGTTGGTTGAATCTTATTCCCTCCGATCATTATCCTGTAATTGCTGCTTTTACCTTGCCCTAAAAAAGATTATTTTTGTATTTAGCAAATATATAGAGGGTAAAAGCTTCAGCAGACTTTAGTAATTCGTTGGTTAAATTTGTTAAGTTTTCTAAACAGGAAAAAACTTAACAAGTGCTATTTTTGTGGCTATTAAGTAGCTGGTTATAATTAAATTAAAAATGGATTTTAGGTTCGATACCCCCTGCCCCCCCTGATAAGGTAGGGTTGATTCATGAATCAACCCTACCCTTGATAAGGGGGGTGTCTGATAATTTTTAACGCCTACCTACTTATCGAAGCAATTCTGTTTATTTTCCTCCGGGGATTAGTTACCAATTATCTGTTTATTTGATTAATTCCACCCCATCTTTGCCGTCAATCTCCTGTAGATAAACTCTGACCTGTTCCTCGGCTGCGGTGGGGAGTTTTTTGCCAGTAAAATCTGGGTGAATTGGTAATTCCCGATGACCACGATCAACGAGAACTAATAAGCGGATTTTTTGCGGTCTGCCATACTCAATAATAGCATTAAAAGCGGCGCGGATTGTGCGACCTTTATAGATAACATCATCGACTAAAATCACGGTTTTTCCCGTGACATCTAGGGGCATTTTGGTTTTAGCAGGAGTGCGGGTTTTAATGCGATCAAGATCGTCGCGATAGAAGGTAATATCGATCGCTCCTACGGGAACTTTTACCCCTTCTAAGCTCTCAATTTGATTAGCAATTAAATTAGCTAAAGGCACTCCTCGCGTGTAGATACCGATCAAAATCAAGTTATTTAAATCGCCACTTTTTTCGATAACTTCGGAAGCTAAACGGGTAATGGTGCGACGAATTTCGTCAGCCGAGAGAATTTCAATTAACTGTGGGGTCATAATTTTCAAAGAAAAGAGGGGATCGGGAAATTTTTACAGTAATGGTCTTTTTTTACTTTTTCTTTTAAAACCATCTCTATCATTAAAGAATATAATTATTTTCACTTACCTATTTTAACTCGATCGCTCATGAGTGATGAATTATTACAAAAATCTGCCCTAGAATTAGCCCAACTGATTCGCACTAAACAAATCTCCCCCCTAGAATTAACCCATTTATACCTCGACAGAATCGAGAAATTTGACTGTCAAATTGGTAGTTTTGTCCATGTCGCCGGGGAAAGCGCCCTAGCAACCGCCAGCATCCAAACGGAACAATTAAGTCAAATCGCCGCTACTGCCGAATTACCGCCTTTTTTTGGAGTTCCCACCGCCATTAAAGACTTAAATGCCGTCGCCGGAATGCCGGTTAGTTACGGAGTCGCCGCTTTACAGGGAAATATCGCCCAATACGACGAAGGAATCGTCACCAGAATGAAAATGGCGGGTTTTATCCTTCTGGGCAAAACTGCCACTTCCCAGCTAGGTTCCTTTCCCTACACCGAAAATCCGGGTTTTTTGCCGACTCGTAACCCCTTCAACCGCGATTATACCGCAGGCGGTTCCAGTGGCGGTGCGGCGGCGGCGGTAGCGGCGGGTTTCTGCCCGATTGCCCAGGGTTCCGATGGTGGCGGTTCCATTCGTACTCCGGCGGGTTGTTGCGGTTTGGTGGGGATAAAACCCAGTCGTGGACGGGTTTCCTATGCCCCGGTGGGGGAATTTCAAAGCGGTATCGCCACTAACGGCACTCTTTCTAAGACGGTGGCAGATGGGGCGGCGCTGCTTACCGTGATTTCGGGCTATACGACGGGCGATCCCTACTGGCTACCCGATCCGCCCTTTTCTTTCCTAGAAGCCACTCAGAGAGGCGTAAAACCCCTGAGAATCGCTTTTTCTACTTCCATATCCCCCTTCGGCGAGGCGGCTTCCGTCTATAAAAATGCTGTGATCGAGACGGCTAAAATTTTAGAGGGTATGGGGCATCATTTAACCGAGTATTCTCCCGATTTACAGGCGTTAATCGCTCCTTTTCGGCGTATTTGGCAAGCGGGGACGGCGGCGACGGGAATTCCCAAGGAGTTATTAAGTCCCCTTAACCAATGGTTATTAGACAATTCTGGCAGCGCGGGGGAATACCTGCAAGCGGTGCGGCAGATGCACGTTATTTCGCGGCAAATTGTGGCGATGTTTGATAATTTTGATGTCTTACTTTTGCCCATTTTCCTACATCAACCTCCCGGAATTGGTGAGTGGGAAAATTTACCACCGCAAGAAGCGGTTGACAGGATGATTGCTTGGATTGCCCCTTCTCCGATTGCTAATGCGAGTGGTTTACCTGCAATTGCTTTACCCACAGGGGTTGATAGTCAGGGTTTACCCGTGGGAATCCAGTTAGTGGGTAAACCTGCTGATGAAATTACTTTGTTAGGTTTATCGGCACAATTAGAGGCAGCTAATCCTTTCGGTTTGATGGCTAATTTTAACTAGCAAGACTTTCGGTAAATTGGGGAATAGAAGCGATAAGTTTACGCGTGTAATCACTTTGGGGAGAGTTAATAATTTGGTTAGCTGTACCCATTTCCTCAATTTTACCTTTATTCATCACCATAATCCGATCGCTCATAAATCTGACAACACTTAAATCGTGGGAAATAAAGATATAAGTGAGATTAAATTCCTGCTGTAATTCTTTGAGTAAATTTAAGACTCCCGCTTGCACGGAAACATCTAAAGCAGAGACAGATTCATCACAGATAATAAACTGAGGATTTAAGGCTAAAGCGCGAGCAATACAAACCCTTTGTCGTTGTCCTCCTGATAATTGATGGGGATAGCGATCAAACCAATTAGGATCAAGTTTAACTCGTTCTAATAAATATTCTACTCGTTGCCGTCGCTTTTGGGAATTGCCGCCGGTATGATGAATAACCATCGGTTCTAAAATTGCTTTACCGATGGATAAACGGGGATTCAGGGAGTTGTAGGGATTCTGAAAAACTATCTGTAATTCCCGTCTCAGTAGTCTTAATTTTGGATCGCTGGGGTTTAACTTAGCGAGATTTTCTCCTCGGAAATAGATATTTCCAGAAGTAGCAGGAATTAAGCGCAGAATTGTCCTTGCTAAGGTAGATTTTCCGCAGCCCGACTCACCGACTAAACCGAGGGTTTCCCCCTGTTTAACGGCAAAACTGACCTGATCTACGGCATTAAAAAAGGTCTTTACTTGCCCGAAAACTCCCTTAACTGGAAATCTAACCGATAAATTTTCTACTGATAAAATATTCTCGTGATGTTGTAAACCTTCAATTCTGCTTTCTTCCTCCTGGAGAGTAATAAATTTAACTGCTGGTGGAGTAATTTCCTGTAGTTTAATAATCTTACCTTGAGAGTCTTTTTCCACTTGTAAAAAATCGCTGACGGTGGGCAATTTTTCTGGACGAGAGTTTAAGCGGGGACGACAGGCAAGTAAACCTTTTGTGTAGGGATGTTGGGGAGAATTTAATACTTCTTCTTTCGGTCCCTGTTCGACAATTTCTCCTTGATACATCACGACAATTTGATCGGCAATTTCGTTAATAACTCCTAAATCGTGGGAGATAAAAACCATTGACATTTCTCGATCGCTTTTACACAAATCTCGCAATAATCTTAATATTTCTGCTTGGACAGTCACATCTAAAGCGGTGGTTGGTTCATCGGCAATTAATAGGGTAGGATTACAAGAAATCGCCATGGCAATCATTACCCTTTGTAATTGTCCCCCCGATAATTCGTGAGGATAACGCTTGAGAATTGCTTCTTTTTGTTCTTGAATATAAGTTCTAATTTTTTCTCTGACATGACCCTTATTTTCTAAGGGAAAAGTTTCTATATACTTCTCCTCTAACTGTTCATCACTGGGTAATAAGCGCACTTCTTGCAGTAGAGAGATGGCTTGATTTTTTGCCTGTTCGGGGGTGACTTTTTGATGCAGTAAAATTGCTTCTGTGAGTTGAAACTCGATGTTATAGACTGGATTAAGAGAACTCATTGGTTCTTGGAAAATCATCGCCATTTCTCCCCCGCGATAATAACGCAATTCTTCTGGGGGAATAGATAATAAATCTACTGCTTGCATTGACTGACCTTTTGCTGGACGAAAGCAAATTTCTCCCCGGGTAATTTTCCCCGGAGAGGGAACCAATCCCATGAGTGCGAGGGAGGTGACGGATTTTCCTGAACCCGACTCCCCCACACAACCGAGAACTTGACCTTTCTGCAAGCTAAAACTAATGTTATTAACGGCGACTGTTGTTCTTTTCTGATTAGAAAATTCAACGGTGAGATGGCGAACGTCGAGAATTTTGTTATCCATGGGTCTTTAAACAGAAAGACAGATTCGATTTACTTATAAATATAGCTTTTTCTGTTCTCAGTAGCTGGGTGCAATTAACTGGTAGATAGCTGGGGGAATCTCCCTTGTAAGGGAGAATTTTGCCAGCATTAAGAAGTTAGGGGAGATTCAGCTAATCCAAGCATAGGCGGTTAAAATACGTCTTACGCTTATCAATCTTGATTGAAAGACCTCAGCCCACAGAACCTCAAGGTTGTATAATCTTTAAGAGTTATTAAGCATTGTATCAGTTTGCCCGGCAGCATTTAATGAATATACTTTTGGTGACATCATCTTTAGGTTTACTCCTAGCGATCGCTATCGTCGTCTATTTTGTTTCCTCTCGCAAGTACCAATCGTCGGACTCGGTGGCCAATTCCTACGACCAATGGACCGAGGACGGGATTTTAGAATATTATTGGGGCGAACACATCCATTTAGGTCACTACGGTTCCCCACCAGAAAAAAAAGACTTTCTACAGGCAAAAGCCGACTTTGTGGCGGAAATGGTCTCTTGGGGAGGTTTGGATAAACTACCCGCCGGTGCAACTCTCCTCGATGTCGGTTGTGGTATTGGTGGCAGCAGTCGCATTCTGGCCCGCGACTACGGATTTGCCGTTACCGGTGTCACCATTAGTCCCAAACAAGTGGCACGGGCCAAAGAACTAACACCCCCAGATGTAAATGCTCGCTTTTTGGTCGATGATGCCATGGCCCTTTCTTTTCCCGACGAGAGTTTTGATGTGGTCTGGTCAATTGAAGCCGGTCCCCATATGCCGGACAAAGCCGTTTTTGCTCAGGAATTACTGCGAGTTCTTAAGCCGGGGGGAGTCCTAGTGGTAGCGGACTGGAATCAGCGAGATGACCGTCAAAAACCGCTCAATTTCTGGGAAAGTCCTGTAATGCGCCAACTTTTGGATCAGTGGTCCCACCCCGCTTTTGCCAGTATCGAAGGTTTTGCCGAACAGTTAGCGGCCACGGGATTGGTAGATGGGGAAGTGGTGACTGCTGACTGGACAAAAGCCACTCTACCCTCTTGGATTGATACCATTTGGCAGGGGGTGATTCGTCCCCAAGGTTGGTGGCAATTTGGTCTAACTGGGTTGGTTAAATCCGTCCGAGAAGTGCCGACAATTCTGCTGATGCGTTTGGCCTTTGGTACGGGTTTATGTCGTTTTGGGATGTTCCGCGCTGTTCGCGCTAAATCCCATCTGCAAGCAAGTCAGCAAGAGTCTCTTACCTCAGTTATCTAGCTGGTTATAATTAAGTTGAAGATAAATCCCCCCTTGATCCCCCCTTAATCCCCCCTTAGTCCCCCCTTGATAAGGGGGGTGTCTGATAATTTTTAACGCCTACCTA